>JAWLBW010000342.1:0-4622 GCA_041687475.1 bacterium
CATTGCGGCCGCTGGTTTCCTGCGACTGGGTGTTCGGCTCCTGCGTGCCCTGCTGCTGTTGCTCCGGTTGCTGTTCGCGCTCGGAACCGGGCACGACGGTCTCGACGGGTGGCTCGACCGCCGGGGCTTCCTGTCCCTGACCGCGCTCGATGTCCTGCACGGGCGGTTGTACCGCCGGGGCCGGCCGGGCCCCCTCGACCTGCGGCTTACCGCCGGGTGTCGTGTCTTGGCGTGCCTCGGGTACGACCGCTTCCTGTTCGGTATGCCCACGGCGGGTGACGTCTGTTACCGGGGGTTCTACGCTGAAGCCCGGCACCACCGACTCGACCGGGGGCTGCGCCCTTGCCGGTTCACCATCGCTACCCGGTTCAACACTCTCTACGCCCGGTTGCACGGACGGGGTGACGCGCAGGCCCTCGACCTGGGGAACGGCCCGGTACCGCCTGGGTTCCTCGCCCGGGGTTTCGCCGCCGCTTCGCGCGCCCGGTACGACGGCCTCCTGCGAGGCCGAGGGCCGGGTCACGTCGGTAACCGGGGGCTGCACGCTGGGTTGGGGCACCACCGTTTCGACCGGCGGTTCAACCGCGGGCGGCTGGTCGCCGCTTCCACGCTCGATGTCTTCGACCGGAGGTTGCACGGTGGGGGCCTGCCGCAGGCGCTCGACCTCGGGTTGCACGCGAGGGGCCGCCGGTTCTTCGCCGGGCGTCTCACCCCCGCGGGGTACCACGGCTTCCTGCGTACCAGCCGTGCCCGAGGGCTGCGCTTGTCGCGTTACGTCGGTAACCGGGGGTTGTACCCGCGGTGCCGTTTCCTCGCCGCCGGGCACGACGGTTTCGACAGGGGGCTGTACGGCCGGTCTTCGTTCTGCCGGCGCTACCCGGGTATCGGTCTGTGCATCGGCACCGGTGCGCACGGTAGGAACGGCGGTTTCCTGCTGCAGGCCGAACACCTCGAAGCCGCGGGGCTGCAGGTTCTCGAGATCCTGGTTGGTGAACACCGACGGATTGGCCTGTTCGCTCATCCCCTGAACCGACTGCAGAGGCGGCGTAACCGCACCGCCGGGTTGCTGCCGGTTGACGGCGCCGTTTACCCCCTGTGCCGGCACAAGGGCTTCGGCGGCCGGCTCGACGGCGGCGTCGGGGGGCGTCACGGCGCCGCCGGGCTGCTGCGTGTTGACCGCGCCGTTGACGGCCGTCGGGGGAACCACCGTTTCCGAAGGTACCTGCATTGCGCCCGGCTGATCCTGCTGGGTGACCGTACCGGACTGTTGGTCCGTAGACGTGCCCCGGGGTGTCGTACGCGGAACGACCGACTCGGCCGGCGGCTGCACGGCCGTACCCGGGGGCGTAACGGCGCCGCCGGGCTGCTGCCGGTTGATGGCTCCGTCGGCTTCGGGTTGCGGCGTCAGCGATTCGGCCGGACCGATGACCGTCGGGCCCGGCGGCGTTACGAGGCCGCCCGCCTGCTCGGCGTTCAGGTTACTGTCGAGCTCGTTGTCGGGAATGATTGTCTCGACCGGCGGCTGCATGGCCGTTCCCGGGGCGTTCAGCGGGGCGCGAGGCGCCGTGCTGTTGGGCAGCGGCTCTTCAAGCGGGCCCGCCGTCGCATTCTCGACGATGGGAAAGACGATGGGGCCGTTCAGCACGATGACGGGGCCCGGCAGGTTGCGCTCGATGTCGGTCGCCGGCTGGTCGACCAGGGTCTCGGCCGAAGGCAGTACCGCCTGCGACGGCAGATTGAGGGCCCGGTTTACCGCCGGTGGATTCACATCGGCCGGGGTCGTCGGCTGAAGAACGCCGCCGCTCGGCCGCGGCGCAAGCGTGGTCTGGGCCTGGGGCGTACTCTGCTCGACCATGGGCAGAACGCCGGGCGTCGCCGGGGTAATGACGCCGCCGGGGCGCATGGTGTTGATGCCCGGGGGCGGCGCGACCGTCGGGGCCGGAGGCAGGCCGATCTGACCCGGGTCTGTCGGGGTTGCCTGCACCAGCTGCGCACGTGGCGCATCTGCCGACTCGGCCCCGTTCGCGACCGCCGGCGAAACGGCGGCCATGGACAATCCGGTGAGCAAGGCAATAAGCATCATAATTCGTTCCTGACTGTACGCGGTTTCTTGGCACCAGTTTAGGTCGAAGCGGCTGCGTGCGGCAGTTCGAGTGCCCGCCGGCAAGGCTGTGACTTTGTGGCCACATCGGTTGTTGGCGCATGGACAGGTCTGCTAGTCTTTGTGGGTACGACTTTCGCATTTCCGGTTCGGCAGAGAACACTTCGTCGTGAGTCGTTTACCCGGAAAGCAGCGTTATTCCGTGAAAGTTACCCAATCAAAAACTGGTCGCGTCTTCCCCGGTCGCGGCGCCGTTTCCGGCAGCCGGCGCAGGGTTCTGCGTGGCGTGGCCGGTGCGTTGTTTGTCGTAGGCCTGGTTGCATCGTCGGTCGAGGCAGACGAAAAGCTCGAGCAGGCAAGAGGTGAAGGGCGCGCCCCCGTGATTGACGGACTTCGCGACGCTGCGATGCATAATGCAATACGCGAGGCGATGCGCAATGCCGCCGAAACGGTCGGTCGCGAAGCGGTCGCTCGAACGGTGGTCGAAGACTACGGGCTCATTTCGAAGTGGCTTGATCCGGGGCTGGCCGGTTATGTCGAGCGGGTCGAAGTGGTTTCCGAGGCCGTGGTGGGTGGCGAAGCCCACATCGCCATCGACGCCTGGGTCAATGCCGCATCGATACGGCGAGACGCACTGGCCGCGTGGAAAGCGGTGCCCAAGCCACGCACCCTGGTCGTGGTCGTCATGCGCGACGACGAGTGGCGACTCGCCAACGAAGCCGAACGCGCGGTGGCCGAGTACCTCGAGTACAAGGGCATGAAAGTCATCGAAGCCTGGCCCGCCCGACAGAGCCTTGAGCGAGAAGAAGTGCAGGCTCTCGGCAGAGGCGACGCCCGTCTTGCCGCCATGCTGGGGCGGGGCACCGGTGCCGACGTGGTATTGGTGGCCACGGCCCACGTGGGCGAGGCCGAATCGTTCCGCAACATTCTTTATGCCTCGCACGCGCGCCTGCGCCTGCAGGCGGTCGACAGCGACAACGGCCATGTGCTCGCCCAGGTTTCGGTTACGGAACGCGGTATCGAAGGCATGGCCGAACGGGCCCCCATCAAGGCGCTGGTATCGGCCGCCAAGCAAGGTGTCAGGCAGGGGTTCGTGCCGTTTCTGCGCGCGTGGAGCGAAGCCACGGGCGGAAGGGCCGTCGCCCGCGTGGTACTGAGCGGCGTGGCCGACGAGCAGGACGCCGAGCGCATCGGTACTTCGCTTGCGAGCCTCGAAGGCGTCAGCGCAGCCAACCTGTATCGCTTCGACGTGACGGTTGCCACGCTCAAGGTTCGTTACGAAGGTACCCCCCAGGTGCTGGCCGAGCGCATCGAGACCCATGAGTTTCCGGGCGTTGAACTCAAGGTCGACGCCGTCGAAGGTTCGCAGATTCGCGCCAGCCTGCGCTGAAGACTTCCGCGAGTGCGCTGACGCAGGAGCGTTTTGCCGACCAAGCCAAGCGGCTTTCCCCGGGCAGGCAGCGTTCCCCCGATCAGACGTTTCCGAAAGTCCGACAGTCTGAAAGTCTGACGGTCTGACGGTCTAACGGTCTGACGGTCTGACGGTCTGACGGTCTGACGGTCTCGCCTTCCCGCCACATACCCGAATCTGCCGATTCGGAGTAGAATGAACGTATGGACCGCGAGCAGACATCACGCCTTTATGAGCTGTTTTCGCAGGTCGGCAAATCGCTGTCGGACCCGAAGCGCATCGAACTGCTCGAAATGCTGGCGCGCGGGCCGCACACCGTCGAAACATTGGCGAGGGAAACGGGCCTTGAATTCTCGCATGCGGCCCGCCATCTGCAGATATTGGTCGAAGCCCGTCTGGTCGAGTGCACCCGCGACGGCCTCTGCGTCATATACCGGCTGGCCCACGACCATGTGGTTCACCTGTTGCGCAGCATTCGCACCGTTTCCGAAGTGCGCATGCCCGAAATCGTGCAACTGCGGGGCAGGGCCTTCGACGAAACCGAAGGCGAGATTCTGCACATGCCGCCCGAACGCCTGCAGCGCCTGCTCGCGAACCACACCTTTACGCTCATCGACGTGCGTCCGCTCGAAGAGTACAGGGCGGGGCACCTGCCGGGCGCCGTGCACATATCGCCCGATCACCTCGAAGAAGGGCTGGCGAAGCTTCCCCCCGAAGGGGAAATCCTTGCCTGGTGCCGGGGGCCGTATTGCTTCTTCGCCCATGAGGCTGTCAAGCGTCTGCGGGCGCGCGGCAGGCACGCCTGGCGATTGTCGGAAAGCGAGCAGGACTGGCTGCGTCTCGTCATGCACCTGGTGAAGGGCGACGAACCCGACGCGCCCGTCGATTCCGAACAGGCTCCGGGCGGCGGCGGCGCTTCGGACCAGCCCGAACGAAACAGCGCCTGAAGGCCCCCTTTGCCTTCGGAAAAGATGACTTACAATGGAGTCTGAGAACTCCGATGGCCGAACATCCATCCTATACCACTCCCGTGCGACGCAACGGGTTGGCCATTGCCGTGTCGGTTTACGCGACGTGGATGCTGGCGACCTGGTTTCTCGAGGGCAGGAG
>JAWLBW010000343.1:0-4517 GCA_041687475.1 bacterium
GCTTGTCCTTGATGACCTTCTTGACCTTGCGGGTCTTGTCATCGAAGACGACGATGGCCGATTCCTGGTCCTTACCGTTCCACACCGAGATCCACAGTTCGTCGCCCGCCTTGTTGTATTCGGGCTGCACGACACGCCGCGGACCATCCTTGATGCCGGTCAGCTCGGCGACGTTAATGGTCTGCGGACCCTTCGAGAGGTTCTTCAGATCAAAGACCGCCAGCGAGTTGCTGATGGCTTCGTCGGGGTTGAGCGGCGTGTCGACCCAGAGGTTGCTCGATTTGGGGTGCGTCTTGATGAAGAGCGAACCGCCGCCGAGGCCCTCGAGGGTTTCGACCACCTTCCACGCATACTTCTTATGCTTCTTGGGGTCGGTGCCGAGGAGGGTAATGGCCTCGTCGCCCAGGTGGCTGGTGGCCCAGACCGGACCATACTTCGGGTGCACGAAGTTGGCGCCGCGGCCGGGGTGCGGGGTGGCCGCCACGTCGACAATCGCTTCGAGTTTACTTTCCTTCGTGTCGATGACGACGATTTTGTTCGACGCGTTGGCGGCCACGAGGAAGTAGCGACCGGTCGAGTCGAGACCGCCGTCGTGCAGGAAGAGCGCGGTGTCGATGGTGGTGGTTTTCAGGTTCTTCAGATCGGTGTAGTCGACGATGAGAACCTTGCCCGTTTCCTTCACGTTGACGATGAAGGTGGGGTTGTAGTGCGAGGCCACGATGGCGGCGACACGGGGTTCGGGGTGGTAAACCTGCTTGTCGACCGTCATGCCGCGGGTCGAAACGACCTTGAGGGGCTTGAGGGTGTCGCCTTCCATAATGACGTACTGGGGCGGCCAGTAAGCGCCGGCGATGGCGAACTTGTCTTCGTATTTACCGTTTTCGCCCTTGTACTTCGAGGTCTCGACCGAGCGGGCTTCCATGCCGATCTTGATCTCGGCCACGTTGTCGGGCGTCTTCATCCACAGATCGATCAGGTTCACGCGACCGTCGCGGCCGATGACGTACAGATAACGTCCCGAAGCCGAAAGGCGCGAGATGTGCACGGCGTAGCCGGTGTCGACGACGTTGATGATTTTCTTGCTGTCGCCGTCGATGAGGGCAATCTGGCCGGCGTCACGCAGGGTTACCGAGAAGATGTTTTCGATGTTGTACTTGTTCATCTTCCTGGTCGGACGCTTTTCGGGGGGCACGATGACCTTCCAGCTTTCGGTCAGCTTGTCCATGCCCCATTCGGGCGGCGTGGGCGGTTCGTGCATGACGAAGCGCGCCATCATGTCGACTTCCTTTGCGGTCAGGTCGCCCGAGGTACCCCAGTTCGGCATGCCCAGCGGCGAGCCGTAGTTGATGAAGGCCTTGAGGTATTCGAGGCCCTTTTCCTGGGTAATGTCGGGGGTCAGCGCCTTACCGGTGGCGCCCTTGCGAAGCACGCCGTGGCAGCCGGCGCAGCGCTGGAAATAGATTTCCTGCGCGTGGTCGAACTCTGCCTGGGTCATGTCGGGGGCGCCGGGGGTAATGACGCGCTTGACGTCGCCGGGGGTGATGCCGGCGCCGGTCTCGTATTCGGCAGACGGATCGGTCTTGTGTTCCTCGGCCGCTTCCTTTTTGCCTTTTGCTCCATTATCCGCAGCCTGCAGATAAGGAACCGTGAAGGTGAGCATGGTCATGGTGCCGAGCAGCAGGCTGCTCAGACCGAGTGAGAATTTAACGGCAAGTTTCATAGTAGGCTCCTTTTCTGAGTCACAGCATAGCGCCGGCAACCATGCGGCCGTATGATCTTCGTCATGCCTGGCGATCAGGCGTACACGCCCTTTCAAGGCACAACGGGGGTCGGAGCGGTCACAGCAAGATGCATGCCCAGCAATGAAGTGGGCCGCTGGACGACAGAGGTCGTATCGAAGCGATGCATGCAGCGCCCGATCACCCTGAAGCCACTGCAACCATTCGCTCCAATCTAGGGCAACTGTGTGACGATTTGAAGGGGGGGAAGCCGGTCGAGTAAAGGGGAGCTGACGAAAAAAAAATTCACGAACGATTGGGTCCGGTTCGGCCACGCGTACCCATCGCGGCCTTTCAAGTGCCCCGTCGACGTGCTTTCGGCTACGGAGTCTGCCGGGGAAAACCCGCGGGCCCTATCGGGTTGCCGTGGCGGCTTCGTCGACTCGGTGGCGGGCCTTTGCGAAGCGCATGGAGGTCACGGTTACGAGCACGAAAAGGGTAATGGAAAGTCCGTTGAACAGGGCGCCCCAGGTACGCCAGGCGTCGACCCCGAGTACCCCGCCGCCGATGCGCAGGAGCAGGGATGCCTGCAGCAGTGCGAGGTGCAGGTAGTGTCGACGGCTGAAAACATACCGGGCGCCGAGTATGGAGGGAAAGATGACCGGCGCGTGCCCGAAGATCATGCCGAAGACGAAACCGAGGAACAAGGCGTGCAGCCCTGCATCGTAAAGGGGTCCGGCAATCTGGGGTCGCCCGAACAGCAAGATCAGGCCTGAGACGGCGAGCCAGACGTAACCGCTGAGCAGGCAGAGGGCGATGAAGCGGGTGAGATTCCTTCCCCTTATGGTTCTTCGGGCGATGTCCCAGCGGGCCAGCCAGGCAGCCATGAGCAGCAGCGAAACGCCGGTTATGCGAAGTGCGTCGGGAAGCCGCATGGCAGCGGCCACCGAAATCGTGAACAGCAGCATGGCGCCCACGAACCAGGCCCGGGTCAGCGGGGTCGGTTGCAGCAGGCGATTGAGTTCGAGGCGTTCGCCCATGATGGTGAGTACGAGAAAGCCGGCCCACCACCACACGATGTGGGGAATGGGAAAGCCCAGCAGCCACGTCAGGTTGCCGACGGCCCAGAGTACGGCGCCCCCGGCCATGGTTGCCATGAAAAGCGTCGGCTGCCTGCGGAGAAGAACGACGAAAACGCCGATGAGGCCGAGGGAGGCGGCAACCCACATGGCTGCGGCAACCGTCTGGGCCTTCCCCGTAAGGGCAAGAATCGAGCCTGCCGCGGTAAGGAGGGGAACCCCCCAGGCCAGACGCGATTGCAGCGCGACCGCCCGCTCGAGGCCGATTACCGTTCCGAAGAAGCCGCCCATGAGAAGGGGGCCGTGCAGCACGACCCAGTCGGGGCGGGCCGGTAGATTCCACCCCATTCGCGCCAGACCGCCGATGAGGGCGAGAAAGAGGGTAGCCATGCCGGCGGCCAGGAGTACGAGTCTTCGGGGGCGGAAGCCTTCCATGTCAGCCTCCTCGTACGAGTCTGACGGCCATATAAACGACAACAAGGGCGAGCAGCATGTTGAGCCGCCCCATGTACGACGCCGTCTTCCGATATTTCTGCGCGGCGGCGCTCTGCGGGGCCGACTTCCATACTTCCGTGGCGCGGGGGCCGATGAAAAAGTCGTGAACCAGGCTGAGGCCGAAGATGAGGGTTACCAGCTCGAGTTTGTGTTGCAGCGTCGTTCCGAAGGCGCCCTCGAACAGTTCGCCCGAAAACAGGTGCGCCCAGTCGTAACCCCGGTAGTCGAGGTTGTAGACGCCGGTCGCGAGCAGGGTCAGCAATGCCGCCCAACCCAGGGTGCGAAAGCGGGTGCCCGTTGCGTGAATGAGGTCGACCGCCTGCATGCGCATTTCGGGGCGTCGCAGGGTGGGCACGATGACCGCGGCGAGAAAGGCCATGCCGCCCACCCAGGCCGCCGCTGCGAGAATATGCAGCCAGACCGATATGTGATACAGCGTCTGCATCTTTCGTCCGGAGTCTCTTTCAGGTCGAAGAAAAACATGCGGGGGAAGCCACCCGGCTTCCCCCACACCAGAAAAGGAGTACCCGCAGGGTCAGCCCGCCTTGCCGATGCGAACGCGCCAGAGATCCGGCCCCTGCTGAAGATACTGCCAGGAAAATTGGTCGGGTCGTACGGCGGCGAACTGATGGTGCAGCGGTACGGGGTCGTGGTCGTTGACCAGTTCGAGGGCCGCGCCGGGGGGCAGGGCGTCGAAGGTCTGAAAGATGAGCGCGTGGCGCTCGCGGGGAAAGATGGTGCGCACGTCGATGGTCGTCATTGTTTCCATCAATCTGTCTCCGGTTGCATCGTGGGGCCAGGAGGCTTTGCTCAGGTCCATCCGAGAAAGCGGCGGGCCGTTTCCGTCATTCGTTCGGGGTGCCAGGCCGGCTCCCACACCAGGTTTACCGATACCGCCCGGGCATGCGGAAAGTGGTCGCGCAGAATCGTCGTCGCTTCGTCGACCAGGTGCGCGCTCATCGGACAGGCCGGCGTGGTCATGGTCATGTCGACGGAAATGGCGTCGTCATCGACTGCCACGCTGTAAACGAGGCCGAGATCGACGATGTTGATGCCCAGTTCGGGGTCGTTCACGCCGTGCAGCACGCGGGTTACCTTATCGGGGGTCATGCGCGCGGCTCCTTCTTTCGCGTATCGATCTCGCGATTGAGTTCGTCGAGCAGAACGGCCGGCGACAGCCCGGATAACTGCGCGGCTTCATGCAGATTCTCGAAGGGGGCCATGG
>JAWLBW010000344.1:0-4482 GCA_041687475.1 bacterium
TTCATTTCTATTTCCTTTCTGATACCCAGGACTTACGTCCTGGGCTACAACTGAGTCGTCCCTCCGGGACTGAAGATGTGTAGGATCATCAGCCTGAAAGGGGGCCGCTCTTACCCTTCGGTTGCATCTTAGTGCTCTGGACGGCCTTTGGGGTCGAGCAAGCTCCCTCTGCGCCTTCGCGTCTCCGTGTATCCTCTACGCAGCTTTCCGCCTCAACACGAATTTATGGCAAACACGGCTTCCACCGGCTGCTGTCAGCTGCGACAATAATGTTTCACAGAAGGGAGAGCCATCGCCATGAGTGAAGCCGTCGACGAACTCGTTCGCCTGCTCGACCTCGAGCGCATCGAAGACAACATCTTTCGCGGCCAGAGCCGAGACATCGGGGGCCGCAGCGTGTTCGGCGGTCAGGTGCTCAGCCAGTCGCTCGTCGCCGCCGGTCGTACCATCGAGCGCGACCGAATGGCCCATTCGCTGCACGCCTACTTCCTGCGGCCGGGCGATATGGAAGCGCCCATCGTGTACGAAGTCGACCGCATTCGCGACGGCAAAAGCTTCACGACCCGCCGCGTGAAGGCCATTCAGCACGGGCGCCCCATCTTCAACATGGCCTGCTCCTTTCAGGTGCACGAAAACGGCGGCGAACATCAGATCGATATGCCTGACGTGCCGCCGCCGGAAGAGCTCAAGAGCGAAATGGAGCTGCGTGCCCTGGTGGTCGACCATCTACCCGAAAAGTTGCGCGCCAAGTTCATGCAGCCGCGCCCCATCGAGTTTCGGCCCATCGATCCCGAGAATCCCTTCCAGCCTGAAAAGAAGCCGCCCTACCGAAACTACTGGCTCCGCGCCGCCGGTAAGCTGAACGATGATATGGCATTGCATCAGGCCGTGCTGGCCTATGCATCGGACTTCTGGCTCATGGGTACGGCCATGCTGCCGCACGGGCTGACCTTCATGATGCGACACGTGCAGGTCGCGAGCCTTGACCATGCGCTGTGGTTTCACCGGCCCTTCCGCGCCGACGAGTGGCTGCTGTACAGTATGGACAGCCCGAGCTCCGGCAATTCGAGGGGCTTCAACCGGGGCAGCATCTTCACCCGCGACGGTAAACTTGTGGCCTCGGTGGTTCAGGAAGGACTGGTTCGCGTGCGGGAAGACGAGTAGGCGGTACGGTTGCAGGTCGAGGGGGAGATGGGGCGAGGGGGATAAGGTCCGAGTCTCATGCGTTGGCGGCGGCTTCTACGCAAGTCCTGCCGGGTTGGGAGAGCCTCGACACGTGATACGTGATACGTGATACGTTCGTGCTGCAAGGTTGATGGTATGCGGATGGTGAAACACGGTGGCTGGGGAAAGACCTTCGCTCCGAGCAGATTCCCTCGTATCACCTTTCACCTTTCACGTATCACGCCGTGCAGCACCTGCTCAACCCGAATTGGGACAGGTGATCGGCGCTACACTCACGGATGCGCCGTGACGTTGGAAAGGATAAGTACAATGGAAGCTTCAGCGAAGATTTTTGTGATATTGGGGGCGGTCAATGCCTTTCTGGCCGTGGGACTCGGCGCTTTCGGGGCGCACGGGCTGCGCGCGAAACTGACGCCCGATCTGCTGGCCGTATATAAGACGGGGGTGGAATATCATTTCTACCACGCCCTGGGGCTGCTGGCCGTGGGCCTCATCGCCCAGCACCTACCCCAGGTGGGTCTCGTGCGCGCCTCGGGGTGGACGATGCTGGTCGGCATTCTCATTTTTTCGGGCACGCTCTACCTGCTCAGCATTACCGGCGTACGCTGGCTCGGCGCCATTACCCCCATCGGGGGAACGGCCTTCCTCATTTCATGGGGAATGCTGGTGTGGGCGGTGGCACGTTCTTGACGGAGGGATGAAGATCCCAGATCGCAGATCCCAGTCAACACGCCGCAGGGCGGCCCCCGGAAATAAGAAAAGCCAATTTACGTCGGGTGCCCAAAGGTATTCCCATGTAACTGGCTTGTGGATTAAGGATTGAGAATTGTGGATTTGCGTAGCGGATCCCAAAGCGATAACACTTAGTGTTGACAGTGCCGCAACTCTCTCCGGTGTTTGCGATCTGCGATCTGGGATCTGGGATCCTTTCAGCGCTTCAGGGAAGCGCTGAAAGAAGTACCCGCACGACGTTTCCACCCATGATCAGGGCGATTTCCTCGTCGTTGAAGCCTTCGCGCAGCAGCGCCTCGGTCACGAGGGGAACACCGGAAGTGTCGAAGGGCGTCTTCACGAAGCCGTCGTAGTCGCTGCCGAGCGCCACGTGCTCGACGCCCACCAGATCGGCGGTATAGCGAATGGCTTTGGCCACAGCCGTGGCGTCTTCACCACAGATGGCCAGGGGAAAGTAGGCGATGCCGATGACCCCGCCGGTGCGGGCGACGTCGCGTACCTGCTTGTCGGTCAGGTTGCGGTTGTTCTCGCAGGTTCCGCGCACGCCGGTGTGCGATACCACGACCGGCCGGGTGGCCATGGCCGTAACTTCGGCAATGGTCTTTTCCGACGCATGCGCCAGGTCGACGATCATCTTCTTCGCTTCCATGAGCTTGATCATGCGACGGCCTTTGTCGGTCAGGCCGCCCTTCTCCATGCCGTGCTGCGAGCCGGCGATGTCGTTGTCGAAGAAGTGCGTCGGGGCCATCATGCGAATACCGGCGTCATGGAAAGCGAGCACGTTGCGCAGATTACCGCTCAGCGCGTGCGCCCCTTCGATGCCGAGAAATCCGGCCGAAAGCTTCGGGTCGGCCTTCCGGTCTTCGATAAAGCGCCGCAGATCGTCGGCGGTGCGAATGATGCGGAAGCGTCCGTTCGAACGCTTTTCGACCTCGTGCAGGCGGCGCGCCTGATACAGCGTACGCTCGTGCAGCACCCCCCAGGTCTCGGCCGGCCATCCTTGCGCCATGGCCAGGAAGGTGATCATGTCGTCGCGGTCGGGCGTGGCCCTTTCGTTGATACCGCTCGGCACCTTCGACACGATGGTGAAGGCCTGCAGCCCGACATTGCCCTCTTCCATGCGCGGCAGGTCGACATGGCCGATGGCGTGGCGCTCATCCATTTCACGATTCCACAACAGCGTATCGGCGTGCAGATCGGCAACCAGCAACCTGTCGTGCAGCGCGCGGGCATGCTCCGAGACCTCGTAGGGTCCCTTCTGGAACGAGGCATTGGCGGCCTCGTCGACCATGGCGGCCAGCGTACAACCGGAAAGCGACACGGAAAGGGCGGCGATAGCGGGAAGGAACAGGCGCATGATTACCCCTCGATACGAATAGCGGAGTGCTTTCAGAGGGTATCACACGTGCCGCAAGGGTGCACGAGGCACGGCGGCCGGTGGGTCGCCGGAATGCCGGGTCGGCACCCGACCGTGCCCTGCGCCTTGGCCTTTCTTGCGTCTCTGTTATACTGATTCTCTTTTCCGCCTTTGGTTTTCGCCATTCCGCTATTTCCTATCGTTTCCGTCATTTTCCCCACAGAATCAGGACTATGGACGCGCTGAAGAAACTCACCGAAGAGCACATCCAACGCTATGCCGATAAAATCGCAGGCGAGCTGAACCACGCCCGCGCCGGCGTCGTAAATACCCTTCGCCTCCTGGCCGAAGAAGCCACCGTGCCTTTCATCGCCCGCTATCGGAAGGAAATGACCGGTGGGCTCGACGAAGTCGCCATTCGCACGGCGGCCGAACGCGCGTCCGACATGTTCGAACTCGATCTGCGACGGGAAACGGTCATCAAGACCATCGAAGAACAGGGCAAGATGACGCCTGAGCTCATGCAGCGCATCATCAAATGCGAAAGCCGCACCGAGCTTGAAGATCTGTACCTGCCCTATCGTCCGAAGCGTAAGACCCGCGCCAGCGTGGCCAGGGAAAAGGGACTCGAGCCACTCGCCGACCTCATCTTCGCGCAGGAAGACGCCCGCAGCGTCGAAGACATGGCCCTACCCTTCATCGACGCCGAAAAGGGTGTCGAAGACGCGCAGCAGGCGCGCCAGGGGGCCAACGATATTCTGGCCGAACGTTTCTCCGAAGACGCCGACGCCCGCGCCCTCGTGCGTGAACGCCTGCTCGAAGAAGGCGTCGTGGTTTCGCGCCGTCGTCCCGGCGATACCAAGGACGCCGAAGCCGCCCGTTTCCAGGACTATTTCGAGTTCAGCGAGTCGGTCAAGACCATTCCCTCGCACCGCATGCTGGCCATTCGCCGCGGCGAGAAACTCGAACACCTGTCGTACGAGATCGAGCTCGATCGCGACGCCATTACCCGCGAGCTGCAGCGGCGCTTCGTGAAGAACGCATCGTCGCCGTCGGGTCTGGCGGTCGCTGCCGCCGTGGTCGATGCCTACGACCGCCTCATGCTGCCCTCACTGCAGGTCGAAGTGCGCGGCGTGCTGCGCCAGCGGGCCGAAGATACGGCCATCGAAGTGTTCAAGGCCAACCTGGGCAACCTGCTGCTCTCGGCG
>JAWLBW010000345.1:0-4429 GCA_041687475.1 bacterium
GGGTCGTAAACATGGCCCAGTCGGCTTCGGTAATGCGGTCGCCGCACAGATACCGTCGGCTGCCCAACACCTCTTCCCAGTGATCGAGCGCGGCGAACAGCTCGGTAAGCGCTTCTTCGTAGGCCGCCTGGGTCTCGGCAAACCCGGTACGGTACACGCCGTTGTTGATGGGATTATAGATTTCGTCGAGCGTGCGCTCGACCTCGTCACGCAGGTCGTCGGGGCAGTAATCGCGCTCGGGGTGCGCCGCCACCGCGTTGAAGTTCTTGTCGAACATACGCAGGATTTCGCGCGACTCGTTGTTCACGATGGTGTGCTTCTGTTTGTCCCACAGCACCGGCACCGTGACCCGCCCCGTGTAATGCGGACGCGCCCGGGTATACACCTGATGCAGATAGTCGACGTTGCTGACGGTATCGCGAACGGCATCGGGGTAGTCGGAGAACATCCACCCCTGCTCGCCCATGAACGGGTCTACCACCGACAGCGAAATGGCGTCTTCCAGCCCTTTGAGCTTACGCATGATCAGGGTGCGATGGGCCCAGGGGCAGGCGTACGAAACGTACAGGTGATAGCGACCGGCTTCGGGGGCGAATTCAGTGCCCTCCTTCACCTCGTCGTGAAACTTGGTGCTCGGACGCACGAAGCGCCCCTTTTCATCGGCCTCGTACCACTTATCGACCCACCGGCCGTCAACGAGAAGTCCCATGCAGAAATATCCTCCGTACCCTACATTATGGGGAAAGCGGCTATCCGCGTCTACGACGCGGAATGGCCAATGCCCAATGGTCAAGGTCGGCCAACCGGTCGGACGAGCACCGCAGGTGCGAGCCGGCGGGAGGAGGCTGCTCTACACCATTCCCCGAAGCGAAGCGACGGAAGATGACCACCCGGCCCTGCAGGAAAGCCGTTCGGCCGTGCTGCACGGGCGCTGTACTTAATCGGACGTCCGACGACCGACGACGGACGTCCGCCGTGCAGCCGTGCAACCGTTCTTCAGGCCTGTACGGGTTCCTCGAAGGGATTGCGAAGAACGATGGTCTGCTCGCGGCCGGCGCCGACCGAAAGTAGTACGATGGGTACGCCCGACATCTCGGAAATGGCGTCGACGTAAGCACGGGCATTGGCCGGCAGGTCTTCGAGCGCACGCACGTGGTCGAGGCTCTCCGTCCACCCGGGAAATTCCTTGTACACGGGCTCGAGGGCTTCAATGTCGTCGACCGTGGCGGGTATGGCGTCGATTTCCTCGCCCCGCAGTTTGTAGGCGACGGCGACCTTCAGGGTTTCCATGCCGGTAAGCACGTCGAGCTTGGTCAACGCAAGCCCGGTCAGACCGTTCAGCCGTGCGGCCTGGCGCAGGGCCACCATGTCGAGCCAGCCGCAGCGGCGCGGCCGTCCGGTCGTGGCGCCGAACTCCTGCCCGGCCGCACGAAGGCGCTCGCCGGTTTCGTCGTGCAGCTCGGTGGGAAACGGGCCGCTGCCGACGCGGGTCGTGTAGGCCTTGGTAATGCCGACCACCTGATGCACGACATGCGGACCCACGCCCGAACCCGTGCAGGCATTGGCCGCCAGCGTGTTCGAGCTGGTAACGAAGGGGTACGTGCCGTGGTCGACGTCGAGCAGCGTGCCCTGCGCGCCTTCGAACAGCACCTTCTTCTTCGCCTGAATGTTGTCCCACAGCAGACGCGCCGTGTCGCGCACGTGCTTGCGCAGGCGCTCGCCCAGGGCGATGTAGCGGTCGTAGATTTCGTCGATGTCCAGGGCTTTTCCACCCAGGCTGACGATGTAGGGATTCTTGAGCGCCAGGTTGTCTTCGAGCTTACGGCGAAAGACCTTGGGGTCGATCAGGTCAATCATGCGAATGCCGAGACGACCGACCTTGTCTTCATACGCCGGGCCGATGCCCCGACCGGTGGTGCCGATCTTCGACGAACCGCGCTTTTCTTCGCGCAGCAGGTCGATGGTCTTGTGGTACGGCATGATGACGTGCGCTTCCTGGCTCACGAGCAGGGCTTCGGGATGCTGGAGCTTGCCGCGCTGCTGCAGCATTTCCATTTCCTCGAGCAGCACGGCCGGGTCTACGACCACGCCGTTGCCGATGAGACAGCACTTGTTTTCGTGCAGCACGCCCGAGGGAACGAGGTGCAGAACGGTCTTTTCACCATTGACGACAAGGGTGTGGCCGGCATTGTTGCCGCCCTGAAACCGCACGATCACATCGGCGAATTCGGTGTACAGGTCAACGACCTTTCCCTTGCCTTCATCGCCCCACTGGGCGCCAACGATAACGACGTTTGCCATACTCTTGAGGTAGAAAAAAGAAAACCGGGGCATTCCCAGCCCCGGGAACACATAGGGTATCACATCGCGGCCGATGCGCCAACGCACCGACCGTGAAGCACGTGCGCATCGGGGTGATACGTGAAAGGTGACAGGTGATACGAGGATTCTTCTCGAGGCGAGGCGCTTTCCCCTACCACCATGACTCCAACTGCGCCAAACGACCAACCGTGCGGCACGCCGTCCGGCCGTACTGCACGGTTCACGCCGTGCGCCCGTGCTGCACGAAGGTGAGACGTGAAAGGTGAAAGGTGATACGTGGATTTTTCTCGAAGCGAGGCGCTTTCCCCTACCACCATGACTCCAACTGCGGCAAACTACCAACCGTGCGGCACGCCGTCCGGCCGTGCTGCACGGTTTACGCCGTGCGCCCGTGCTGCACGTTCCGCACCCGGGCCGCAATTTCCTCCACAGCCCCATCGACCGGAATCTTGTCGACCTGGCCGGTGCGGCGGTCGCGTACTTCGACGATGCCTTCGGCAAGACCTTTCTCGCCCACCGTCACGCGGAAGGGAATGCCGATGAGGTCGGCGTCCTTGAACTTCACGCCGGGGCGTTCTTCACGGTCGTCGACAAGCACTTCGATGCCCTGCTCCGTCAGTGCCTTCTCGATGGCGTAGGCCTTTTCGAACGGCTCACCACCCGTGCCCAGCGCGCAGATGTTTACGTGGAAGGGGGCGATGCCGATGGGCCAGATGATGCCGTCCTTGTCGTGGTTCTGCTCGATACTCGAGGCGGCCGTGCGGCCGACGCCGATGCCGTAGGTGCCCATGACGATGGGCTGGGAATTGCCTTCCTTGTCGAGGTAGGTCGCGCCCAGCTTTTCGCTGTACTTGAGCCCCAGCTTGAAGATGTGCCCCACTTCAATGCCGCGATCGACGCGCAGCTTGCCGGTTTCGCAACGCGGACAGGCTTCATCGACCTGCACCAAACGGAAGTCGGCGACGATTTCGGGCTTGAAGTCGCGATTCGGCACCACGTGAATCAGGTGCTTGTCGCCCTCATTGGCGCCCGTGACACCGTCGGCGATGTGCATGACGCTCACGTCGGCCACGATGCGGGCCTTGAGGCCGACCGGACCGGCAAAGCCGACCGGCGCGCCGGTCACTTCGCGCACCAGATTCTCGTCGGCCATTTCAAAGCGGTCGACACCGAGACGCGCGCGTACCTTGGCTTCGTTCACAGTCTGGTCGCCGCGAATGAGCACGACGACGGGCCCCTGGTCGGTGTCGTATATCAGCGTCTTGATGAGCGCCGATTCGGGCACCTTCAGGAACTTCGCCACGTCTTCGATGGTGGTCACGCCCGGCGTGTCGACGGTGGCGACGCTCTCGTTGGTGGGCACGACTTCGTGCCAGACCATCTTGCTTTCGGCCTTCTCGGCGTTGGCGGCGTAGCGGCATTCGCTACAGCTGAACACGGCGTCTTCGCCCGACTCGGCCAGCACCATGAATTCGTGGCTCGAACTGCCGCCGATGGCGCCCGTATCGGCTTCGACGGCGCGGAAGTCGAGCCCGCAACGTTCGAAAATGCGCGAGTAGGCCTGGTACATGGCGTCGTACGAGCGGTCCATGCCCTCGGCGTCGATATCGAAGGAGTAGCCGTCCTTCATGATGAACTCGCGACCGCGCATGAGACCGAAGCGGGGACGAATCTCGTCACGGAACTTCGTCTGAATCTGGTACAGGTTCAGGGGAAGCTGACGCCAGGAATTCACCTCGCGACGCACCAGGTCGGTAATGACCTCTTCGTGCGTGGGACCGAAGCAATACTCACGGTCGTGGCGGTCCTTCAGGCGTAGCAGTTCCTTGCCGTAGAAGTCCCAGCGGCCGCTTTCCTGCCACAGCTCGGCCGGAATGACGGCCGGCAGCAGCACTTCCTGGCAGCCTGCCCGGTTCAGCTCTTCACGAATGATGTTTTCGACCTTGCGAATGACCCGCAGGCCGAGGGGCAGGTACTCGTAGATACCCGCGGCCAGACGACGGATGAGACCGGCCCGCATCATGAGCTGATGACTGACGGTTTCGGCTTCCTTGGGCGTTTCTTTCAGCGTGGGAATGAGGGCGTTCGAATAGCGCATGCAAAGCTG
>JAWLBW010000346.1:0-4416 GCA_041687475.1 bacterium
CAGGTCGTTCATGAGCACCGTTCGTACCCCGTCGTGACGGTAATCGGCCAGCATTTCGTAGGCTTCGATGCGTTCAACAGGTTCGGCCAGCTTGCGGGTCAGCGAGTGAAGCGCGCTCAGCACGGCGTCGTCTTCGGGCATGCCTGCAAGCACCCGCACCAGGGCCATGCGCTGTCCGTCGGCCACGGCCAGCTCGCTGTGAAAGAGCACCTCTTCCTTGATCTCGTTGCCGAAACGGGCCAGCGAATCTTCACAGGCGTGCACCAGTTCGTCGTCGCGTTCGCCCTCGAGCCCCGCGCGCATGAGCAGGCCGAGCACGTCGTCGACCGCCGGACGGTATTCGACGGCGCCGATGGTGCGCACCACATTCTGCAACAGACGGGGCGTGGTGTAGTCGTCGGCAATCTGCAGAAGCCGCTGCAGCTCGGGTCCGATCCACCGTCGGTTCCGGCGCATGCGACGCAGCTCGGCGTCGGCAAAGCGGTCGCTGCGCAGCAATTGCAATACTTCGCGCCGGGCCGGCGTCATTTCGGTGCCTTCCTGCACGTCGACCTGCCAGACCAGCTCGATGCCGGCCGGTCCGGGCCAGGTCTCGCGCCGGCCGCCGGGCCAGCCCTTCAAGCGGGCGACCACATAAGCAAGGCGCTCGATACCGAGCAGCCAGCTGTAGAGGGGGTCGGTTTCCATCCACTCGGTCGGTTTGGCGAAATACGCTCCCTCGAGCACCCGGGCCCCGGCCAACGTCAATCGGTCGAAGGCCCGACCGTGATTGCCCTCGAGCACGGCCTCGCCGGCCGAACGCAGCAGCTGGCTCACCGGCTGTTCGGGGGCGTAGTCGCCTTCGCAATACCGGAAGAAGGCGCCCTCGATGGCAACCAATGCTTCTCGAAAACAGGCCAGAAACAACTCATCGACCGGAAAAATTCTCGTTCCGGCCGCTTCACTCTCGAACAGCCGCTGCGGCGCGTGCAGAATTTCGCCCAGCCGGTTCGAGAATTCTCCTTCGCCCGGCCATACACCGGCGGCGGTGGCCAGCGCAAGCGCCTCGGCCAACCTGTCTTCAAAGAATGTCGCAAAAAGCTCGACGGTTTCCTGACGCGAGAAACCGCACTCGTTTCCATGCTCGGCGAACGAACGCAGTCCTTCGGCCGTACCGATCTTCTCCAGCACCTGAAGGGGCTCTACCCAATGACGCACAATGTTACGCACAGTCAGATTCTATCAGAATTTTCGAGGGCTTTTCGACGGAGTCGGAGCCTTCGGCTCCGGCATTCGACCGGTCTTGCGCACGGCGCTTCGATGCTCGCCCGGCGGGCCCCGGCAGGTACGGGGAGAATGCCCGAGGCCCCATTCTGCCCGCCCCCGCTCACAGCGGGCGCCGGGCGCCCTGCCGAAAAGGGTGTGAAGGCTGAAAAATCCTTACCTGAAACCGTTGACTGTGAATCAATGCTGGTATAGGATTACATGGTTTTCTACGTCCGGACCTGATCTTTCCGCGGTGGAAGTCGTTCGGAACCCTTATCAACGATGGCGCCGCCCCCCAGCGCGCCCGCAACCATCCGACAGAGGACCCAGATGGAACGGAAATTCAACACCCTGGCGGAAATGTACCGCCGCAGCATCAAGGAATTTGCAGACCGTCGCTTCCTCGGCACCAAAGAGCACGGGCAGTACAAGTACCTGACGTATCGCGAATTCGGCGACATCGTTGAGAAAGCCCGTGGCGGTCTCGCTTCTCTCGGCGTGACGAAGGGCGATCGCGTTGCCGTGATTTCCGACAACAGCCTGCAGTGGGCCGCCATGGCGCTGGCCAGCTACGGTCTGGGCGCCGTTTACGTACCCATGTACGAAGCCCAGCTGCCGAGCGAGTGGGAGTACATCATCAACGACTGTCAGGCGAAGGTTGTCTTGACCGCGCGGCGGGCCATCGCCGAAAAGACGCTTCCCATCAAGGGCAACGTCAAGTCGGTCGAGAACATCGTCGTTCTCGAGACCAAGGACGGCGTGCCCGAAGGCACCGTGGGCTGGGAAGACCTGTTGAAGACGGGCGCCGAAAAGCCTGCCCCCATTCGCGACGACATCACGGCCGAAGATCTGGCCGATCTGATTTACACCTCGGGCACGACCGGCAAGCCGAAGGGCGTCATGCTCTCGCACGGCAACATTGCCGACAACATCAACGCGATCGTGGGCGCCTTCCCCATCGACGCCAACGGCGAAACCTCGCTGGCCTTCCTGCCCTGGGCCCACGCCTTCGGTCAGACGGCCGAGCTGTTCATGCTCTTCGGCAACGGCGGCACCCTTGCCCTGGCCGAGTCGCCGACCACCCTCATTCAGAACCTGGGCGAAGTCAAGCCGACGATTCTGTTCTCGGTTCCCCGCGTGTGGAACAAGGTATACGCCAACCTGCACAAGCGCATGTCGGAAGCCGGCGGCCTCAAGGCCAAGCTCTTCTACCGCGCCCTCGATGCGGCCTCGAAGCGCGAACAGGGTACGGCGGGTCCGCTCACGAATCTCGAGTTCAAGCTTCTCGACAAGATTGTGTTCTCGAAGGTTCGCGAGGTTCTCGGCGGCAACCTGAAATTCGCGGTCAGCGGCGCCGCGGCTCTCTCGCCCGAAGTCGCCCGCTTCGTGTCGTACGTCGGCATTACCGTGTGCGAAGGCTACGGCCTGACCGAGACCAGCCCGGCCGCCACCTTCAACCGCCCCGGCGCGGTGAAGATCGGTTCGGTGGGTACCGCCATTCCGGGCGTCAAGGTCTACACCATTCCGGCCGAGACGGCTCCCGAGGGCCAGGGCGAACTGGTCATCGCCGGCCACTGCGTCATGCAGGGCTACTACAACAACAAGGAAGAGACCGATAAGGTCATGCTGCCCGACGGCGGCTTCAAGACCGGCGACCTGGGCTTCGTCGACAAGGACGGCTACGTATTCATTACCGGCCGCGTCAAGGAACAGTTCAAGCTCGAGAACGGCAAGTATGTCGCGCCGGCTCCGCTCGAAGAGCAGCTGAAACTCAGCCCGCTCATCGGCCAGGCCTTCATTCACGGCCAGAACAAGCCCTACAACGTGGCGCTCATCGTGCTCAACCCCGAGAACGCACCCGACTGGGCCGAAAAGAACGGCCTGGGCGGCAAGTCGCTCGAAGAGCTCGCCAAGGAACCGAAGGTGCGTCAGTTCATCGCCGACGAAATCAAGCGCCTCAGCGCCGAATTCAAGGGCTATGAAAAGCTTCACAACTTCGCAGTTCTTGCCGAAGAGTTCACCTCGGAAAACGGCATGCTCACGCCGACCATGAAGGTCAAGCGCCGCGTGGTCATGGACAAGTACGGCGACCTCATCGAGTCGCTGTACAACAAGGCAACCGTCTGAGTTAAGCCGAGTCACAATCGAAAGCCCGCTTTCCGAAAGGAAGGCGGGCTTTTTTCATGCGATAATTCCGGGCTGCGAAAACAGGAGCCGGAGTTCAATTGCCCGGTGTCCCCTTCGGGGGCAGAGGGGTATTCCCTTTTTGCGACCTGATTTCTGGGAATCTGCTACGAAAATCCACAATCCCCAAATCCTTAATCCACAAGCCGGGAGCAGGGGCGTCAGGTCTGGAACCGACCCTACGGGTACAAAGGGCGGGTGTTCACCATCACGGGTGCCGCCCACGCCAGGTTGGCCCGATCTGCGATCTGCGTCTGGGATCCCCCCTAAACCGCCGGCACCTGCTGGGTCAGGCAGTGGAAGGCGCCGAGGCCCCAGATGAGGTCCCACGAATCGATGTTTACCACCTTCCGCTCGGGAAAGAGCTTTTGCAGAATCTCGCGGGCTCTTTCATCGTTGGGGTGCCGGTAGGTCGGCAGGGCGATGACCTTGTTCCCGATGTAGAAGTTGGCGTAGCTGGCGGGCAGCCGCTGGTCGTCGAACACGACCGGCCCGGGCATGGGAAATTCCACAATTTCAAACGGTCGACCTTCAAGATCGGTCATGGCCCTGAGCCGCTTCAGATTGTCCTGAAGCAGGTGATAATTCTCGTCGGACGGGTCTTCTTCAACCGCCGTAAGAATCGTGCGGGGGCCGACGAAACGCGTGATGTCGTCGATGTGCCCATCGGTATCGTCGCCCACAATGCCGTCGCCCAGCCAGAGCACCTGTTCGATTCCGAGATAAGTGCGCAGGCGCTTTTCGATATCGGTCTTCGAGAGCGTGGGGTTGCGGTTCTTGTTGAGCAGGCAGGCTTCCGTGGTAAGCAGAATGCCGTCGCCGTTTACGTCGATGCTTCCGCCTTCGAGAATCATGCCGCCTTCAAAAACGGGCACGTCGAGATACTCGGCCATGCGCAGGGGAATGAGCTCGTCCTTGTCCCAGGGGCCGTACTTGCCGCCCCAGGCGTTGTAGCCCCAGCGGGTAGCCGCAAGCTCGCCGCGTCCG
>JAWLBW010000347.1:0-4380 GCA_041687475.1 bacterium
AGGCCGAACGCCGTTGCCGCTATCGGGTCGTAAACTTCGGTTACGTGCTGCACTTCGAGATAGTGATTTCCCGACCCCAGTGTGCCCATTTCATCCCGTTGCCGAAGTTTGGCCCGGGCTGAAACGACCGATGGGTCGGCGGCGGCCATGGTTCCGCCTTCCTCGATCCGGGCAAGGTCAGACCGTTCACCATAGCCGGCCTCGACCGCCCAGCGGGCGCCGCCTTGCAGCATCGCGTCCATCTCGCGGGGGCCGAGGCTGATGCGCCCTGCGCCGCCAAGACCTGCCGGTATGCGCCGAAAGAGCGTTTCGGCGAGGCGTTCCTTGAGCGGTTCCAGATCGCCCTTTGTCAGCCCCGTATGCAGGGTTCGCACGCCGCAGGAAATATCGAAACCCACGCCGCCTGCCGAGACGATGCCGCCCTCGTGGGGGTCGAAGGCGGCCACGCCCCCGATGGGAAAACCATAGCCCCAATGGGCGTCGGGCATGGCATAAGCCGCGGTCTGTATGCCCGGCAGCGAAGCCACGTTCGTGAGCTGATCGCGTACCTTATCGTCCATGGCCTGAACCAGACTCCGGCTGGCGTAAATGATGGCGGGTACACGCATCGCTCCGTGGGGGGCAATCTTCCACGCGTGGGGTGAGAGCATTTCGAAGCGTTCGGTGTTCATGTCTGTTGCCTCATACGTCGACAACGCATTGTGCGACCCAACCGCCCCCCGGTTCCTGCGAAACCCGCAAGGCCGTGAAGGTCGCTCCTTTGACTTCGACCGCCGGTGCATGGCGCTCGGGATCGAGTCCTTCTCCCCAAGCGGTGGCGGTCAATCGGCCGTCGTCGATGGTGAGCGCGAACCGGCTGAAAAGCATGTGATTCACGGCCATCTCGAAAATGAGCGCGTCGATCCACTCGAGAAGGAGCAGTTCAGGGTCGGCGGCTTGTACTTCAACGGTTTTTCGCGTATCGGTCCGAAGGCTCTGCGGGTCGACAACCACCGCCGTGAGCGCAACGGCAACCTCGGCGAATGCAGCTTCGACAGTGGGGCCGAAGCCACGTATACCCATGTCGGCTTCGTGTTCAAAATGTTCCCAGCCCTGCGTCGTTCCTACCGGTTCCAGCGAGGGCACGCCGGTTTCGCTCATAAATTGAGTGTAACATCAGGGCGCCGGGCCGCTCGTGCCGACCGCCGGCTGACGCGCCCGTGTAAGGGGCATTATGACCGGGGGCACGCTATCCGAATGTCATGGTACTTCGATTACCCTGTCATCAGGGGGCATGAAAGCTCCGGTAGAACATGATCGAATCCGGCAAGCATACCTTCGAGGTCAAGCCTACGAGAGTACCCCGCCATGTAACAAGCAGTCCGCCACACAAGGCGCAGATGAACTCGGCGGTACGTGCGCATACCATGCGCTCGTTGCGTGCAGTCTTCTTTGCGTTGGCGATGCTGTACGCTGTGCTGGTGCCAGGTCACCTGCTGTTCAACGACCCGCCGCTGAGCACGCGTATGGCAATCATTGCGGCAGTGTCGTTTCTCGTTTTCGCGGGGGTGGGCACCTTCCTGGCCACCCGGCGGGTATCGCAGCGCATGGCATATCCGCTGGCCCTGGCGGCAGGGGCGGTCGTATTGTTCAACAGCTTCATGCATCAGTGGTGGGCGGGGGCGGCTCTGTTGACGACGAACTTCATTCTCCTGATAATGGGGGCCGCACTCATCTCTCTTTCGCGCCTGGTGTTTTTTTCCGTCACGGGAGCCTGCTGCGTTGCGTGGGCGGTACTCGCCATGCGGGTGCCCGAGCCATCGTATGAGTGGGTTCACTTCGGGTTTGCTCTGCTCATGTCGGGCCTGCTGGGGTGGGCCATTCTGGTGGTGCGCCGGAATACCTTCAGGCGCATGGAGGCGTACCGACTCGAAAGCGAGGAACGCCGGCGCCAACTCGAACGTGCCCTGGCAACCACCGAGTCGAGTCTGCGAAGGCTCACTGAAAATGCGCGTGACTTGATCCTTCGCTACCGTATCACGCCGACGCGAGGCTATGAATATGTAAACGTGGCTGTGCGACATCTTTTCGGCTACGAGCCTCAGGATTTCTACCGGAATCCCGATTTTGCGTCAGGTATCGTACACCCGAGCGATCGCCGGAAGATGCGCAGGATAGAACGATTGGGCGTAAGCGAACCGACACGTCTCGAACTGCGCGTGTTGGCCCGTTCCGGAGAGCTGCATTGGACCGAAATTGACATCTCGCCGCTTCTCGATGCCGACGGTAAGGTTTGCGCAATCGAGGCCATCGCCCGCGACATTACCGATCGCAAGCGGGTCGAAGTCGATCTGCAGCTGAGCCGGGAACGCCTGCGCAGCGCGCTTGATGCAGCCGAACTTGCCACCTGGGAAATTCACGCCGATAATCGCTCAGTCGAGTGGAGTACGCCTGAAGGCAGTACCTGGCTTGGTAATCTGGGCTCGACGCTGGAAGAGTTTCTCGGGAAAGTGCACCCCGACGACAGGGAACGTATCGAGACGCGTATTGAAACCGGTCTTACGGGCGGGCGCAATCAGCCGGTTGAAGATGAATTTCGCCTTGCAACCGCGCCCGGCGAGCGCGCTCACTGGGTGCATGCAAAGGGGCGACTTGTCGCCGATAATGGCGAAGATTCGCCGGTTCTACGAGGTTGCCTGTTCGACATTACGGCGCGCAAAGAGGCTGAACAGGCGCTTTCCCACGAGCGCGATCGTGCCAGGGACTATGCGGGCCGACTCGAAGCCGAGATAGATCAGCGCCGTGAAACCGAAGAAGCCTTGCGATTTGCCGAGACCAGATTCCGCACCTTGGTCGAAGAGTCGCTTGTCGGCATTTACGTTGTCGAGGCAGGCGTTTTCCAGTATGTCAATCCCCGGTTTGCCGAGACTTTCGGTTACACGGTCGACGAGATGTTCGGACGCACGATCTGGGATTTCATCATCGAGGAAGATGCCGAACTGGTTGCTGAAATGCTTCGCCGACGTCTGCTTGGCGGGGAACGATCGGTGCAATATCGCTTCAGGGCGCGACACCGCAATGGTCGGTTGGTGACGGTCGAGGTGCGTGGTTCACGAACGGCATTCGAGGGGCGCCCCGCCGTCATCGGCACCATGTTGGACGTGACCGAGCAGCAACGTTGGGAAGAGCAATTGCGCCGGAGTGAAGAGCGCCTGCGCCTCGCACTCGATGCGGCCCACCTCGGCATCTGGGACTGGCAAGTCGACAAAGGCAAGATTGTCTGGTCCGAGGGCGCCGAACGGATTTTCGGTGTTTCCGCGGGCGAACTCGATGGCTCGATTGAGAGGTTCCTGCGTCTTGTCAGGCAAGACGATCGAGAGACGGCGCGGGTTTCTCTCGAGCAGGCGCTACGCGACGGTTCTACCTGGGAAGCGGTCTTCGGGCTCGTGGGGTCGGGTGCCAATCGATGGGTAGCGGCCCGGGGCGCCGTCACGCGCGACGAACACGGTAAACCGCGCCGCATGCTGGGAACGGTTGCCGACATTACGGCAAGCAAGCAGGCAGAGCTCGCTTTGCATGAGGCCAAGGTAAAGGCCGAGGAAATCAACCTTCGCCTTCGCCGGGAAATGGACGTACGACGTCAGGCAGAAGAGGCATTGAGTATTGCCGAAGCCAGGTTTCGCACCTTGGTCGAAGAGGCGCTGGTCGGAATTTACATCATTCAGGACGGACACCTGAAATACGTCAATCCACCGCTCGCCGCGCTGATAGGGGTATCGCAGGACGAAGCCCGCGATCAGGATGCCTTCTGGTCTTTTATTCACCCCGACGATCGCAAGATGATTGCCCGGAATCTGCAGGAACGTCTTGCCGGCGACGTTCCCACCGCCCAGTACTCGTTTCGGGGAATTCGCCGCAACGGCGAGGTGATAACGGTCGAGGCGCGCGGCGCGCGCACCATCATCGACGGGCGCCCTGCGGTCATCGGAACGCTCATTGATATTACCGAGCGCAGAAAAGCCGAAGAGGAGCTCAAGTCGGCGAAGGAGCGGGCCGAGGAAGCCAGCCGCATGAAATCGATCATCTTTGCCAACATGAGCCACGAAATTCGCACGCCGATGACGGCCATTCTCGGCTTTGCCGAGTTGCTGTTACGGGCGCTTCGCGGCAGCGAACTCGAGCGCTACGCCGAACTCATTTACGGCGGCGGCACTCGCCTTCTGCAGATGCTGAACAATATCATCGACCTGTCGCGCCTCGAGGCCGGTGGCCTCGAGCTGAAACCCACCGAGCACAGGCTCTCGGAAACCGTAGACAGGGTGGCCAACCTCTTTCGCGTTCTTGCACAGCAGAAGGGGCTGGACTTTCGGGTGAACGTGGGCTGGGAGCTGTTTACGCATA
>JAWLBW010000348.1:0-4369 GCA_041687475.1 bacterium
CTATATGTTCGGGCTCATCGCCTGGGTACAGCAGACGCATCCGGACCCGCGAGGGTTCGTTTCACACATGGTCGGTCAGCACCTGGCCGGATACAAACGCAGGACGCGAGGTAGACATGGCTAGCATTTTCCGTAGTCCCGAGGCAAAGGAGAGACTCGTTCAATGGCATCATCGATTCCGTGAACGTATCGGACGACCGACCGAGTCGCGACGAATCGAAACGCGTTTCGGTGAGACGCACGTGCTCAGCTGCGGTCCGGCCGACGCGCCGCCGGTCGTCATGCTGCACGGGGCGCTTGCGAGCTCGGCGCATGTCATGGGCGAGGTGGCTTCGCTGGCCGACAGGTTCAGGTTGATAGGGCTCGACGTCATCGGTCAATCGCCGATGAGCGCCGAGGTACGTCCCGAAGTGAAGGGAACGACGTACGGCCAATGGGCGGTCGACTGCCTCGACGCGCTGGAACTCGATAGGGTAAACCTGATTGGGGTAAGCTGGGGCGGTTTCATCGCGCTGCGAACCGCCGCACTGGCGCCCGAAAGCATTCTCAGGCTTTCCCTCGTGGTGCCGGCCGCTATCGTCAACGGTCACGGGCTCGATCCGGTCGTCAAGCAGGCCGTGCCGTTGATGATGTATCGAGCCTTTCCTTCACCGGCTCGCCTCGAAAAGTTTCTCCGCTATCAGCTGTCGACGCCCGACGACCCCGACTGGAAGCCGTACATGGGCGACGCGCTGCTCGACTTCCGCCTTGATTTCCGGCCGCCCGGGCTTGTGCGCGAAGGTGAGCTCGACGCCCTGGATGCGCCCGTGCAGGTGTTCGGCGCCGAGCTTGATCTGAGCTTTCCGGGCGAAAGACTGCTGGAGCGCTCGCAGAAAATCTTTCGCAACCTCGTGCAGGCCGAGTTGCTCGCCGGCAGTCGCCACTCGCCCGCGACCGACCCGGATTCACGGCTGCTACTGGCCGGAAAGATCGGTGCCTTTTTCAGCAATACTTCGGAAGGCGTGCCTGCGGCGAGCGCATGACCCGGCCGGCATGGCGAAGGCCGGCTGTGTGGACGTTACCCGGGCTGCTCGTCCGTCACCAAGCGATCGAGCAGGTCGGTGCATTCACGCGAGGTAAGTCTTCCGCGCAGCGACGATAGCGCCTCGCCCGCCAGATCGCGTCGCTTGCCGGCCAGCCGGCGCCATGATTCGAAGGAACCGAGCAGGCGCGCGGCAACCTGCGAGTTGATGGTGTCGAGCCCGGGCAGCTGTTCGGCGAGCAATTGGTAGCCGGCACCGTCGATGCGGTGAAAGGCCGTGGGGTTTGCGCGCGCGAAAGCGCCGAGAATGGACCGCACGCGGTTCGGGTTGGTCGGTTTCCACCAGACGGAGTCGAGCAGCAGGCTTACGTCTTCGACGACCTGATCGTGGGGGCGTGACGCCACGAGCGTCAGCCACTTATCGGTAACGAGGTCGTTATCGGCGTACCGGGTGCGGAAGGCTTCGAGCGCTTCGGCCTTGGCCGGCGCATTGTAGCGCACGAGGCAGCGCAGCGCGCCCAGTCGATCGGTCATGTTTTCGGCGCTCCGGAACTGCTTCTGCGCCAACGAACCTTGCTCATCGATGCGCGAAATCCACTGCAGGCAGGCATTGCGAAGCGAACGTGCCGCCATGGCTTGTCCGGTCAACCCGCCGGCGGCCGTCGCGGCAAGCGTATGATACCGGTGTTCCAGGCGCGCGCGGTGAGAGGCGGCGAGTTCGTTCAGCAATTGTTCGCGATCGGTCAGCAGAGCGTCGACGTCGATGATGTCCGCCATGTCGGCCAAGGTGTCGAACCCGGGCAGCTCGAGGCATTCGGCGACGAAGGCCGTATCGGCGGTGTCGTCGTCGAGCAGATCGCCCACTGCGTCGACCAGTGCGCCGCGGGCGGCCTCTGCGTCGTCGAACTGGTGCAGGAGAATGCCGGTGGCCAGGCGTTGCAGGGCTTCCCAGCGATTGAACGAATCCTGTTCGATGCGAGCGAGCCGTCCGAGTTCGGCCGGGGTATAACCGTAGCGCAGCTTGATGGGTGCGCCGAAGCCCTGGTTGAAGGCGGGAAGCGGACGCGACGACAGCCCTTCGATTCGCAGACGGTGGCCGGCCGATGAAAGCTCGTACAGATGTTGTCCGGGTGCTTCCCCTCCTGTGTCGAGACGTGCGGCGTCGCCGTCAAGCGCGCCGTCGATTGGCCGGCCGTCTTCGCCGTACAAGGCAATGCGCAGGGGAATCGTTACCGGAAGCTTTTCGGGTTGCCCGGGGGTCGGCGGAATACGTTGAGAAATCGTAAGCTCGTATTCACCTTTTTCGGCGTCCCACTTGTCTTCGACGCTCACCTCGGGCGTGCCCGCCTGCGCGTACCAGCGGGCAAACTGCTCGAGTCCGCGCTTCGACTCGCTCGACAGCGCCTCGATGAAGTCTTCGACCGTGGCGGCTTTGCCGTCGTTGTCGGCAAAGTAGCGATCGCAGCCGCGACGGAACGTCGCTTCCCCCAGCAGGGTGTGCAGCATGCGTACGACTTCCGAGCCTTTTTCGTACACGGTGGCCGTGTAGAAATTGTTGATTTCGCGGTAGGACGACGGGCGTACCGGATGGGCGAGGGCCCCTGCGTCTTCGGCAAACTGCCGGGCGCGAAGCATGCGCACGTCTTCAATGCGCTTCACCGCACGCGAGTGAAGGTCGGAGGTGAATTCCTGATCGCGAAACACCGTGAAGCCTTCCTTCAGCGACAACTGGAACCAGTCGCGCAGCGTGACCCGGTTGCCCGACCAATTGTGAAAATATTCATGACCGATAACGGCTTCGATAGCCAGGTAATCGGCGTCGGTAGCCGTGTCGGCGTCGGCGAGCACGTAGCGGGCGTTGAAGACGTTCAGCCCCTTGTTTTCCATGGCGCCCATGGTGAAGTCCTGCGCGGCCACAAGGTTGTAGACGTCGAGATCGTAGTACCGGCCGAAGCGCTCTTCATCCCACCGCAGCGCGCGTTCCAACGCCCCGAGCGCATAGTCGCAACGGGGAATGTCGGATGGCGCTGCCCAGATGGCCAGGCGCACCTTACGTCCCTCGCCGGTGACCACTTCCTTGTCGACGGTGGCGAGCTGTCCGGCGACTATCGCGAACAGATAGGCGGGCGTCGGGTGCGGGTTTTCCCAGACTGCGTAATGGCGACCGCCTTCGAGGCTGCCCGATTTAAGGGGATTGCCGTTGGCCAGCAATACGGGGAAGCGTTCGGCGTCGGCGCGCAGGGTAATGCGCCATTTCGCCATGACGTCGGGTCGATCAAGGAAGTACGTGATGCGGCGAAAGCCTTCGGCCTCGCACTGCGTAATCAGCAGACCCCGGCTGGCGTACAGCCCTTCGAGCTGGGTGTTCTTGTCCGGGTGAATGCGCACCTTTGTCTCGAGCACGCACCGGGCCGGCAGTCCCGAGATGGTCAACGCATTGTCGTCTTGCCGGTACCGTGCGGTCGGAAGCACCTCGCCGTCGACTGCAATCGAGAGCAGTTCGAGTCCCTCGCCGTCGAGTCGCAGCGTTTCGCCGTCTTTTCCCGAAGCCGCCGTCAGGTGAAGCCGGCTGGAAACCTCGGTGTTTTCCAGGTCGAGATCGAAGGCTAGGTCGGCCAGCTCGATGCGCCAGGCCGGCGGCTCGTATTCGGAAAGGTGAATGGCTTTGGGGGCGGCTGCCGGCGTAGAAGAGTCGAGCTTGGCGGTCATCATGTGTCCTGGGTGCCTTCCTGTGCGTTCCTTGCTGGGAAAAATCGGGACCCGGGGCCTCGATTCTGATTCTCAGCCTACCACAATCGCCGTGGGTGATAAGACGGGGGCGAACGACCAATCTCGCCGAGGTCGCCGAATGCCCTCTCCCGCCGGACGCATCTGATAGGATGGTTGACGGATGCCGGGCCGATGACTGGCCGACGATTGGCGAACCGCCTTTTACCCGAAGCTGTGAGAGAAGATGGACGTTGATGTTGAGAAGGTTTCCCTCGATATGCCCGACGGCCATGCCGATGCCTGGCTTTATTGTCCGCGTCGGGGCGGTCCGTGGCCCGGTGTCGTTCACCTGACCGATATCTGGGGCGTGCGCGAATCGCATGAGGCAATGGCGCGCCGCCTGGCGGGCGAAGGCTACGTGGTGCTGCTGCCCAATGCCTTCTATCGCTCGGGGCGTCCCCCCGTTTTCGAGCGGCCGTTCACGCTGAATGAGGAGCCGACGAAGCTGCGGTATCTCGAAGTCACGGGCGCGCTCAATGCAGGCGCCATGGAGCGCGACGGCGCCGCGTACGTCGACTATCTTCTGTCACGCGGCGATGTGAAGGGCCCGGGCGTGGCGGTCGTCGGATACTGCTTTAC
>JAWLBW010000349.1:0-4326 GCA_041687475.1 bacterium
CGTAAGCCGTGTAGGTCGCACCGCCGGTTTCGGCGAGAACCTTCGTGATGGCCGCCGTCAGCGAGGTCTTGCCATGGTCGACGTGACCGATGGTGCCGATGTTCACGTGCGGCTTCTTACGCTCGAACTTTTCCTTAGCCATATCTATACTCCTGGAGCTTTCGGTTGACCGTTACTTGGCGGCCACACCCTTAACTTTTGCAACAATCTGTTCGGTGATGTTGTTCGGCACCTGTTCGTAGTGCGAGAACTGCATCGTGTAGGTGGCGCGGCCCTGGCTCATGGAGCGCAGTTCGGTCGAGTAACCGAACATGTCGGCCAGGGGCACGTGAGCCGTAATGACCTGGGCGCCGTGGCGCGAGTCCATGCCCTGAATGCGACCGCGGCGGCTGTTGAGGTCGCCGACGACCGAACCCATGTAATCTTCGGGCGTTACGACTTCGACGTTCATGAGCGGCTCGAGCAGAATGGCGCCTGCCTTCTTCGCGCCTTCCTTGAAGGCCATCGAACCGGCGATCTTGAAGGCCATTTCGTTCGAGTCGACGTCGTGGAAGCTGCCGTCGAAGAGCTCGACCTTCACGTCGACCATCGGGTAGCCGGCGAGTACGCCGCCTTCCATGGCCTCGACGATACCCTTCTGCACCGCGGGAATGTACTCGCGGGGAATGACGCCGCCGACGATCTTATCGACGAACTCGAATCCCTTGCCGGCTTCCTGCGGGAAGATGCGCAGCCACACGTGGCCGTACTGACCGCGACCGCCGGTCTGCTTGATGTACTTGCCTTCGATTTCGCATTCGCGGGTAATCGTTTCGCGATAGGCCACCTGGGGCTTACCGACGTTGGCTTCAATCTTGAACTCGCGCTGCAGGCGGTCGACGATGATTTCGAGGTGCAGCTCGCCCATACCGGCGATGATGGTCTGCCCGGTTTCTTCGTCGCTACGCACGCGGAAGCTCGGATCTTCGGCGGCCAGCTTGGCAAGGCCCGCCGACAGCTTGTCGTGGTCGGCCTTGGTCTTGGGTTCGATGGCCACGTCGATGACGGGTTCGGGAAACTCCATGCGCTCGAGAATGACGACGTCGTTCTCGTCGCAGAGCGTGTCGCCGGTGGTCGTGTACTTGAGACCCACGGCGGCCACGATGTCGCCCGCCCAGACTTCCTTGATTTCTTCACGCTTGTTGGCGTGCATCTTCAGAAGACGGCCGATGCGTTCCTTCTTTTCCTTGACCGAGTTGTAGACGTACGAACCCGATTCCATGTTTCCGCTGTAGACACGGAGGAAGGTCAGGGCGCCGACGAACGGATCGTTCATGATCTTGAACGCCAGGGCGCTGAAGGGTTCCTTGTCGTCGGCGTGACGCTCGGCCGGCTCGCCGTTGGGCAGTTCGCCCCTGATTGCCTCGATGTCGAGCGGCGACGGCATGTACTTGATGACGGCGTCAAGCAGCGGCTGAACACCCTTGTTCTTGAAGGCCGTACCGCAGAGCACCGGCGTAATGTGGTGCCCGAGCACGCCCTTGCGAATGGCGGCTTCGAGTTCCTCGACGGAAACATCCTGTCCTTCGAGCACCTTTTCCATGAGGGCGTCGTCGTAGGCGGTGACGGCGTCAAGGAGCTTCTCGCGCCACTCGTCGGCCTGGGCCTGAAGCTCGGCCGGAATGTCTTCGACATCGTAGCTGGCGCCCATGTCTTCGCCGCGATACACGATCGCCTTCATCTGTACGAGGTCGACCATGCCCAGGAACTGGTCTTCTGCGCCGATGGGAATCTGCAGGGGCACCGGAACCTTGTTCAGGCGCTCGCGAATCTGCTTGACGACATTGAAGTAGTCGGCGCCGACACGGTCCATCTTGTTGACGAAGGCCAGGCGGGGCACGCGATACTTGTCGCCCTGGCGCCATACCGTTTCCGACTGGGGCTGAACGCCGCCGACGGAGCAGAATACGCCGATGGCGCCGTCGAGTACGCGCAGCGAGCGCTCGACTTCAATGGTGAAGTCGACGTGGCCCGGCGTGTCGATGACGTTGACGCAATGGTCTTTCCAGAAGCAGGTGGTCGCAGCCGACGTAATCGTGATGCCGCGTTCCTGTTCCTGCTCCATCCAGTCCATCGTCGCAGCGCCTTCGTGCACTTCGCCGATCTTGTAGTTGACGCCCGTGTAGAACAGAATACGTTCGGTGGTCGTCGTCTTACCGGCGTCAATGTGGGCCATGATGCCGATGTTGCGGTTACGCTCTAATGGAACTTGCCTAGCCAAAGTTGCCTCCACACCCGGGCGGTCGCGCCGCCGAGAATTCGTTCATCCCCACCGGTTCGCTGCCGAACCGGCCTCACACCCTTACCAACGATAGTGCGCGAACGCCTTGTTGGCGTCGGCCATACGGTGTGTATCTTCTTTTTTCTTGATGGAACCGCCGCGGTTGTTGAAGGCGTCGATGAACTCGTTCGCCAGCCGCTCGATCATCGTCTTCTCGTTACGCTGACGCGCATAGAGAACCAGCCAGCGCATGGCCAGCGCGTTGCGACGATCGGGTCGCACTTCCATCGGAACCTGGTAGGTCGAACCACCGACGCGACGGCTCTTTACTTCGACGGCCGGCTTGACATTGTCGATGGCCTTGCGAAAGACCTCGACCGGGTCGCGACCCATGCGTTCGTTGATGAGATCGAACGAACCGTAAAGAATACGTTCGGCCGTGCTCTTCTTGCCGTCGAGCATGAGCGTGTTCACGAAACGCGTGATGACCGTATCGTGATACTTGGGATCAGGGAGAACTTCCCGCTTCAGAGACCGTTTACGCCGTGGCATAGCTAACCTGCGTGTACTTCGAAAACGTCGTGAAAAAGAATAAAGTGCGGTCGGGCGGCGCATCGTCGAACGGGCGCCGCAGACACGGACACCGTCTTACTTCGGCCGCTTGGCACCGTACTTCGAGCGGCTCTGCTTCCGATTCTGGACGCCGACCGAGTCGAGGGTACCGCGAACGATGTGATAGCGAACACCGGGAAGGTCCTTTACACGGCCGCCGCGAATGAGCACAACGGAGTGCTCCTGCAGATTGTGGCCGATACCCGGAATGTAGCTGGTGACTTCGATGCCGTTGGTGAGACGGACACGGGCGACCTTACGGAGAGCCGAGTTGGGCTTCTTGGGGGTCGTCGTGTACACGCGGGTGCAGACACCGCGCTTCTGCGGGCACTTCTTGAGTGCCGGCGACTTCGTCTTGGTACGCACCTTGGCGCGCCCCTTGCGGACGAGCTGATTAATCGTAGGCATTGCGTCTTTCCTCTAATGGCCTGCGGAAATGAAAACCTGCCGCATCTACGAGAGGCCCGCGCCCGGGCATCGTTGATTGCCTGCGTCCTTTATGGGGACGACTGGAGCCAGTAACATGAAGGCCGGAATAACAATAAACGAACAGCGTACCAGCCCCCATCTTTTCTGTCAAGACTTCACTTGCGGAAGGTACTTGCCGGGGGCGGCGGTACGGCCTGTATCGTGTAGGCCTCTCGTACGGATGCGAATCCCCTAAAGTTATCACAAGTGCGAGGGGCAGATCAAGGAGAAAAGCGATCTCAGCGATCCAGCCAGGCGATCGGGTAGTCGTCGCGGCCTCGGCTTCCCCCTGAAAAGGCCCTGGTTGGGGAATTTTGCAGTGGGTGGAAGCCGCGGGGGGCGGCTGCTTCTAGGCTTCTACCCGGGCCTTTTGTTCACATCTTGCAAGCGACGGTTGTTTCAGGTGTGGAGAGTCGGGTACCCGCAGGTGGGACAGAATTTTTTCCCCTTCCCCATGGGGTTCATGGGTTCTGTTCCCTGCGTAATCGGTGATAGCGCCGTACAAGCGGGTCTTCTTCGGCGGCCCCCAGAAGCCAGGGCGCGGCAAGCTCGTAGGGTCGCAGGTAGCGCAGCAGGGTTTCGTCGTCGATATCAGGCGTGGGGCCGCGTAGGTAGACAATCGGCAAGGCGAGAAAGACGGCCGCGAGCACCAGGGTAACAATGGTTTGCCACTGGGGCACGGGGCGCCGGCCCAGAAAGAAGCGCAGACCATAAATCAGGTGAAAGGCCCCGGCGGCGCCGAAGGCGGCGTAATAGGGAATAAAGAAGGTGGGCCAGATTGCAAGCGATATCCACACAAACCCGAAGTCGGCCTGAAAGCCGACCAGGGCCGGCACCACGCGCGTGGCGGCGATATGGCCGAAAATGACAATGAGCAGCAGAAAACCTGCATATCCCTGCACCAGTGCGCCGAAACGACGGCGCGCCTGCGGCGGGCGGCGCCACCAGAACACGAGCGCCGTCGACGCGTGGGCGAGCAGGGCTGC
>JAWLBW010000350.1:0-4309 GCA_041687475.1 bacterium
CTCGGGCCGGCGTAAAGGGTACTTCGCCTCGCAATCCGAAGCGCACCGACGGCAACAGCTCGAGAACATGCACACGATTCCCCTGCAACTGAACCAGAAAGAGCAGCCGCGACTCGACGCTTCCGCCCTGGGTAAGGTGAAGGTGCCGGTAACCGTAGCCTGGGGGAGAAGTACCAGACCTCTGTTCCGCATTGTTTCCACATCGGTTCACAAGGCGCTTCCCCATGCCGGGGCAATGCCTGTGGAGGATGCGAATCATATGCTTCCTCTTGAAGATCCGGAACGGTTCGTGGGGCTGGTGAAAACGCATCTTCAGCAGCGGAATGCGGTGACCGCCGTGCAGGACATCCCGATATCATGAAAACCCAATACTACACGGCCACCAGGCCGAGAGACGTACCCGCGTCGGCAGGTTGTTCCGGCTTTCACGCCTTCCGCAGAAAGCGCGCCATGAATTCGGGTCGGCTGTTTACCGCAAGGTGACGGTAAATCTGCTCGGTGTACTTGTGCACGGTTCGTGCGCTCAAGTTCAGGCGGGCGGCAATTTCCTTCTCGGTCTTCCCCGTCAGCAGCTGAACGAAAACGGGCCGCAGGCTGGGTAGCAGGGAGTCTTTCACTTCCTGTGCGAACCGTAAGCCGGCCGGCTCGGCCAGACGGAGCTCGGCATGGGCCAGGCCGCTGAGAATGGGGTCAAGCGCACGGGCCTGGTCTTCGCTGAAAGGCCGCCCCAGACCCGTCCGGTACAGGTAGATGAGTCCCACCAACCGGCCGCCCACCGAGAGCGGACACCCCAGAATGCTCTTGATTCGAGCCGGTGAGACGACGTCGCAGTAAAGAGCGATTCTGCGCCGTTCGCGCGTCGAGTACACCTCGGTGTCGATGACCGCCCGATTGCCTTTCGTGAGCTCGCACCAGGTCTGTAGCTGCGGGCGGTAAGCATCGGCCCGCGCAACATAGTCGTCGGTAAAGCGGGTATCGGCCTCGAGGTAATACGCCTGCGACGCCTGCCATGTCGCCCCCGGACGAAAAAGCGCGCCGTCACAACCGACCAGGCCGCGAAGACCTTGCAGCAGGTTGTGGTGGTATTCGGTAACCCCCGGGTTATCGTGCAGGCCGGCCGTGGCCGACCGCAGAAGATGGTCGGGGCTATGGGAACAAGACCTCTTCATGGACCGTTATTTTACCCGGAGTATCCTTGCACCCGTCAAGGCGGCCACAAAAAAAACGTTTACGGTGACCTGGAATTATGGCCAATGCGTCCCGATTCGCCTCACCTGGTGGGCTCGGGATATAGCCATTGGGCTATTACGAGGGCTGTCTCCCGATGGCTACAATCATGCTATTTCGCAGGGGGGGCAAGTCTATGCCGATATTTCGGAAAGTAACGGGAATCATGATGCCGGCCCTGCTGTGGGCCACGAGCGCGCACGCCGCGACCATTACCGTAACCAGCATCGACGACGACATACCCAGTGATTGCAGCACGCACTGTACGCTTCGCGACGCGGTAACAATCTCGTCGCCCGGCGATACCATCGAGCTGCCGTCGGGAACGATCTATCTTTACGTGAGTTACGGCGAAATCGTCATCAACCACGATCTCACCATTGTGGGGGCCGGGCGTGACAGCACCTATATTTCGGGCAATGACGGCACGCGCATTTTCCGGGTGACCGCGGGCGAGCTGTACCTCGAAGGCTTGACTCTGCAGGACGGCTATTCAATCGGCGGGGCCGGGGGCTTGTTGACGCCCGGAACCACCAACGGCGCGGGCGGCGCCCTTCGCATCGAACGTGACGCCGTCGTTCATATTGCCGACGTCCGCTTTTCAGACAACCAGGCCATCGGCGGCGACGGTGGCGACGCGGTCAACACGGAAGGCGGCGGCGGCGGCGGCGGCCACGGCGGCGCCGGTAAAGCGCACAGCCAGGGTGCCGGTGAGAACGGCTACTTCGGTGGTGGCGGGGGCGGCACGGCCTTCAGCAATTTGAACGGGCCGGGGGGTATGGGTGGCTTCGGCGGTGGCGGCGGCGGCAGCGGCACCAGCATGTACAGTCCCGGTGCCGGCGGGGTCGGCGCCGGAAGGGGCGGCGACGCAATCGGCAACGGCTACAGCGGCGGCGGCGGCGGTGCGGGCATGGGCGGCGCCGTTTACGTCGAAGGAGCCCTCGTGCTGAACGATGTCGAGTTTTCAGGCAATCAGGCCGTCGGCGGCAACGGTGGCGCCGGAACCTTCATGTCCGGCGGCGGCGGTGGCGGCGCAGGAATGGGTAGTGCCCTCTTTACCCGCGGCGACGGCACGGACACGGGGGGACTTCTGTGCCTCTCGGGCGACGTGACCTTTACGGGCGGAAGCGTAGCCGGCGGCAATGGCGGCGCCGGTGGCGAGGCCGGCGGATACGCCGGAGAAAACGGTTCGGGCCTCGAAACCGCCACGGGTATGTATCAAGACGGCGCCGGATGTCCGACCCGGCTGGAGGTCTTCAGCGCCTATGCCGTCGCAACGACGGGCGACACGGCAAACGTACTTTTCGCCGCGCAGGTAACCGCCGCCCTCGGCTTTCAGGTTAACGGAGAGATATCTCTGACGGTAGAGGATGCTCACGGAGCAATCGTCGGTTCGCCCCTGACGACCGCCGTTGTATCGGGACAGGCCTTCGCTATTTTCAAGCTGACGGGGGTTACGCCCGGCGCATATACGATGGTCGTAAACTTTGACGACCCCGAGGGAAGATTTGCTTCCCGCGAAACAACGGTTGCCCTGCAGGTACCCGAGGCGCCGGTGGCCATGCGGGTGCACGACCTCGCGGCAGGCGATGAAGACTGCGCGCAGGGCGGCCTGCGAATCGAGTCGGGGCAGGATGACGGCGACCCCTCGGGCATACCCTTCGATGGGGTTCTGCAGGACGGCGAGGTCGAACATACGCGCAACATCTGCGCGGGAAGCGACGGCGCAACCGGCGTCGACGGCGCGGCGGGCGAAGACGGTTACCCGGTGGTCGTAAACATAACGCCCATTGAGGAAGGTGATGAAGAGTGCCCTGCCGGCGGGCACCTGATTGAAGCCGGCCTCGACGACGGCAACAACGACTCGACCCCGTCCGACGGCGTGCTGCAGGAAGGCGAGGTGCGAAGCACGAGCCGAGTTTGTCACGGCGTAGTCGGCGCAAGCGGCCCGCAGGGCGCGCCGGGCGGATGCTCCAGCACGGGTACGCCCCCCTTTGCCCTGATGTCGGCCGTCGCGATGATACTGGCCCGACGCAGACTGTTTCTGCGCTGAAAAAGGTCGATTGCGATATGAGTGGGGCTGCGGATTCGTCCGAAGCCCCACTTTCTTTTCTGCCTGGCAGTTGCACCTGGACCACGTCTTGCAAGCCGATGCAAATGGCGTTAGTATCGGTAGGCGAAAGACTTACCTGAAAGGGAGATTCCATGCTCGGTAAACCGCTCGAATCCGATTGGAAGGTGTACAGCAAGCGAGTCTCGGAGTGGCGTGATCGGTATCTTGCCGAGAAGAACCGACAGATCATGGCCGTGCTCTCCGATGCCGGCAAGACGCCGACCGATCAGTTCTGGGACGCAAAGGAAATGATGGAGAATGAGGCGCGCATTCTCGAAGACTGCCTCGGCCACTACTCGCGTTCCAATATGTTATTCAGTCTCATGTCGATGTTTCACCATGGTCTGGTTCGCGAGGAAGACCTGCAGGAGTTCAGCGACCAATTGCGCCAACGCATTTCGGCGTTCAATGAAATGCCGTGAAGTCACCGGCATTCCCCTGCACCACTGGTTCCCATTTGCGATCTGGGATCTGCGATCTGGGATCCTTCCCGTAGACCCTACATCACCGCTAAAGGCGTGTTCACATTCCGCCAACCATCGGATGACATTGTCTGCCGGCTTCTCGCCGACCTGCACGACAAGCCGTTGACCTATGGTGAAGCAGGTGGAACCCGTATAGGCCGCATTCCCGGATTGCCGGTCAATCACCATCGGGCCCGCCTCGGTCATGGTGTCGACACGTATCGCTGTTCCGAGGCAGCGCTTCGGACTGGAACCGAAGCGCAATAAACGATTTCAGTCGAAGAGCCTCGTGCCCACTGTGAATCTTGATAGGATGGAACCGTCGAATGTGGAGACGGTCGGCGTACATGAAGACTCGGCGCGACATAAGGCGCTCTTCCTACGTACAACCGATCGGCACGCAACCTATTACCTATCACCTATTACCTATTACCTATCACCTATTACCTATCACCTATCACCTATCACCTATCACCAATCACCAATCACCAATCACCAATCCCCC
>JAWLBW010000351.1:0-4302 GCA_041687475.1 bacterium
GTAACCTTTCATCCGGTAAAGATCCGGCCTGCAGTGGGAGCCGTACGGCCACGGCACTGCCGTGGCCCGACCGGATATCCTTCTTATCCGGTAAAGATCCGGATGCAATGGCAGCCGTAAGGCCACGGCAATGCCGTGGCCCGACCGGAAATCCTTTCATCCGGTAAAGATCCGGCCTGCAGTGGGAGCCGTACGGCCACGGCACTGCCGTGGCCCGACCGGATAATCTTTCATCCGGTAAGGATCCGGCCTGCATTGCAACAGTCTTGGCCATCGGCCATCGGGAATCGGTCATTGCGCGCATCAGCGCGCAACAGGCAATCCGTCGCCACGGGGATCCGACACCGCCATCCACCCGCCTTCGGGCAGCCGGCCGATGGCCTCGATGTTGCCGTAGGTGCGAAAGGGGTCGCCGATGTCGTAGCCCATGTTTCGCAACTCCGTAGCCACGTCGACCGGAATGGCGCCGGGTTCGTAGAAAAATCCGCGGGGTGGGCCCTGGTAGTGAAATCGCGGCGCGGCAAGGCTGCGGTCCAGATTCCACCCGAAGTCGATCATGCGCATGAGCACCAGCCAGACCTGCGTGGGAATGGTCGAGCCGCCGGGCGTGCCGAGAATCCACTTCAGCCGCTCGCCTTCGAACACGAGGGTCGGACTCATCGACGAAAGCATGCGCTTACCCGGCTGGGGACGATTCGGATCGCCCTGAATCAACCCGTACAGGTTGGCTTCGCCCGGTCGGGTGTTGAAGTCGTCCATCTCGTTGTTCAGCAGAAAACCGGCCCCCTTCACCATGTGGCCGCTGCCGAAAGCGCCGTTCAGCGTCGTCGTGACCGAGACGGCGTTACCCTGGGCGTCGACCACCGAGAAATGGGTCGTCTGCATGGACTCGGGCACCACCGGGGGCGGCTCGGTCACCAGCCCCGGCGCGTCGAGGCGCAGCAGCTCGCCGATGCGCCGGCCGTACGTCGGCGACACCAGCGTGTCGACCATTGACGTATCGACGAAATCGGGGTCGCCAAGGTAGCGTCGATCACGAAACGCCTGGCCCCAGGCCTGGGCCGTCAGGTGAAAGGTGCGCGTATCGGTGGGCCCGATGGGCGTGAGCGTGAACACCGAGAGAATCTGGGCCGTCTCGCACAGAATCGTTCCGCCCGAGCTGGGCGGCGCCGACGAAACGATGCGGTGGTTGCGGTAGTCGCACGCGACCGGGGCACGCCAGCGCGCTTCATAATTCGTGAGATCGGCGGCGGTAATGGGGCTGCCGAATGCGGCGGCGTCTTCGACCAGCAGGCGGGCGGTTTCGCCTTCGTAAAAATCGCGCGGGTCCACGGCCAGACGCGCCAGCGTGTCGCCCAGGTCGGCCTGCCGCAGCACGGCGCCGGCCACCGGCTCGGTCGCAAAGAACACGCGGTCGGCCTCGTCGTCTGCGCGCAGCTTCTCACCGAAGCGCGCAAAGCGCCCTGCCCCATGTTCGCTCAGTACATAACCCTCGCGGGCCAGCTTGACGGCCGGCTCGACCAGCTCCTTCCACGGAAGACTGCCGTAACGCGCGTGCATCGCGGCCAGACCGGCGACGGACCCGGGCACGCCGCTGGCGTAGGGGCCACGCAGCGAAGCACCGGGTTCAAGGGCGAGGTAGGTGCCCTCGGTTACCGTGGCCGGTGCGGTTTCGCGGGCATCGAGCATCCACTCGCCCGCGCCGTCGGCCTGGTGCCCCAAGGCAAAGAAACCGCCGCCGATGTTGCCGGCCTCGGGCAACACCACGGCAAGCGCAAAGGAAACGGCTACGGCCGCGTCGACCGCATTGCCGCCGCGCTCGAGAACGTCGGCGCCCACCAGCGACGCATAGGGCTGCGGGCTCGCAATGGCCCACTCACGACCCGCGTCGACGGGCGCCCAGCCCTCGACGTCTTCGTAAAGGAGGGTAAAAGGAACGAGGGGTAGAATCAGAAGCAGGAAACCGAGCCAGCGCATCTCAACGCATGATCTCGATTTCCTCGGCCGTCGGCATCTTCGGGGCTTCGGTTACCACCGTAATGGCCTCGAACATGACCCAGTGGCGGGTCGTTTCGACGGAACCGGCCGACTCGGTCTGCGTGAGAAACATCACGAAGTCGTCGAAGACCTCCTTGATGGTTCCGGTCGTACGGTCGAAACTCTTACAGGTCGTCGTCATTTCGACGCGACGTCCGATAAGGCGCTTGAAAAGCTCGCGCCGGTCGAGCACCTGTCGTGCGGCCTCGGTCGCCATCAGTGATACTCCTTCGAAGTAAGAATTCGGCTGCCGTAACGAAGGGGTATGGTAGCGTGCAGCCAGTGAAAAGTCAACCAGGCGCCCCACGCCAAAAGCTCGGCCCACAGGGAACGCGCATGGGCCTCGGACACCAGCGGTACGGCCAGCCACGTAACGGCCGCCGCCCCCACGAGCGTATACAGCAGGCCCCAGAACATGAAGAGCACCCCCCCGAAACTCATGGGCACCTGCGCCGGGTTCTCAAAGCGAAAACGCGGGTAAACCGCACCCATGCCCACCCCCATGGCGGTCAGCCCCAGGGTGGAAAGCGCGGTGTGCACCACCGACAAGGCCACCAGCTGCCACTTGAGCGCGAGCCACCACGCCGCCAGGCCCACCAGCACCATGCCCAGCGGAAGCAGCGGCGCCGCCGACTGGCGGAACTTGACCCGCACCAGGGTCAGCATGTCGATGGGCGCCGTGCGCACGAGCCAGAAGGCCCTGCCCTCGACGCTTACGGCCGGAAAGGCGAACCTTGCCACCAGGGCCGACATGACGAAGCCGCCGAGCAGCAGGTTCAGCACGGCAAGCAGGTAGTTGACGTCGATGCCGGCCAGCTTCACGCCCACGCCGGGAAAAACGGCGTAGTTGTACACATAAGCGAAGACAAGAATGAGCATGAGCAGCAGCTGCGACCACTGCCCCGGATCGCGCAGAAAAGTCTTCGCATCCTTGACGGCAAAGCCGCGCCGGATCGACGGCAGACCGCTCGTGACCCGTTCGACGGCGCGGTCGAGTACGCCGCCCGTGTGCATGTAGCCGGCCCCGCCCTCCTGCGCCCGCGAGTAGGCCAGCCTGTACAGACGACGGTGCACGAGAAAGCCCAGCGAGCCCACGCCCCACACCGCGCTGTACAATACGCCGAGCGCCAGCCAATCGACCGGGCCGCCCACCGACGACTGCAGCACGTTCGCCGCCCAGGTGCTCGGCAACAGCATGTGCTGCGGCGCCTCGAAGGCCGCCACATAATCGGCCACCGAACCGAATACCTCGGGGCGTATGAGCCGCTCGGGGCGAATCATGCGAAAGAGCAACAGAAGCACGGCGGCCGACAACACGCCGAGAATGACGAACAGCTCACGAATGCGCCGGGCCGGAAAGAGGCACACCAACAGGGTAATGACCATGGCGCCCAGTGCGGTCGGCAACAGCACCAATGGGGGAAGCACAAGCACCAGCATGACCCCGAAGGCGGCGCCGCCCCCCATGGCGTAGCCCCAACCGGCAAGCACGGGCAGCACGAAGGCCAGCGCCATCCACCCGGCCAGCAGCGAGGTCTGCGACAGGCGTGCCGCGTAGAAGGGACCTTCCTGCACGGGCGACGCACGCAACAACGACAGGTCGTCGGAGAGAAAGAAGTTGCTGAGGGTCGTGGCCAGGCTCGAGAGCAGCACGAAGCCGAGCAGACTCAACAGGGTAAACTGCAGCAGACGCTGGGCCAGCAGAAAGCCGATGACCTCGACGCCCGAAACGAAACGCAGCCCACGCATGGTCAACCAGAACACGAGCACGGCCACGCCGGCGCCCACGGCCAGACCAAGGGAAAGGCGCGCAAGGCCCCCCGGCGCACGGGGGTCGAGCAGGTTACGCAACGAAATACGTCCGGGTCGCAACAATAAGGAATACATGATGCCCACCTCGCCTCAGCGCACGCCCACTTCGGCCGACTCTTCTTCGGTCAACGCGAGAAACACGTCTTCGAGCGCGCCGCCGCTCAGACCGGTGCGCAGCTGCAGATCATGGAGGTTGCCTTCGGCAATGATGATGCCCTTGTGCACGATGACCACCCGGTCGCACACCTGCTCGGCCACCGACAGGCTGTGGGTCGACAGCACGATGGCGGCGCCATTGTCGGCCGTTTCGCGAAAGACCGACTTCACCAGGCGGGCGCCGCGCGGGTCGAGTCCCACCATGGGCTCGTCGATGACCATGACACGGGGTTTGCGAAAGAGGGCCGCCGCCATGACCAGGCGCTGCTTCATGCCGTGCGAATACTGCTCGATACG
>JAWLBW010000352.1:0-4254 GCA_041687475.1 bacterium
GGCCGCACAATAGGGAAAGACCTCGGTAAAGGCCGCGGCCAGCATATCGAGGTTGGCCAGGGTGCCGATGGCAAGGCAGAAGATGAGCAGCAGATACTGACCGCTCGGGTCCGACATGCGAATGCCGCGCACCTTCGTCGAGAACGAGGCGGCGATGGCCAGGGTCGTGACCGAAAGAATGATGATGGGGGCCGAAAGGCCACCGGTAAGCAGCATCGACAGTCCCGCTGCGGCGCCGCCGACGAGCGCCGACAGTCCCACACCGGCTGCACTCGAGGTAATGCGTTGCCCGATTGTCATGGGCGGTACGTGAATGACTTCTTCGTCTTCGCCTGTTTCATGGGGAAGGGGGGCCGCCGACATGACCCCGGCGGGTACCGTTTCCAACGTCGCTGCCTCGGCCTGCGTTGCGCCGGCGGGCACAAACGGGGGAAAGAAGCGCTTCAGCACCGGTTTGGCCACCGTCATGAGAATGAGCAGGTAAATGCTGCCCAGAAACAGATCGGCCGCGTTGACCAGAATGAAGGTGTTTTCGGGCACGTCAATGGCCATGGCAATGGCCGACATGTTCGGCGTGCCGCCCGTGTACACGCCCACCAGCATGCCGGCAATCTGCCAGCTGTCGGCGATGCGGTCGTGGTAGAACCACGCGCCGATACCCGAGGTCAGCGCAATGGAAACGATGGCCAGGGCGAAAGACAGGGTGGTTTTCGGGGCCAGGCGCAACCAGCGCTTGAAGTCGGTGGGAAAGAGCAGCAGCGGAATCGCCAGCAGCACGGCGGCCTCGGTTATCGAGTTCGTTACGGCCATGTTGAGGGAAAGCCCCGGCACATTGGCCAGGATAAAACCCGTGGCGTAGCACACCACCACGGGGCTTACCGCCGAAACGATTTTCGAATGCCGTTCGAGGTAAATGATGACGGCGGGCAAGAGCAGAAGAACGGCGACTTGGAGAATGGCGGCGAGCATGGCAAAGTCCGTGGCGTTGAGATACCGGTCGGGCGGTTACCGAAACCTGAGCATCTTACCGTACATGGATGTGGGGAACAAATCGGCGGTCGCGCTTGGCGCCCAATCGTAAGTGAAGAGCTTTTGACAGGAGATCGCGGGGAGCGCAGAGGGGGCCGGCCACGAAACGTGAGAGCTTGCCGCAATCCCGGGCGTGTTTTCTTGTTGTGGGTTCTCGCGTAACAAAGTGACTGACCTTGGTCCAATACGCTCTTCGTGCGGCACGTGACCGGCCACAGCCCACTGGCCGTGCATCCGTGCTGCAGGCGCCGCCGTCCGCCGTGCACCCTTGCACCCGTGCCGCACGTTGCACGCGTAGTCGCCGCCGCGTTACAATCCACTCTTCTCGGAAAGCCCGCATTTACCGACCGTTAGAGGACATTCGTTGCGTTTACTGTTGTTTGTCTGCTGCGCCCTGCTTCTCGGTTCGGCTTGCACCTCGAAGTACCTGCTCATCAGCGTTTCCGACCTGCAACAGGTCGAGCGGCGCCTTATTGCGCAGGAGGTGCAGATCGAAATGTTGCGCGCCCGGCAGGATGCCATGCGTGAAGTAGTGCTGGAGGGGCAGCGCGGCCTGGCCTCGGAAGTAACCTCGGAAATTCGTGCCCGCGTCGAGCCCCCGCGGTGTCCCGTGGTGCCCGAGCGTACCTGCCCCCTCGACGAGCAGGCTTCGGTCGACATCATGTCGGGAAAGCAGCTGGTCGGCGCGGTCGAAACCGTTCGCCTTTCGCCCCCCGGCATTCTCATCGACGCTCGTATCGATACGGGGGCGACCACCTCATCGCTCGATGCGCGCGAAGTGACGCTCTTCGAGCGCGACGGCCGCAAATGGGTGCGCTTTACCCTGATGGGGGCCGACGGCGAAGCCCATGTGCTCGAGCGTAAACTTGTTCGCCGGGTGCGCGTGCTGCAATCGGTTACGGAAACGGCCGAACGGCGTCCCGTGGTCGAGCTGCACGTTACCGTGGGCGACATTCACGACAAGGCCGAGTTTACCCTGACCGATCGCAGTCACCTCGACTTTCCGGTACTCATCGGAAGGAATGTGCTGAAAGACGTCATGCTCGTCGACGTGGGGCGCGATCATCTGGCGCCCCCGGCCGACGTACCGTCGCCCGTGCTCATTCAAGAGGTCGTCGAGTGACGAGTCGCCTGCCTTTTCTGCTGCTGATTCTCTTCCTCATTGCTGCGGGGCTGGGAATGAGCTGGCTGCGGCATACTCGACTGAACGTGCCGTTTCTGGCCGATGAAAAGGTGCCCGTCTGGCTTGTCGAGGCACGCGTCGATTTCGAGGCAGCGGGCGAGCCGGTGCTGGTCAGCCTCGAACTGCCCGATAAGCCGCCCGGCTTTCACGTCGTTCGTGAATGGGCGTCTTCGCCCGGCTATGGGTTCGCCATCATTGAAAACGACGGAAGCCGCCGCGGCGAATGGTCGATTCGCGAGGCCCGGGGGCCGCAGACCCTGTACTACAAGGTCGAGTTGACGCCGCAGGCTCCGATTTCCGAAACGATTCTTGTTGACCAGCCGTTGGCTGACCCCGTGTTCTGGGATGCCGCGTCGAAGACGGCCGCCTTACGGGTACTCGAGATTGCCGGCGCCATGTCAAGCACGCCCCAGAGCATGACACGTTCGCTCATCGATTTTCTCAACGATCCCGAGCCCGGTCAGAACACCTCGTTGTTGCTTTCTACAGGCTCGGTCGAGCGCGTGCTCGTGCGCCTGCTTAACCAGGCCGGTATTCCGGCGCGCCTGTCGATGGGCCTCTATCTCGAAGATGCGCGGCGGCGACAGGGGTTGCAGCCCATCGTCGAAGTCTTTGCCGACGGCGCCTGGCTTGCGTTCAACCCGGTTACGGGTGAACAGGGCCTGCCCGCCGACGTCGTGCTCTGGCGCAGGGGCAGCGATTCGCTGCTCGACGTCATGGGCGGAAGACGATCGCAGGTCAGCTTTTCGATGATTAGCCAGACGGTCTCGCCCGACAGCGTCGCCGATGTCGAATCGGGCGGTTTGCCGCTGCATTTTCTGGGTATTCAGAGCCTGCCCATCGAAGAACAGAGCGTCTTCAAGATGCTGTTGCTGCTACCCCTTGGGGCGCTGGTGGTGGTGTTCATGCGCATTATTGTCGGATTGCGCACGTCGGGGGCGTTCATGCCGGTTCTCATTGCGCTCGCCTTTCTTCAGACCACGCTACTGCCCGGGCTCATTGCCTTCGTTACCGTCGTGACCCTGGGACTTGCGCTGCGCAGTTACCTGTCGCGGCTCAACCTGCTGCTTATTTCACGCATTGCCGCGCTGCTTGTGCTGGTGGTGCTGCTGATTTCCTTTCTCAGCCTGTTGGCGAATCACCTCGGCCTCAGCACGGGGCTTACGATGACCTTCTTTCCCATGATCGTCATCGCGTGGACGATTGAGCGCATGTCGATTCTCTGGGAGGAAGAGGGCCCCGAAGAAGTGCTGAAACAGGGGGGCGGAAGCCTGCTGGTTGCCGTACTCGCGTACCTGCTTATGACCTGGAAGCCCGTCGGGCACCTGACCTTCAACTTTCCCGAATTGAACCTGGTGTTGCTGGCGCTGATTCTGCTGCTCGGCCAGTACACCGGCTACAAGCTCACCGAACTGCGGCGTTTCGGCGCTTTCGGAGAGGGATGATGCGTTTTATCTCGCCGCGTAGACTGGCCGAGCTGGGCATTCTCGGCATGAACAGGCGCAACGTCGAGTTCATCAATCGCTACAATCCCCGTCGTCTGTACCCTCTCGTCGACAACAAACTGAAGACCAAGCTGCTTGCCACGCGGTATGGCCTGGCTACCCCCGATCTTCGCGGTATCGTGCGTTACCAGCACGAGGTAAACCGAATCGCCGAGCTGCTGCCCCCTTCGGGAGAGTTCGTCATTAAACCGGCCAAGGGCTCGGGCGGAAAGGGCATTCTGGTTCTTACGGGTCGTGATGGCGACGCGTTTGTGAAATCATCGGGCGTGCCGGTGGGCCGGGGCGACATCAGACGTCACCTGTCGAATACGTTGGCGGGCCTGTACTCGCTGGCCGGTACCCCCGACGTTGCCATCATCGAAGATTTGATCGGTTTCGATGAGCGATTTCTGGGCTATTCGTACGAAGGCGTGCCCGATATTCGCGTCATCGTCTTCAAGGGATATCCGGTCATGGCCATGTTGCGGCTGGCGACCCGCGCCTCCGACGGCAAGGCCAACCTGCACCAGGGCGCCGTCGGGGTCGGTCTCGACATTG
>JAWLBW010000353.1:0-4240 GCA_041687475.1 bacterium
GGAATGACACGGCTGCACGGTTGTACGTGCACTCGCACCTGCGGTGCTCGTTTGGGGGTGCAGGGGGCGCGAGCCCCCGCTCTGCTATCAACTCCCCCCTGTCATCCCGCGCGCAGCGCGGGACCTGGACCAGGATGCACGGAATTTTCACCCTGCGCCCCCATTGCCGGTTAGAAGCAGGAACGATGGCCGCTGCCGGAGGCAGCGATCTGTTAATCCCCCATGTAATGGGGGTTTGGGGGCATCGACCATTGGCCATCGGTCATCGGCCATTCCGCGCCGCAGGCGCGGACCACGTCACCGTAACGTCGTCCGTGACTCCTCGGCCGCCGCAATCTCGTCGTCGGTGAACGGGAATTCGCGGAAGTTGTAGTTCACGTAGTCGTCGACCAGATCGAGGTAGTGGGGGCTTTCGGGGTCTTCGCTCTGCCCCCACGGCACCATGAACTTCGCCTTGATGCCTTCGGGCTCCATGCGCCAGAAGAACCGGTTCGACGGGGCGTTGTTCAGGATGTAGCGGTCGACCAGCTTTCCTCCCTTGAAGGCGCCGAATTGACCGACGTTGACGGTGTCTACATTGCCCCCCACGCCGCGATACTCGTTGTACTTCTCCCAGCTGGGGTCGACGTCGGCGAGCATGTGCCTCGACTCGAGGTACAGCATGCGCTTCCACAACCAGGTGGTCATGTCTTCGGGGTCGGCCGCCGCATCGCCGTTGGTTCCCGCGCCAATCGTGGCTTTGAGGTGGTCGACGGCCTTGCCCAGCGCCTCGATGATGAGCTCATCCCTTGTTTCCACATGGTCGGGCGTTTTCAGGTTATCGAAGTAGTTGCGTCCCGAACCCGAGGGAAACGGTACCGACCCATCGGTGATGCCGTCGATAATCGGCGCCGTCAGCCGCAGCCAGTGCATGAGCGCGGGGCCGAAGATGGGCATGTTGCTGCCGCTGACTTCGTCGAGCAGCATGTAGTCGTCGAGCATCATGTCGGCAATGAACTGGTACACCCATGTGTAGAAAATTGTCGCTTCGTACGAATCGCCCGAGGCGTGGAAATCCCATCCGTTCGTTACCGCCGCCGCATAGGGCTTGAGCGCTTCGGGCATGGGGTAGCGACCGGCGGTAACGGCATCGGCGAAGAAGGGCACGATCTGTGCGGCAAAACCGCTGTACCGGTCGACCTGAACCTCTTCGAGCTCTTCCATGGTCACGTCGCCGCGCTTGGTGAGCCCCGAAAGCAGGTCATCGATGCGCTGTCCGCGATAACCCAGCGAATAGGCGAAGCCGAGGTAGTACGGGTCATTGCCGGGGTCGCCGTCGAAGGTATTGCCCACGGGGTCACTGTTGGCGGCCCAGAGATAACCCTTTTCGGGATCGATGGAGTGGGGAATGTATTCATGGGGTACGAAGCCCTCCCAGAACGGTCCCTCGTTGCCCGGAATGATGAACCAGGGCTTGAAGATGCCCGAGGCGTTGCGGTTGGGCAGGTTCGTCCACCACGAATAGGCGATGCGGTTTTCCGTCGTCGCCAGGCCGAAACCCAGCGTGCCGCCGATGAGGGTACGCAGGGTATCGAATATGCCGTCGAGGGTTTCGGCAAAAGCCAGGTTGAAGACCGCGGGCGCCGGCCCCGGCAGTTTATCGCCCGCCCAACGCATCGAGATCTTGAGCGGCACGGGCAGGGGAAGAATTTCGCTGGGCAGAATGGGCCCGTGGCCCGGAATCTGGCGAACTTCGACGGTCTGGTAGCGGAACGAGCCGTCTTCCTGCCGTATCTTGAAGGTTTCGGAGCGTGGAATCGTGGGCACCGACTTTCCACCCGGCCGCAGCACATGGTCGGGCTTTTCGGGATCGAAGAACTCCCAGTAGAAGTCGGCCATGTCGAGGAAGCCTACCGTGGGCGCCCACGCCACCTTGCCGTTGTGGCCGAACACCACCATGGGCGCGCCCGGAAAGGCCGAGCCGATGATGTCGAGCCGCCCCGTGGCCCCGGGACCGCGATTGCTGATGAGGTGGAAGAGCACGTACGGCCCCGGAATGGGCAGGCCCTGGTGCGTATCGCTCTCGAGCACCGCCACCCCGTCGACCATCTTGTCGCCGGCCACCGCAAAACTGTTGCTTCCGCTGAAGCGCAGCTCGTTCAGCTCGCGCGCTTTCCAGATAGCATCTTCGAGCGCCTCGGGCGTGAGCCCATCGAGGGCGTCGCGTACTTCGGCCTGCAGGGCGTTCAGCGCCTTCGGCTGCAGGTCGACGGCGGTCTTAAGCCCGGCTTCGGCAAAGAAATCGGGCACGGGCACGGCGGTAACCGGCTTGTTGAACCGGAAGAGATCGTTGAACACCGCGGGGCCGAGCAGGGCCTTGGCCAGCGTAAGCTCAATTTTGATATCGGGGCTTCCGGCAAGCCCGTAGCCGAGCAACTGGCTCACGGCGAGCACCTGGGGACCGTCCCAGGGCTCGGGCTTCCACCCTGCATCGATCATGACCTGCAGCGTGTTCGGCCAACCCTTCTTTGCATATTCGGCGTAGCGATCGTTGAAACCGGCGGCGAAAGCTTCGGCGGCCTCGGCAACATCGGGCCAGCCCTTCTTGAAGTCGGCCCAGTTACGGTGGGCGAATCCCAGAAAGTCGAAGGCGCGCACGGCCAGGTCGGTGGTCACTTTCGACTCGCCCCAGACTTCGGCCCGGCGGCCCTGACTCCACAGCCGGAAGTGCTCGCTCTGCGAGGGCCGCAACTCGGCCATGACGTAACCCTGCGCCCAGAACGCGTCGGCATCGCTCTTCGCGTAGATATGGGGAATGCCGTGCACATCGGTGACAACTTCGACCGGTGCATGGGGAAATGGCTGCTCAGAGGCAGGCTCGCGGGTACAGGCTGCCAGCAGGCACAAAGCGACCAGGGCAAGCGAATGCCGAATCATCATGGCTTCATCCTTCGGTCCGGGGGTTGGCGGACCAATATCCTACCGTGTAACAGATATGTAAGTCTAGCGGCGGCATGTCGGTATCCGTCTACCCGCACGCCCGCTCGACAATCACCCTTCACCTGACTGATTCGTAAAAAAGAATGCAGTGCGTCACCGCCCCCTTTGAATTGGTGATCGAGTGCGGTAGTATATAGCGATTTTCAAGTGAGTTACCGGTTAACAACCGGCTTTTTACCGAGAGGAGAAAACATGAAAAAGCTTTTTACCGCCGTTTTCGCGGCGACCGCCCTCAGCGCCTGCGGCGTTGCCGGCGCCCTGAACGATCTGGGCAATGCCATTGAAAACACCGCCAAGGCCTCCGATGCCACCATGGCCCTCGAGCAGGTTCTGCCCGAACTGACCGGTAAGGTCATGGAAAGCATCGCCGCCGGCACCACCGACGCCACCTTCACCGAAAACGGTACGATCACCATCAGCGGCGCCACCACCGACGCCACGGAAATCAACGTGACCTGGGCCGACTACCAGACCGGCCTCAGCGGCCAGGTCAGCGGCAGCATGAAGCTGTCGGGCACGGTCAACTTCCCGAATGCGCAGACCGGTGCCGTCGAAGCCGCGGCGCTTACCGCCACCTTCACGGCCGGCATTTCGCTGGAAACGAGCTCGAACACCCACGAGATCAGCCTCGACCTCGAAGTCGGCAACAACCAGGTAACCTACGAAGGTACGCTGTACGAAATCGAAGTCGGCAGCACCCTGACCATCAAGTGGACCGTCGACGAAGGCAACGACGAGTTCGACCCGACCAACATCGAATCGGCTACGAGCTGCACTGTTGCAGACATCAGCGCATGCAGCGACTTCGCCGCAGCCGCGACGTGTGAGGAAGGCGAAACGGAGTCGACCGAGTACAGCTGCGCCGAAGTCAACCACGCCGCCACGGCCACCGGTTACTGTGAATTGGACGGCCAGGTCGTCACCTACTACGGCGAAGACACCACGGCCAACCAGACCCTCTGCGAAAGCCAGACCGGCACGTACCACGCCGCTGAATAATTCAGACGGAAGGTAAATTCCTTGAAAGGCCGGGCGTAAGCCCGGCCTTTTTTCGTGGTGCGCCCGTCCCCCAACCCGATACCTGAAACAAAGCAACCCGCGTTGTCGCTTTTTTCTTGACAACACGGGCGTGCGAGCCCCATGCTCGTGGCGACTCAGGGAACAACTGCTGCCTTCAACTGCGTTCCCTGCCATGCAGATTTGTCTACCTATGCGGCCTGCATCAGATGCATCGCAGGGTATGCGTGTTCTTTCGGCTGCG
>JAWLBW010000354.1:0-4229 GCA_041687475.1 bacterium
GAGTTCCATGAAACTCACCGGCTCGCAGCTGTTTTTGAATGCGCTGCAACGCGAAGGTGTCGACACCATCTTCGGCTACCCGGGCGGCGTGCTGCTTGGTCTGTACGACCACCTTTACGACGCCAAGATCAACCACATTCTCGTTCGTCACGAGCAGGCGGCCGTGCATGCGGCCGAAGGCTACGCCCGTGCCTCGGGCAAGGTCGGCGTGGCGCTGGCCACGTCGGGGCCCGGCGCGACGAATACGGTTACCGGCCTGGTCGACGCCATGATGGACTCGATGCCCATCGTCGTTTTCACCGGTCAGGTGCCGACCGGACTCATCGGCAATGACGCGTTCCAGGAAGCCGATATCTGCGGCATCACGCGTCCCTGCACGAAGCACAACTACATGGTGCGTCGTACCGAAGACATTCCGCGTATCGTGCAGCAGGCGTTTTACCTGGCGCGCAGTGGGCGTCCCGGTCCCGTGCTGGTCGATTTGCCGAAGGACGTCCTGAACGAAACGGCCGTCGAAAGAATTCCCCCGAAGAAGATGCACATGCGCGGGTACAATCCCACGACGGAGGGGCATCCGAAGCAGATTCAGAAGGCGCTCGACCTCATTCTGGCGGCGAAGAAGCCGGTGGCCTATGTCGGCGGCGGCGTCATTTCGTCGGACGGGTCGACGGAACTGTTCGAGTTCGTGACGAAGATGCAGATTCCCACCACCATGACCCTCATGGGGCTGGGTGCGTTTCCGGGAAACCATCCGCTCAGCATGGGCATGCTCGGCATGCACGGCAGCTACGCCACGAACATGGCCGTCATGGAAACCGATTGCCTGATTGCCATCGGCAGCCGGTTCGACGATCGTGTGACCGGTAAGATCGACGAGTTCGCGCCCAAGGCCAAGATCATTCACATCGACATCGACCCCAGTTCGATTTCGAAAAATATTCAGGTCGACATTCCCATTGTGGGCGACGCCCGCAACGTGCTTGCCGCCCTGAACGAACGCGTTCGCGAAGACAAGCGCGTGCCCGAGTACGCCCAGTCGATGCAGCGTTGGCAGCAGCAGATTCAGAAGTGGCGCGACGAGCACCCGCTCGGCTACAAGAAGAGCGATAAGACCATCAAGCCCCAGTACCTCATCGAATCGCTCTTCGACGTGACGCAAGGTAACGCCATCGTGGCGACCGACGTCGGTCAGCACCAGATGTGGACGGCGCAGTTCTTTCCCTTCACCCAGCCCCGCGCCAATCTGACCTCGGGCGGCCTGGGCACGATGGGGTACGGCTTTCCGGCCGCCATGGGCGCGGCCATGGCGCACCCCGACAAGCTGGTGATTGCGCTGACCGGCGACGGCGGCTTCCAGATGAACGTGCAGGAGCTGGCCACGATTGCCGAGTTCAATATTCCGGTGAAGATCGTCATCATGAACAACCACTACCTGGGCATGGTCAGGCAGTGGCAGGAAATCTTCTTCCAGAAGCGTTACTCGTCGAGCGACCTGTCGAAGAATCCCGATTTCGTGAAGCTGGCCGAGGCCTACGGCATCAAGGGCATTCGCACCGAAAACCCGGCCGACCTCATCGGCGTGCTGCGCGAGGCCTTTGAAACACCGGGCCCGATTCTGCTCGACATTCATGTCGAGCGCGAAGAGAACGTGTATCCGATGGTACCGGCCGGCGGCGCGCTCAACAACATGCTGCTGGCGTAAGCCGCCGCCGGCGGCTTACGGATCGCAGATCGCAAAGCGAGCTGCAACGTAGATTCAAGGGCGTCCTTCGGGGCGCCCTTTTTCATTGGAAAACATCGGGCCGGCAAGGAGAACGGTCAATTTCACGTCCCCCTGTCGATTATCGGCAAGCAAAATGGGCGGGATGAATCCCGCCCTTGGTGTGGATGGATGTTGTGCGGCGTTTCTACTCGATCTGGACGGCCGGCAGGTCGTCGCCCATTTCGCCGGGCTCGTCGCCGCGATGCAGCTTGTCGCCGAGACCGAGGTTGCCGTACTGGTTATTTCCCCAGCACTTGATGCTGCGGTCGTCGAGAAGGGCGCAGGTACTGTCGTCGCCTGCAACGACCTGAACTACCTTGCGGTTCTCGCCCAGCTGTGTGAAAGGCAGGTTTTCGCCCATCTCGCCCGGATCGTCGCCCATGTCGCCGGGGGCGCCGCTCAGATCGTTCAGGGTTCCGTGCCCGAGCTGCCCCGAGTCATTCATTCCCCAGCACTTCAGACTTCCGTCGTCGAATGCAGCGCAGGTATGGTTACTGCCGGTAGAGTAGGATACGACTGGAGCTTCCGTACCGAGTTGCGGAGAGATCAGATTGTCGCCCATCGATGTCAAGCTGCTGCCGACATTACTGGTGTGACCGAGACCGAGCTGGCCCCGGGCGTTGCCGCCCCAGCAGGCGAAGGAATCGTCCTGGAACCTGGCGCAGGAGAAGGTAGCCTTGCTTGTGGTCGTCATGGACTTAACGGTACGTCCGGTGCCGAAGTCGATGGGCTCGAGGGCGTCGCCCATTTCACCCGGGGCGTCGCCCTTGTGCTGGTTCGTTTTCTGCCCGAGGCTGCCTTGGGCATTCCAACCCCAGCACTTGATGTCGTCGTTGGTCAGGTGGGCGCAGGAAAAGAGGTAACCGGCGTGCACCGATTTGGCGGTCTGCTCCGTACCCAGGTCGACTGTCGGCAGATTGTCGCCCATTTCGTTCGGACCGTCGCCCAGCGAGTCGGTATGCCCCTGGCCTAACTGGCCGAAATTGTTCTTGCCCCAGCACTTGACCTGACCATTGTCGAGCACGGCGCAAGTGTGGTCGCTGCCTGCGCTTATCGATACGGCGGTGCGCTCGGCGCCCAGGTCGATGGCCGGCAGCACATCGACGGTCTCAGTCGTCGTGTCGCCGTAATCGTCGGTGCCCCCGAGGCCCAATTGCCCGGAGCCGTGTTCACCCCAGCATTTGACATCGCCATTGTCCAGCAAGCCGCAGGTGTGTGAGGTTCCGGCCGATATGTCGACGAAGTGACGGCCTTCACCCGGTGGGACGGCGGGCAGCAACGAGCCCATATTGGCAGCTCCGCCCCGGTCGATCCGGTTACCGGCGCCGAGCTGGCCGTTGAAGGACCGGCCCCAGCACTTGACCTGTCGCGAGAACAGGGCACAGGTATGTGAACTTCCGAGGGCCAGTTTGACGGGGCCGCAGGTGACTGATATATCGAGGTCGGCGCCGTCGATGGCGCCCGAGCCGCCGTGCACGGAGCACATGGACTGGGGTGACTCCGGCTGGGTGGCAATCGTAATGCCGAAGGAAGACTGATCGGTCAGCAGGGTCGGAAAAGTGAAGTTTCCGTCACCGGTGGCCAGAATTTCGTCGTTCCCGTTGCGAAGGGCAATCGTTTCGCCGTTCAGGCCGACGACGGTAACTCCGAGCGCATACGCCGAGACGCACGTTACTTCGACGTTGGTAATGTTGCCGGAAGAGACAATGCCTTCACGGTTTACGATCGTGCACTCCTGGTCGGGCGAGGTCGGGTTGGCGGCCACGGTCGCTTCGTAGGGCGCGCCGTCTTCCAGTGGGGTCGTAAACGTAAAGGCCCCGTCGGCCGTGACGGGCAGGTCGTCGCCGCCGTTGTTGCGAAGAATCAGTCCGCTGCCTTCAAGGCCGGTCACGTTGCCGCCGACGGTGAAGGTATCGGTTACGCAGACAACGTCAACATCAGTCACGTCGGCTTCGGCGGTGCCGCTCGCGTTCTGAACGGTGCACGTCTGTGCAGGCGACTTGGGTTGCCCGGCAACAGTTATCTGGTACCCGGCGCCGCTTTCGACATCGGTGTCGAAGGTAAAGGCGCCGTCGGCCGCAATGGTGAGATCATCGCCGCCGTTGTTGCGAAGGACGAGACCAGTACCCTTGAGCCCGCTTACCGAACCGCCGATGGAAAAGCGAAGCGTTTCCTGCTGCTTGTCGTCATTTCCATCTTTGCTCTCGTCTGCCTTCTGCGTAGTTTTCGGGAGCGGATCGGCGGAATCGCTGGTACAGGCGCTTGTCAGTAGCAGCAAGGCCAGTAGACCGTATAGAGGTCGAAACTGAAGATGTGGTCGCTGGTAGAAGAACATTGTGTAACCCTTTGTTGGAACGGCGGGCCCCCGTGGTGTGGGCCCTTGTAGAGATCGCTCGTTTACTCGTAGGCTACGGCGGGCAGGTCGTCGCCCATTTCGCCGGGTTCGTCGCCGCGCACCTCTACATCG
>JAWLBW010000355.1:0-4157 GCA_041687475.1 bacterium
GCGTGACCGACACCGACGGCGACGGTATCGACGATTCACTCGACGAATGCCCCCTCGATCCCGGGTCTTCGGAGGTAGATGAAGGGCAGGGCTGTCCAACGCAATGGGGCTATTTCTTCCTGCGCGTGCTGAATGAACGCAAGCTTCCGGTCAATGCCGTTATCGTCTTTCGCCCGTCGGTGCGCGAAATCGTCGCCAGTGAAGACGGATACGCAGGCATCCTTCGGCCGGGTACCTACAGCTTGAACATTGAAGCGCCGGGTTACCGTGCCGCACATGTGAATTTCGATGTCAGGGCCGACCAGAAAGCGCTTCTGGAAGTACGCCTCGAGCGGGCAGAAGAGGTGCAACCGTGAGTCAGGCCGTGATGCTGGGCTTGTGGGTTCTTCTCGTCGGGGCCGCCGACACCGCCGGGGTACGCATGGTTTCCATGCAGGGGTCGGTAAGCCGATTCACCGAAGGGGTTACGCAGGCGGTGGCGGTCGAGGGTCCGGGTATCATTCATGTCGGCGACAGGGTAACCCTGGTCGACGATGCGGTGTTACGACTCGACGGCCCCGGACGCATCGACCTCACGGGTGCGGGCGAAATTGCTCTGGTAAAGCCGGGACGCTATCGGTGGGAAGGCCGTGCGGCCTATGTCGAAGCGGCCGAAGACACCCTGTTCTTCGACGTCGGCCGGTCGAGTGTTCACGTTCGCGACAGCAGGGTGCGCATGCGCCGGGTCGACGACGGCTTGTTCGTCGAAGTATTGGGGGGGAAAAGAACCGCCGTATTCACCCCCGGAAAACTGGTTACCGTCGAAGCGGGCTACGGTGTCTACGTCGACCTTCAGGGGCGCGCGCGAAAGCCCGTTGCCCTGCACCCCGGTCCCACGGCCATCGCGCCGGCGCCCGATGGACCCCTGCAGACATTCCGGTTTGCCTGGCGCCCGGTCGGGGGCGCGCGTACGTACCGCCTCGAGTTGGCCAGAGATGAGTCGTTCCGCGAAATTCTCTACGCCGGGCAGATTTCGGGCACGACCGTGCGCGACGGCAATCGCACCTTGCCGGTAGGCACGCTGTATTGGCGGGTCACGGCTGTAGGCGAAGACGGGTTTATGGGGCTTCCGTCTCCGGCGCGCGCCGTGCGAATCCTTCGCTGAGCACTTCCCAATAACAGCTCACCCCTTTCCCCCCGGCTGAGCGTTCTGCGTTCGCCGTTGGTGGCGCCGCTGTGATACGCTGTAGGCTTTCAGGGCGAGTGTGTGCGGCCAATCGGCCGGTACCCCGCCCGGGTAAAAAAAGCCTATGCGTTGTCTACTGACCCTCGCTTTCTCGGCGGCCCTGCTTGCTGCCGTTCCGGTGCACGCCGACGAGCTCGTCGATGTACGTTCCCAGGCCATGCAGGGCGGTCTTGCCGCGCCGCGCGGCAATGCGTCCATTCACCTGAACCCCGCCGGCGTGGCGCTCGGCAAGCGCTACGAAATTTCGACCTTCGCCAAGAGCCGACCCGACCGCCCCGAAATTGTGAGCGACGTGTCCATCATGGACAGCCTCACCACCGGCGAGGTGGGTGGAGGTCTCAGCTGGCAGCGCCGTACGGGCGGTCAGCTTCCTACCGACGATTTCGGACTGGCGATGGCCCAGAACTATGGTACTTCGTCTTTCGGCATCGGCGCCCACTATGTGATCGACCGCGAGCGCCAGTCGGCCGGCGGCGAACGCACCGATTGGAACTTCGACCTTGGCGTGGTCGTCGACGAGCTTGAAGGCATGCTCAAGGTCGGCGCCGCCGTGTACAACATTCTCAACGCGCCGAAAGGCACCGTAGACGGCGAGCGAACCTTTGCCGCCGGACTGGCGAGTGCCTGGGCCGAAACCTTCCAGATTACGGCCGATATCTGGTACCGGCCCGACGCCGCCGTGCACCCGGTTTCGTGGAGCACCGGCCTCGAGGTCTGGCCCATCGAATACCTGCAGCTGTACGGCGGCTACGGCCAGTTTCCGGCGGGCCCCGACCGCAGCGGCCGATGGTCGGTGGGTACCACCGCCGGCGAGCCCGGGTACTGGCAGATCGGCTACGCTTTCGTCAAGCCCACCGGCAGTGACGACCCGACCCATGCCGCCTCGCTGTCGATTTTTCTCTTCAACGATTGAGATCAGACAGCCTTTGTCTTTCCGGCTGGTATGATGAGGCTTCGTGCGCGACATTGAGCGCCCTTCCGGAAACCGGCCGAAGAGCTGCGGAAAGCCGGGTTGTGGAAGACGCTTTTCAATTGACTTTGTATTAAAAAAACTACTAAGATGTGAATCCTGCGGCCCCCGGAAGGGCTGCGGTTGACCTCAGACAGAAGGACGGTTAACGTGGCAGGCAACGACAAACAGAAAGCACTCGAGCTGGCCATTTCCAGCATCGAGAAGCAGTTCGGCAAGGGAACCATCATGCGCCTCGGCGAAGGTGAAAACCTTCACGGAGACGTTGAAGCCATTTCGACGGGTTCGCTCGGACTGGATGTTGCGTTGGGGGTTGGCGGGCTTCCGCGCGGTCGCATCATCGAAATCTTCGGGCCGGAAAGTTCGGGTAAAACCACCATTGCCCTGCACGCCATTGCCGAAGCGCAGCGCAAGGGCGGCATTGCGGCCTTCGTCGACGCCGAGCATGCCCTTGACGTGACGTATGCCCGCAAGTTGGGCGTGCGCACCGACGATCTGCTGATCTCGCAGCCCGACACCGGCGAGCAGGCGCTCGATATCGTCGAAACCCTGGTGCGCTCGAACGCCATCGACCTCATCGTGGTCGACTCGGTGGCCGCGCTCACGCCGCGTGCCGAAATCGAAGGCGAGATGGGCGACAGCCACGTCGGCCTGCAGGCCCGCCTGATGAGCCAGGCGCTGCGCAAGCTCACCGGCACGGTGAACAAGACGCAGTGCACGATCATCTTCATCAACCAGATTCGCATGAAGATCGGCGTCATGTTCGGCAGCCCCGAAACCACGACCGGCGGCAACGCTCTCAAGTTCTACTGCTCGGTGCGTCTCGACATCCGTCGTGTCGGCGCCATCAAGGAAGGCGACAGCGTCATCGGCAACCGCACCCGCATCAAGGTGGTCAAGAACAAGGTTGCCCCGCCGTTCCGTGAACACGAGTTCGACATTCTCTACGGACATGGCATCAGCCGCGAAGGCGACGTGCTCGATCTGGGCGTCGACCTGAACGTGGTCGAGAAAAGCGGCGCCTGGTACTCCTTCGCCGGCGATCGCATCGGCCAGGGCCGCGAGAACGTCAAGAATTTCCTGCGCGAGAACCCCGACGTATTGGCGCGCATCGAGCAGGAAGTACGTGCGCACTTCGGCCTGGTGAAGCCCGAAGCCGTCAAGCCCGAGCCAGTCGAAGCCTGATGGCTCGCGACCGGTAGGGAAGCGAAAAATCTGGCCGGTTGACGCTCAGGCCCTTGGCTAATCGCGTCTCCTTTGATATGATTATCCTTTAGCCGACGATTTTCGTTGGGGAGTCGTCTAACGGCAGGACTACGGATTCTGATTCCGTCTATCAAGGTTCGAATCCTTGCTCCCCAGCCATCTTGAAGCCCTTCTTCCACCCGGAAGAGGGGCTTTTTCTTTTTAGCTTCACGCACAAGTCACTTGCTGTAGGGCATCGTCAAACACAACGGCTCCCCTCGCTTGTTTTGGAACTTCCCCGTTGCTTACTTCCGTAGCGGGTCGATCCAGTGCACGCCCGCGAAGCGTGCGAAGTCGCTATCGTTGGAAAAGACCTCTGCGCCGTACTCGATGGCATAGGCGGCGATCGGGACGTCAGTGGTGAGGTTGCCTCCCGCTCCGAGAGTGCGCAGCAGGCGGAAGGCAGTAGCGAGATGGCGGGTGCCGGGAACGAGCAGGGTCGCCTGGGGCTGTACCAGCCAACGCTCAACCCGGCTGATCGCATCATCGACGGGTAGCGGTTCGGTAAGTACCCGGCGGTTCGTCGCAAGGCGAATAAATCCGAAGAGGCAGACAGGAGCGAAGCCGACCTGTCGGGAGCCGCTCATCGCCTCCTCAAACCATTGCCGCGCTTGTTCATGCTGCGCGAAGGCGTCGATTTCGGCGTACAGCAGAAGGTTGATGTCCGAACTATCACCGGCCACCACGAAGCCGTTCGGCCACCATTTCGTCTTCGAG
>JAWLBW010000356.1:0-4150 GCA_041687475.1 bacterium
CGGCCGAGCGCTGGAACCTGGTGAACTGGGTCGTGACGCAGGAAGAGGTCATGAAAAAGGCCAATGAGGTCGCCCACTCACTGGCGGCCAAGAGTCCCCTCGCCGTGCGCATGGGCCGCAACGCCTTCTACAACCAGCAGGACATGGAATACTCGCAGGCCCTTCACTTTCTCAAGAGCCAGCTCGCGCTCACACTCGGGACCGAAGACGCCCGCGAAGGCATTTCGGCCTTTTTCGAGAAGCGCGCGCCTGAGTGGAAGGGTCGCTGAGCGCACGCAACCCGTGCGCTCCGGCGCGTATGCGGCTATAATTTCAGCAATCGTATTCATCTCCGGCAACCCCGTCGCCGCACGGAGGTCCGGACGCCCCTATCCTCTGCAGTTCAGGAGAGTCTCATGGCAGATGTCGTCGCCGAAATGGTCGGCAAGGTGTGGAAGATTGAAGCCGAAGTCGGCACCGAAGTCTCCGAAGGAGACATCGTCATCATTCTCGAATCGATGAAGATGGAAATTCCCATCGAGGCCCCGGCCGACGGCACGGTCAAGGAGATCAAGGTCAAGGAAGGCGATACGGTGCAGGAAGGCGACGTCGTTGCCGTCATCGAGTAAAAAAGCCACCCGCCGATTTACAGAGCCACCTTCGGGTGGCTTTTTTTAATCCATAATCCTCAATCCTTAATCCACAAGGCGTGGTGCAGGGATGGACGTGGGTTACCGGCCTCCTGAATAACCGGGGGGAAGGCTTGCACGGCTCCGGCGGGCCACCGACGGTTTCCGACCGGTCGCAGGGATGCATGGTTCCCGCCGGCATGCCGGCGGGCCACCGACGGTCGGTTGTGAACCACCTTGATTCCGGCTTGACGGTTCATCCTGATTCTCCCCCTCGCCCCATCCGCGTGCAGGCCGTGCCGGCCGTCGCGCCCCGTCGCCCCATCAGCGTGCAGGCCGTGCCACCCGTCGCCCCCTTCTCCCCATCAGCGATCCGTTCGTGCAACCCTGCCCCGTCGCTTGACGAATCTCGCATTTCCGGTAAGCTGATTGATTACGCTCGGGTTCGCCGGAAGTGCACTCGGGATGGTAGAGGCCTGCCTTCGTTCACTCGAAAGCAGCATCAGGGGTACGGGCAGAAGAGGAGCGATGAGTTCCGGCTTCTGCGCGCTTTCTTACGTTCAGCGCCTGACGCGGCGCGCAAACGCCTGCGAGGGCGCACGTTCGAAGCGCCTGCACAACCGGCATATCGGCACATTCGAGGCTGCCACCCGAGATCGGACTTTCACGTCACGCAACAGGGACACCCGCCGTTCCGGGTTACCAGCCGAGGAGTTTGTATGAACCGGGCACAAGGCAAGTACCTTCTACGCCGCCTGCAGTCGCTGACCGGCATTCTGCCGTTGGCGGTTTTCATCGCCGAACACTACTACACGAACGCACACGCCCTCGGGGGCGCGCAGTCGTTCAACGATGCGGTCAATCGCCTGCACGAGATGCCGTACCTCTGGGCAATGGAAATTCTCATTGTCGCCCTTCCCATCCTGTTCCACTCGATTTACGGCTTCTTCATTACCCGCGAATCGCACCCGAACGTCGACGCCTACCCCTACTACCAGAATTTCGCTTATCTGGCTCAGCGCGTCACCGGCGTGGTCCTGTTCCTCTTCATCATCTTCCACGTATACGAAACCCGGGTACAGGACCTCATGTACCAGTGGGGCATCGGCGGCGCCCACGTAGACTACGCCTACATGGCCAACTACTTCGCCCCCATCTGGATCAAGGTCATCTACATCATCGGCGTCGGTTCGCTGGCCTACCACCTGGGCAACGGCCTGTTCAACTTCGCCTTCAAGTGGGGTATCGTGACCAGCGAGAAGGCGCAGAAGGCCATGACCAAGGTATCCATCGCGGTGAGCCTGCTGCTCTTCGCCGTCGGTGTCAACATTCTCTTCGCGTTCAAGCTGTAAGCCGAACCGGATTCAGACGAGGCAACGCACCATGAAACCAAGAATTATCGTTGTCGGCGGCGGCCTTGCAGGCCTTGCCGCCTCCATCAAAATCGCGGAAGCCGGCGTGAACGTCGACCTCTTCTCGCTCGTGCCCGTCAAGCGCAGCCACAGCGTGTGCGCCCAGGGCGGCATCAACGGCGCGGTGAACACCAAGGGCGAAGGCGATTCGCCGGCCGTTCACTTCGACGACACCGTGTACGGCGGCGACTTTCTCGCCAACCAGCCTCCGGTCAAGGCCATGTGCGAAGCGGCCCCGGGCATCATTTACCTGCTCGACCGCATGGGCGTGACGTTCAACCGCACCAACGAAGGCCTGCTCGACTTCCGGCGCTTCGGCGGCACCCTGCACCACCGCACCGCCTTCGCCGGCGCCACCACCGGCCAGCAGCTTCTGTACGCGCTTGACGAACAGGTGCGCCGCTACGAAGTCGAAGGCCAGGTCGACAAGTACGAAGGCTGGAACTTCCTGGGCGTCGTGCTCGACGACGACGGCGTGTGCCGCGGCATCGCCGCCGAAAACATGCGCACCATGGAAGTTCGCACCTTCCGCGCCGACGCGGTCATCATGGCCGTCGGCGGCCCCGGCATCATTTACGGCAAGAGCACCAACTCGACCTGGAACACCGGCAGCGCCGCCAGCTCGCTCTTCCAGCAGGGCGTCATTTACGCCAACGGCGAGTTCATTCAGGTGCACCCGACCTCGATTCCGGGCGAAGACAAGCTGCGCCTCATGAGCGAAAGCGCCCGCGGCGAAGGCGGCCGGGTGTGGACGTACAAGGACGGCAAGCCCTGGTACTTCCTCGAAGAAAAGTACCCGAAATACGGCAACCTGGTGCCCCGCGACATCGCGACCCGCGAAATTTTCGACGTCTGCGTGAACCAGAAGCTGGGCATCGACGGTCAGAACATGGTTTACCTTGACCTGACCCACATTCCCACCGAAGAGCTGAATCGCAAACTCAGCGGCATTCTCGAAATTTATGAGAAGTTCGTCGGCGACGACCCGCGCAAGGTGCCGATGCGCATCTTCCCCGGCGTGCACTACTCGATGGGCGGCCTGTGGGTCGGCTACGAGACCAAGGAAAACGGCGACCTCGACCTGTCGTCGCCCAAGAACCAGATGACCAACATTCCCGGCCTCTACGCCGCCGGCGAATGTGAATACCAGTACCACGGCGCCAACCGCCTGGGCGCCAACTCGCTCATGAGCTGCATTTTCGGCGGCTTCGTGGCCGGCCCCGCCGCGGTCAAGTACTCGAAGGGCCTTGCGAAGTCGACCGCCGACGTCAAGGAAGAAGTCTTCGAACGCGCCCGTCGCGAGCGTGAAGAAGAGGCGAACGCCATTCTCAAGATGAACGGCAAGGAAAACGCCTACAAGCTGCACCAGGAGCTTGGCAACTGGATGACCGACAACGTCACCATCGTTCGCTACAACAACAAGCTCGACGCCACCGACAAGAAGCTCGAAGAGCTGCTCGAAAGGTGGAACGACATCGGCCTGAACGACACGGGCAGCTGGGGCAACCAGGAGCTCATCTTCACGCGCGACCTCAAGAACATGATCACCCTGGCCCGGGCCATTACCCAGGGCGCCCGCCGTCGCGACGAAAGCCGCGGCGCGCACTACAAGCCCGACTTCCCCGAGCGTGACGACAGCAAGTGGATGAAGACCACCAAGGCCCGCTACGTCAACGGTCAGATCGAGTTCGACTACGAAGACGTCGACGTGCGCTTCATTACCCCGCGCAAGCGTGACTATCGCGGCGGCGCCACCACGCCCAAGGACGAAAACGTGGGCGTGTCGCGCGAGAAGACCGCGCTTACCGGCGAAGCCGCCAAGCGCACGCAGGGCGCCGGCGAATCGGCCGCGCATCGTACCGAACCGACCCCGCAGGGCAAGTAATCAAGGCTTACGGAGACTACCATGGCTGAGTACATCGAACTCCACGTCAAGCGCCAGAAGACGCCCGACTCACCGCCCTACTGGGAGCACTTTCAGATTCCCCACAAGCCGAATCTGAACGTCATCAGCGCCCTCATGGAAGTGCAGCGCAACCCCGTCAACAAGTCGGGCGAGCGTGTGGCGCCGGTTACCTGGGATCAGAACTGCCTCGAAGAGGTCTGCGGCTCGTGCACCATGATCGTCAA
>JAWLBW010000357.1:0-4142 GCA_041687475.1 bacterium
CGTCAGTACAGGCAGGGGAAGTCGCGAAAGCATGGGCACTCCTGAGAAAGCCCTATCACTTTACCAGACTCGGTCACACGATTTCCGATCGACGTCAGGCGGGCGCCTGGGTCGGCGTTCCGTGCGGTACGGGCGGGCAGCTTTCGGGATCGAAGCGGCAGACGCGGTTTCGCCCGGTGCGCTTGGCCAGGTACAGCGCTCGATCGGCGAACTCGATAAGCTCGCGGGCACTCGAAACCGAGGGCCCGATGGACGCCACCCCGAGACTGCAGGTCAAACGTAGCCGTCGAATCTCGGCGTCGAACACATGCTCGGCCACCCTGTTGCGAATGCGTTCGGCCACCAGTTCGGCGCCGGCGGCGTCGGTCATGGGCAGGAGCAGGCCGAACTCTTCGCCCCCGTATCGCGAGACGACGTCGACCTCGCGTACGCAACGATGCAGCAGGTCGGCCAGTTCGGTCAGCACGCGGTCGCCGGTCGGATGGCCGAAAGTGTCGTTGATCTGCTTGAAGCGGTCGAGGTCGAGCAGAATGCACGATAGGGGATGCTCGTAGCGCCGGCTGCTGCGGAACTGGTGATCGACCAGCTCCTGAAAGTACGAGTGGTTGTAGAGATTCGTCAGGCTGTCGCGGCGGCACATTTCTTCGAGCAGCCGGTTCTTCTGGGCCAGGTTGTCCTGCAGGTCCTTGATGACGAGCAGGCTTTCGACCTGGGCGGCGAACACTTCCTCGTTGAAGGGTTTCGTCATGTAGACGGTGCCGCCCTGCCGCAGGCTGCGTACGTGGGTGTCGCGAGCCGCGTCGGCGCTGAGAAAGAGTATGGGCAGAAACAGATCTTCGTGCAGGGCGCGAATGCGCTCGGCTACGGCAAAGCCGTCGAGGCCCGGCATGTTCACGTCGAGAATGACCAGGCTGAAGTTGTCTTCGAGCAGCGTGCGCAGCCCCGCCTCGCCGTCGGTTACGGCAACGACCTCGTGTCCCCTTGCGCGCAGTTGGCGGCTGATCATTTCAGCGGCCACCCTGCTGTCGTCGACGACGAGAATTTTACCGGTCATGGCTTTCATGGCTCTGCCTCACCCATGCGAACCCCTGGCAGCCAGGCCCTCTTACTACATTTGGCCCAGACTGAAGAGCAGCTCTTCAGCCTGACGCCCCCGGGTAGAGGCCGGCGTGCCCAACAAGTATAGTCGGGTTCGAATCACGGGGCAACGTAGTTACGGATGAATACGGAGGGTCGGCAGGTACGGGAATCGACGGCGCTGCGACAACTCAACGAATGACGGACTCGGGCTCTTCTTCCTTCCGGGGAAGCACGGCTGCTGCCGCGACCTTGCGATTGCGAACGGCAAGCACGCTCATCCACAGAAGCGAAGCGGCGAGACCGGCGGCCGGCAGCGTCCACCCGAAGCGCAGACTCTCTTCAAGCCGGTGAATGAGGTCGCCGCCGGCAATGCCCGCGATGATGAAGAAGCCGGTCGTGCCCGCAACCCCGATGAGCGAGCCGCCGAGGAAAGGGAAAAAGGGCGTTCGAATGGCGCCGAACGTGGTGTTCTGCAGGGCGAAGGGCAAGCCGGGAATCCACCGGGCGAAGAGCGAGGCGGCGAAGGCGTTGCGCCGAACCCGCGCGGCAAGGGCCGCCGCGGCCTTGCTTGTTTCCTCGCCCTCGGGTCTGCGGTTGTCGAACCAGCGCCCGGCGCCGAAACCGGCCAGCGCGGCCAGCATCATGCCGGCATAGGCGAGAAAGAATCCGGTCTTGCCGTACAGCAGTCCGGTCGCCAGCACCACGGCGGTAATGGGCAGCACGACCAGGCCGCAGGTAACAAAGATGGCCAGCAGCCAGACGGGGGTCAACGACGATGCCGCAGCCGTTGCACGCCAGGCAGACAGGCTTCCGGCATCGGCCTCGGGCATGCTCAGGGTCGCCACCAGGCCGGCGAGAGAGGCCAGTCCGAAAAGAATCGGGGCAAGATAACCGCGCATCACGAAACCCTGTGCTCCACGCCCCGCGCGCCGAACCGCTTGTCGACGACCGCAATCGCTTCGGCGTCGCAGTATCGGGGGTTGATGACTCGGTGTTCCACATAGTGACGCAACAGCGCCGCGATGCCGGTCGGAAGTCGATTGGCGTAGCGAAAGAAGCCCGGCATGTCGCCGAAGGTTTCCTCGGCCAGCACGAAGTCGCGGCTCGCGCGCGCATTGAGCGCCTTGCGGCGCAGCTGCGGCGTGAGCGGATCTTTTCGGTACCGCTTGATGTACGCGAGCAGCCGGGCGTGGTATTCGGGGTCTTCGACCACGGCGCCGATGGTCTTCGCGCGGGGGTGCGTGCCGTCAATCATGGCGGCGGTCTGGCGCTCCATCTCGGCTACGCCGTCGGGAAACATCTCGAGCAACTGCAGATCGTACAGCGGATTGGCGTGCACCACCTGCAGCACGTGACCGATGATGCTGTCGCGCTCGGAAAGCACCCCTACGGGATCGATGAGCGCACAGGGGTCGTCGAGCAGGCGCAGCAGCTGGTGAAAGGCGAAGTGAATGCCCCGCGATTCGTAGTAATCGCGCGCCCCCGGCTCGATGAAGTAGCGCACCATGTCGAGGCCGCCGAAGAGCAACTGCAGCGGCGTGGGAATCTGCTCGGTGAATCCCACCTCGCGCAGGCGCTCGAGACGGCGGCGAATTTCAGGCCGGTTGAACGATGTGCGCACCGTGCGTGACAGCCGTACGGCTTTACCCGCCCACTGCGTGGGCCCCCCCGCGGCCTGTACGACCAGCTTGAGCGGCGACTCGGTCTGCCGCGCCGCCGGGGCATCGCTTTCCGGGTAGGCTTCGGCAACCGGTACGGAACCGGTTCCGGCGGCCGTTACTGAGGCTTTGGTCTTTTTTCGCGAAGACTGCATGAGGGCTCCTTTGCACCCATAGCCAATCATGCAGCCTCGCAGGCTGTCAAGCGGGGGCCTGAAAGCAGGCGCAAATCAGTCCTGGGCGGCAGGCTCGCGCAGGATGGACTCCATGAAGCGTTCGGCCACCATGCGTTCGCGAATGCGGCGATCTTGAATGAACTCACGCATGCACTGCGTAAAATCCTGGTCCTGGTCCCACGCAGGTTGTTGTTGTCCGTAGATCTGTCCGTTCATCGTCGTTCCTCTTCATGTTCGTTTTCCCCCCACCATAGCACAGGCGAACACGAAAATGGACACAGACGTCTCAGGGCCGAGGACGCCCGGTTCAGACATGGGAAACCGGAAGGTCTGTCAGTGTCAGAAACAGGCCCCCAGCGAAAACAGACCGCATTTGCTGCCGTCGGTCCACGTGGCGAAGGAGAAGTCGGCCAGGTCCTTCAGGGTATCGGGCAGCACGGCGCCGGTCAGATTTCCGTACGCGACGTAGGCCTCGGTCAGATCGGCATACTCGAACTTCGTATCCGTCAGATTGGCGTTGAGCAGCGGGGCCTTGGAGAAGTTGACCCGCGACCACGTGATCTTATTCCCCTTGAACGCGGCGCGTCTTCGCAGGCCTGTTTTCGGTTGCCGGCTATCGACCGTACCGGCGAGAAGGAAAAAGAAAAAAGGCTTCAGGATTTCTCCTGAAGCCTTTTTCGAATTTGGTGGAGCTAGGCGGGATCGAACCGCCGACCTCCTGAATGCCATTCAGGCGCTCTCCCAGCTGAGCTATAGCCCCGTAAAACGGTTTTGAAGTGCGCGCTTTCGTGCGCAACGTCAAAAAAATAGATTACCTGATTCGGGCGGTTTCTGTCAAATCCCTTCCCGGTCTTATCTCCGTTCAGTCGAGCGAGCCTTCCAGGGCGGCCATCTCGGGATCCTTGTATCCCGCCTGCACGGTAATGACGATTTCGACTTCGTCGCCCAGCAGCACGCCGCCGTTATCGGCTGCCCGGTTCCACGTCATGCCGAAATCCTTCCGGTTCAGGGTGCCCGTAGCCTCGAAACCGGCCTTGTAGGCGCCGTCGGGGTCGGCCATTCCCCCCAGGTAGGAAGCCTCGAGCACGACCGGCTTCGTCACGCCGCGCATGGTCAGCTCGCCGTGTATGCGAAAACCGTCGCCGGCCTTCTCGACCTTCGTGCTCTCGAAGGTGATGTCGGGGTAGCGCATGGACCAGAAAAAGCGCGGCGACATGAGATCGCGGTC
>JAWLBW010000358.1:0-4133 GCA_041687475.1 bacterium
GGGGTGCACCAGCCAGAGGCCGCCGATCAGCAGAAAGGCCGTGAGCGTGGGCGCCCAGGCAAACCGCGCCAGGCGTTTGGCCCGATTCGGGCGACCGGCACGCAGGGCAACGCGTTCGGCAATCAGGTCGGGCGGCCAGGCGGCAAGGGTCTGTTCATGATCGGCCCGCAGCGCGGCGAGGCGCAGTCCCCGCGGATCTTCGCGTTCGAGGCGCGCCTGCACGGCGCGGGCTTCGTCGTCGGTCAGATCGCCGGCGGCGTACCGTTCGAGCATCCAGTCGGGCAGTGGTTTCCGTTCAGACATGTTCCACCATGTTCATGCGTTCGAGACGTGCCTTCAGCTCGCGCAGGCGCTTGCGCACCCCCGAAACCGAAAGGCCTGTTTCGGCGGCGACTTCTTCGAGTGTCATGCCATCGACCAGGTGCAGTACGGCAATCAGCCGGGTACTTTCGCGCTCGCGTCGAAAGAGCCTGTCGAGCACCATGCGGGCGTTCAGGCGACTCTCTTCATTGCCGGTGGCGGCCGCAATCTGCTGCAGCACCGCGTCGTCGCCGTCGAGCGGCGCCCGCTTCTCGGCGGCGATACGGTTCAGGCATTCATGGGTCGCCATCTTCAGCAGAAGGGCTGCGGGGGCTTCGTCGTGCAGTCGGTGTTCGTGGCGCATGAGGCGCACGAACACATCCTGCATGGCATCCATGGCCTGCGCTTCATGCCGCAGCATCGTCCGACAGCGCCGCAGCACCATCGGCCCGTATCGTCGGTACCAGTCTTCGATGTTCATGACTTATCGCTCGCTCTCACTCTGGTAAACAGGCGAGCGCCCGAAAAGTGTCACTATTTTTTTCGGCGGGAGTATGAGAAAAGAGCCGAGTGCGGGCCGGTGCTTATTCGAATCGGCGCAGCAGGCCTTCGAGACCCCGTTTTTCACCGGTTTCGATAGTGAGAATACGACCATCTTCATCAAGCATCAGCCAATGGGGAATGCCGCGCACGCCATACGTGGCGAGTACGGCCCCGCCGTCGACAAGTACGGGAAAGGTAATCTGGTGTTCGCGCAGAAAACCGTCGACGGCAATGCGGTCTTCAGGACCGTCCATGCGCGTGATGGAAACCACGTCGAACGGATGTTTACGCACCGTCAGGTACCGCTGAATACGCGGCAGCTCGTTGCGGCAGTGTGGACAGTAGGGACTCCAGAAGAGCACCATGACGTTTCGGCCCTTGCCGAGAAAGTCGGACAGGGCCCGTTGCGCCCCCGCGATGTCGGGAAGGGCGATGGCCGGCGCCTGCTCGCCCTTGCGGGGCACGGCCTTCGGGGCCGGAGCAAGGCCGGCGACACGTTTTGCGGCAAGGGCTTGTCGCAGGGTTCCGCCCTTGTCTACGCGTTGCTCGAGCGAAGTGAAGCCCTTGAACAGTTGCGTGCCGTCGGTCGCCATCGCGGCGTAGGCCGGCACGTGGGGAACTCCGAGCCCACGGGCGATCGCCAGTTGACGGTCGAGCAGAACGGGCAGGGTGATCTTCCGTTGGGCAAGGGCCTTGGTAACGATTTCGCGCTCGGTGTCGTCGATGGCCCGGGCCGCCGTGACGATGCGCCAGGAATCGCCTGCTTCAGAGGCAAAGATCTGCAGCCGGAGAAGCTCTTCGACCGATGCCGGAACGGTCGGGTTCCAATAGAGCAGCAGGGTGTTGCGGCTGTCGTCGGTCAGGGACAGCATTTCATCGGGAAGATCGCTTCCGGCGTCGATTCCGGGCGTCCACCGCACGGCAGGGTACTCGTCGGCGCTTACCGGTGCGGCAGGGCCGGCCAGCACGAAGGCGAGAAGGAACAGAACGGAAAGTCGGTAGGATGTCATTGAAGTGCCGGAAACGCGGTAGGGTGGCTGACGGACGCAAGAAAAGCAACAGGCTCCGTGCGCACGTCGCACGCATCGGAGCCTGATGAAAGACAGAGGACGAAAGAGCTTATTCGAGCTCGAACTCCATGCCGCCGCCGGGATTGCCGCCGCCGGAACCGTCGTTCTTTTCGCCGTCGAAGTCGCCCCACATGTCGCCGTCGCTGGTGCCGCCGACGCCGCTGGCGCGCAGCTTGAAATCGTCGGGGTTCGAGCACTGCTGCAGCGCTTCGTCCATGGTGATATGGCCCTGCTTGTACAGCTTCATGATCGACTGGTCGAAGGTCTGCATGCCGTAGGTCGTATAGCCGCGGGCAATGGCTTCGGGAATTTCGCGGGTGCGATCCTTGTCGATGATGAGCTCGCGAATGCGGGCGGTATTGCGCAGAATTTCGAGCGCGGGTACGCGACCCTTGCCGTCGGCGCGCGGAATGAGGCGCTGACTGATGACGGCGCGCAGAATACCGGCGAGCTGAATTCGAATCTGCTTCTGCTGGTACGGCGGGAACACCGAAACGATACGGTTGATGGTTTCGGTGGCGTCGAGCGTATGCAGGGTGCTCATGACCAGGTGACCGGTTTCGGCGGCCGTGAGCGCGGTTTCGATGGTTTCGAAGTCGCGCATTTCGCCCACCAGAATGACGTCGGGGTCTTCACGCAGCGCCGACTTGACGGCGGCGGCGAAAGACAGGGTGTCGGCGCCCACCTCGCGCTGGTTCACGATCGAGCGCTTGTCGCGAATGAGAAATTCGATGGGGTCTTCAATCGTGATGATGTGACGGGTGCGCTTCGAGTTGATGTAGTCGATGATGGCGGCCAGCGTCGTCGACTTACCCGAACCGGTGGTTCCGGTTACCAGCACGAGACCGCGCTGCTCGCCGGCGATGGTTTCGAGTACGGGTGGCAGGTTCAGCTGCTCGAACGACTGAATGCCGAAGGGAATGACACGCAGGACGATGCCGATGGTGCCGCGCTGCTGAAAGATGTTGACGCGGAAACGACCGAGGCCCGGCACGCCGTAGGCGAGGTCGATTTCGTGGGCGCGCTTGAACTCTTCCTTCTGCGAGGGGTTCATGATGCCCAGGGCCATCTTGTTGAGCTCTTCGGGCACGAGCCGCTTGGCATCCTTGAGCGGTACCAGGTTGCCGTCGATGCGGAACATGGGCGGTAGGCCGGCCTTCAGGTGAATATCACTCGCGCCGCCCTTGAGGGCGATCTTGAGAATATCGTTCAACTGAAGAGCGGTTCCAACGGGCGGCCGAGCGGCTCCTGCGGGCGCTCCCGGTCGGGTTGGCGTCTGGTCCATGGCTCCTCCTGACTCTGAGCTACATAGGAAAATGTTGTGTTATCGTACCCGGATGCAGCAGAGAAAGTCAACAAAACAGGGGGTTTAGGAAGCGGGCGATTCGGTCGGTCGAGCGGCCGCGTGCAGCACGGCCGGACGGGGGTGATAGGTGATTTCATACCCTCTAGATTGCGGCTGTACGGTCGGACGGTAGTGGCCTGTGGCCAGTGGCCGGCGACGTGGTGTACCGTGTCACGGGGCGTGAAACGTGATACGTGAACGTAACGGAGAAATGACGGACGTTAGTGGCCGGTGGCCCGTGACCGGTAACTTGCTGCACGGTCGGACGGTTCAGCATCCCGCCGGGCCGTGGTACCGGAATACCTGCGACCCTTCCTGTACTCAATCGGACGACCGACGACCGACAACCCCCGTGCATCCGTGCCGCACGTGTCTTAGAATCCGACGTCCGACGACCGACGTCCGACGACCCGTCACGTGGCTTCGCCTTTCTCGTCGCTTCCCCTGAGAATCTCGACTTCGTGCACGCGGTAGCCCTGCATCATGCGCACGGTAAACGTATACCCGTACAGCGAGAAGGTATCGCCCACCACCGGCAGGCGGCCGATGGCTTCAAGCACGAAGCCGCCGAGGGTGGTGTAGAAAACCGACTCTTCGAGCGGAAGCGCCAGCTGCTCGCGAAGCGCCGTGAGCGGGGTGTCGCCCCGTACGACCCAGCCGCCTTCAACCGGTTTGATGCCCGGGTGCGTACCCCGCGGACCGGCGAACTGCATGACCTGCCGCTGCCACAGGGTAGCCAGCGACAACAGTCCTTCGAATTCGCCGTACTCGTTCACGACGATGCCGGCCTGCACGCCTGCGTTCTGCAACTGCTCAATCGCTTTGGGCAGAGGCGCAGATTCGGGTACGTAAACCAGGCGCGAAGAGCGGCGAAT
>JAWLBW010000359.1:0-4082 GCA_041687475.1 bacterium
GCAGGTTGTTGGTCAGCGTCGACGCATGAAAGGCGACCATGCCCACGACCAGGTTCTTCCGGCGCAGAAAGGTCCACGAACCGGGCGGGCCCGACCACTTGATGCCGGCCTGTTGCAGGTGAGACTGGGTCTGCAGCCGGCAGAACTCGCCGAAGTCGCTGCTGTGGTTGTTCGCCAGCGACGCGAGATTAATGCCCGCATGCGTGAGGTACTTGAGGTAACGCGAGGGTGTACGAAAGGCGTAGCACTTCTGTCCGGGACGGCACTTGCGTGTTTCGCCGCCGTCGCAGACCGGCCCCTCGAGGTTGGCGAAGACGACGTCGCCGTCGGCCAATAACTGCCCGACGTGCACAAGCGGCGCTACGTCATCGGGCGGCAGCTTGTCTTCGGGAAAAGAGGTGCCGAGCATGACATCGCCGACCGCAAGTACCTTCAGGTAGTTGCCTTGCAAGGGCTCCGTAACTGCTTGCGGCGCGCCGGCGCGTGCCTTGTGCATGGCGTCGTAGATGGCGACATAGGCGCGGGCGTCTTCGAGCGCATCGTCGAGGCCCTGAAGATCGGGCGTCAGCTTTTTCACCTTTTCCCAGTTGCTTGTCGCTTCGCGAAAGCGGCGCAGCATGAAGTGGGCCCACCCCTGCTCCCAATTGCAGTCGCGCGCGAATCTGGGTACCTCGGTGCATGCCGCCAGCAGGCGGGCGGCCGTCTCGTAGTCTCGCCCGCGAAGCGACGCCATACCTTGCTTGAGGGCCTCGTAGGGCTTGAGTTTTACGGGGCTTTCCGGGCGGGCAGGCCGGGTGACGGCCGCGGGCGCCGTCGGCTGTTCGGCGGGTGCCGCTGTTTGCGCTTCGGGCTGCCGCGGCACATCGACTTTCGCTGCCGTTGTCGCCGCCGCATAGGGAACAGGTTCACGAACCTGCGTGCCCGCACAACCGGCGACCGCCCATACCGCCCCTGCCAGAATGGCTGCTTTCACTTTGCGCATCGATATAGCTTACCCGAAACGGCAGCGTTATGGCGACGGGCGTGGCCGAGTCGGTTCGGGGGGTAAGCGGCGGCTGAGCGGGCCGCTTCGGGAGGGTCTCGTTCGGTGAAAATGCGGGGGGCAAAATAGAAAAAGCCGCTCGAATGAGCGGCATTCATCAGCATTTCGCACGGCTACGATTGCATCCGGACCTCCCTCGGAAAGAGGGAAGGCCGAGCCAATCCCCCTTCGCCGAGGCTTCGGAGGATTTTATCGCAGCTTCCCGCAAGCGAAGCATGCGGGAAAGCGAGAAATGGTGGAGGCGGTGGGAATCGAACCCACGTCCGAGACTTCTACACGCAGGCTACTACGTGTGTAGTCCGTCATTTGATTTGACCGCTGAAGACTCCGACAGACAGGATTCCTCAGCGGCGGACCCGGCCTTTATCTCACCCTTCGAGCACCAGGTATTCTCGAAAGGCCAGCCCGCTAGCTTCGATGCTCACCCCCCGCAGGCATAGGAGTGGTATCGCTGGCAATTTAAGCTGCCAGAGCGTAGTCGTAGTCGTTGGCGACTATGTTTTTTCTACCTTTTTAACGAGTTGGCAGCAACTCGACACGCAACCTAAACGCTTCGACAGCCCCGTCGAAACCGATCGCCCCCATATTCTGTTGTCAGAGATCCTGTTCGTCGTACCCCATGGCAGAACGCTCTGCAATCGGGAACAACGAACCCTGTACGATTATTGTACTATCTTTCGCGCCGCATGGCACGGGCCATCTCTCGCTGCACGTCCTTCGCCTTCGAGTCCTGCCGCTTGTCGTGCAGCTTCTTACCGCGCCCCAACCCGATGAGCAGCTTGGCGTAGCCGTTCTTCCAGTACATGCGCAGCGGAACCACCGACAGACCCTTTTCCTGCGTCTTGCCCCGCAGCCGCTCGATTTCCTTCTTGTGCAGCAACAGCTTGCGCGTGCGCGTTGGCTCGTGCTGCGCGTAACCGGCATCGGCGTACGGCGAAATGTGCATGTTGATGATCACCGCATCACTGCCCGTAATGCGCGCGAACGCATCGCCGATGTTGGCCTTGCCCGCCCGCAACGACTTCACCTCGGACCCCGAGAGCACCAGCCCCGCCTCGAAGGTTTCTTCGATGTGGTACTCGTGGCTCGCCTTCCGGTTAATGGCGATGGCGCGATCCTTTTCCTTATCCTTACTCATGCGTCGTCTGCGGGTAAACTCTCATGTTCCCCCTAAGTATAAGCACCGCCTTTCGTTTGTGCCAGTGGTGCAGCAGATTTCCGGAAAAGAAGGGGATACACTGAGGCGCAGAGACGCCGAGGGATTTCCCCATACGCGACGGTTCAGCCTCTACTCAGGCAGGCTTGGGACGGGGAAGGGACGCCTTGCTATGCCGAAGCAACGGCACAAGGGCTTCTAACGTAAAGCCACGTAGCCGGCGTCCCAGCTGTCATCGACTATCTCCCATTCTGATGAGCTCGGCAATTTCGGCGGAACGCTTGCGCTTCTTTTCGTCGAAGCGTCGTCGAACCGGGCCCGGCAGCTGCCCTGTTCGGGTGGAAGTTCCGAACCGCAGCCCTTTCCAGCCCTTGCCCGGCACAGCGATAGCCTTCGCACGATGGCTGAGCTGAATGGGGAAGTCGCCTTCCCCCTGTTCCTTTCCGTGCTCGCCGAGGTGACAGGGGACGAGTTGCTGCAGGGGGATGTGGATTCCCGAATCGTGCGTGCCCACTTTGGCATCTCGCCCACCGGGCTTTTCCGGTAAACCGGACCGTACCGCCGGGATGGAACGTGAACGAGACCGCTCAAGCTGTTGCCAAGCAGAGCCCGTGACCTACGTACGCCTCTCGTCGTCGGCCTCGCCCTGCTCGGCTACGCGACTCGAGCCGGAACCTTTCTGCAGGCTGGAAATGTGACGAATGATGATCCTGACAGGTGATGTACGATGGAAGCATGGCGACGTACGAGGAATACTATGCCAGCGAGCACTTGCCGGAGATGATAGACCGTGTACTGGCGGGGGAAGAGGTTATTATCGCACGGCAGAATATGCCTGTCGTGAGGTTAACTCGGATGAGGCCATATGGGGCGCAAAAGGAGAGACGGGGCGGTACCGCAAAGGGCCAGATATCCGTCGCGCCCGACTTCGATGCACCGTTGCCTGACTTTGATGACTATTCTTGAAAGCAGCCGGTCGATTAGCGCTCGTACACGTCGCGGCGATGGCCGATGCGTACGACCAGAACCAAGAGCACGTCATCTTGAATTTCATACAGAACCCGGTAGTCGCCTGCGCGTACCCGCCAGCGGTTTTCGTGTCCGGCGAGTTTACTTGCCCCCGGGGGCCTGGGATCTGTTTCGAGACCTTCCAGCATTTTAACAACGCGGCGAAGCGCTAAGTCGTTCAACGACTCGAGTTCCTTGCGGACCTTTCGTGGCAGTTGTACGGTATAGGCTACTTCAGAGGCCGAGGTCCTTTTTTACGTCGGAAAGGCTTTTCCAGTCTGCGTCCGGGTCGGCAAGCACACGATCGGCTTCTTCGTTATCAAACTGATCGTTAAGAGCCTCGATATAACGTTCAAGTGCCTTTCGGACGAGAACATCCGGAGTCGTTTTCGCCAGCTTTACCAGCGCGGCCAGGTCGGCAGCAAGTTCGTCAGGCAGCTCAATTTTTAACGCAACGCTCATGCGGCTATTCTACCGCATGTCTATGCCCATTCGGAAGCTTGTTCGTAGTCCACCTCATATCCGCGAGCGGGTGTAGGAACTCGGTCTTTGGGTATTCCCCAATAGAGCGAATACTGTACGTTCCTCCTCGCCTTTCCCCTGTAACATCAAGTGGTTAAGAACCGGCAATGATTGCCGACTTCCCGGTGAATGGGATAGGGCCGAATCCCGATCTCCCGACGTCCGCCGTCCAGAGCCTGCACTGAGCGGAGCGAATGTGTCCGGCGTCCAGGTTCAGCAGCTTCATTCAAGCGGTTGCCGCCCACTGCTTGGTATCTTGAAAGCAATGACACGCTTTCAAGGGTAGATGAGATGAAACCGGCACTCCGCAAATACTTCGAAGAAGAGCTCGCACTGGCCGCCCGCTACTGGAAC
>JAWLBW010000360.1:0-4066 GCA_041687475.1 bacterium
CATTCCCCCCGGCCGTGCGGAAACACGTCAGTCATGCAGCACGCGCCGGCAACCGCCCACCGACAACAGGCAACCCCCGTGCCCCCCTGCAGCACGTCGCCGCTGTACTTGTTCGGACGACTGACGACGGACGTCCGACGACCATCTCTCACCCGTGTTGCACGTCAGATCGTCCAGTATCGCGACTGTACGGCGGTTATGCGGTCGCGGGTGGCTTCCCAGGCGGGCGAGAGCTTGCCTTCCACCGGCTTGACGGGGGGCCGGTCGAGCAGGTCGACCAGCACGTTCACGACGCCCTGCGAGAGCCCCCCCAGGTCGTAGCCGCCTTCGAGGAAGTACACGATCTTCCCCCCGCAGAGTCTTTCGGCGGCCGTGCGCAAACGAGCCGCCATGCCTGCGAACCCTTCGGCCGTGACCCGCATCGAGGCCAGCGGATCTTCGAAGTAGCTGTCGAACCCCGCCGACACGAGTATGATGTCGGGCCCGAACTGCGCGAGAATGGGAAGAATGATGGTGTCGAAGGCCGTGAGATAGTCGGGGTCGCCGAAGCCTTCGGGAAAGGGCAGGTTTACCGTGCGGCCTTCGCCCGCGCCGCGCCCGACTTCGCTCGCGGCGCCGGTGCCGGGGTAGAAGGGGGCCTGATGGGTCGAGATGAAGAGAATGTCGCCTTCTCCCGCGAACATGTGCTGGGTACCGTTGCCGTGATGCACGTCCCAGTCGACGATGGCGACGCGGCCCACGCCCGCGGCGTGCAGGTGGGCGGCGGCGATGGCGATGTTGTTGAGCAGGCAGAAGCCCATGGCGCGGTCGGCTTCGGCGTGATGACCGGGGGGCCGCAGCAGGGCGAAGCCGCCGCTCAGGCGCCCCTTCCACACGCGATTGACGAGTTCGATGCCGCCGCCGGCGGCCTTGTAGGCGGCTTCGACCGATTGTTCCGAGACGTAGGTGTCGGGGTCGAGGTTGCCCTCTCTTCCCCGCCAGACTTCGAGCTCTTCGAGATAGGCCAGGGTATGCACGCGCTCGACGTCGGCCCGTTCGGCCGGTAGCGCCGGCACCTGGGCCAGCCGGGTAAGCAGCCTTGTGCGCTCGAGCGCCGTCATGACCGATTGCAGCCGCTCGATGCGCTCGGGATGCCCGAACGGGTTGCGGTGGTCGATGAAAATGGGGTCGTAAACGATACCGATGTTGGCCATAATGCAATCTCCCGCTAGCAGCTTAGAGGCTGCGCCCGATTCCGTCAACCGAAGGCCCCGCCGGGCGGCCCTTGGGCAGGATGCCTGCGACGCCCGGGAAATGCTACACTGTTTCCTCTTATGTTCGGCATCGGATTTACCGAATTCATCGTTATCGGCATCATCGCCATCGTGGCCGTGGGGCCCGAGCGCTTGCCCGAGATGGCGCGCACCATCGGCCGCCTTGCCTGGGAGCTTCGTCGCTCGTGGGACGAGGTGCGTGAAACCGTGCGCACCGAAATGCTCGAGGTGGCCGAACCCATCGATGAAATTCGTAAGGCCGGCCGCAACACGGTGTCGGCCGTGCGCCGCGAAGCCGACAAGTACCGCGACACCGCCCGCAAGGCCGCGCGTGACGCCGAACGGCAGGTCAAGAATTCGGTCAAGGACCTGGAGAAGAGCGCCACGGGGGCCAAGGCCGCCGGCGATGGCGATGCCGCTGCAGTCGGGAAAGCCAATACCGCCGAAACCGTGACCACCGCCGCGGCTGCCGGTGTGGCCGCGGTCGCGGGCGAGGGTAGGAACGAGCCTGCGGCCAATCGCACGCCGGGCGAAACCCTTGCCGGCACGACGTCGGAAGAAGTTTCTGCCGTTACCGTTGGCAGTACCGAAGAGAGCGCCGAAGCCAGCGCCGAAGCCGGGGTAGAAGATACGGGGCTCGGCACCGTCGCCCGCAGCGGCCCGGCCTTCCGCTCGGCGTCGGCTCGTACGGCGCCGAAGATCGAGTATTTCGATCTCGACGGCAACCCTGTGCCGCCACCTGCCTCGGCAACCGCCATGCCCACGAGCGAGAAGAAAGAGACGGAACATGCAGGCGCTTGATGCGAACATGACCCTGGTCGAGCACCTGCGTGAGCTGCGCAAGCGGCTCGTGGTATCGCTCATTGCCATTACCGTAGGCTTTCTGGCGGTGTACGGCTTTGCCGAGCACATTTTTGCCTTTCTCACCCAGCCGCTGCTCGACGCCATTCCCGAAGGGCATGAGCGCAAGATGATCTTCACCGGGGTAGCCCAGCCCTTTCTCATCGACTTGAAGGTCGGCATCTTCGGCGGCATCGTGGTGGCCATGCCCGTGGTGTTGCATCAGGCGTGGAAGTTCATTGCCCCCGCGCTGTACGCCAACGAGAAGCGCTACTTCATGCCCTTTATCGTGACCGCATTGTTGTGCTTTGCGGCCGGCGGCGCATTTGCGTATTTCGTGGCGTTTCCCTTCTCGTTTCAGTTCTTTCTCGGTTATTCGACCACCGACATTCAGCCGATGATCTCCATTTCGGAGTATCTCGACTTCGTGCAGAAGCTGTTGCTGGCGTTCGGCCTCATGTTCGAGATGCCGCTCATCATGTTCGTGCTGGCGAAGTTCGGCATGATCACCCCCCATTTTCTCAGCGAGAACCGGCGTTGGGCGACAGTCATCATGGCCCTGGCCGCGGCCATTTTCACGCCCGCCGACGCCATTTCGATGCTGGCCATGCTCATACCCCTGCTCATTCTCTACGAGATTTCGCTGCTCGTGGTGCGTATGGTGTACAAGGGGCAGCCCGGGCTGGTCGATGCCGAAGGCAACCTGATTGAAGACGACGAGGAAGTCGCAGACGAACGGGGCGACGACGACACCGAGGGCGACGACACCACCGAAGAATCGAAGACGGCCCCTGTCGGCGGCGAGGGTAACTGAGCCATGCGCGCCAAGAAATCATTCGGCCAGCACTTTCTGGTCAACGCGGGGGCGGCCGACGGCATCGTTGGCGCGGCCGGCGTGGGCGCGGGCGACCGGGTCGTCGAAATCGGACCCGGCCACGGCGTGTTGACCGAACGGCTGCTGCGCACCGGCGCCGAAGTGACCGCCATTGAAGCCGACGCCGATCTCGAAACCGTACTCCGCAGTCGTTATCCCCAGCTCGACCTGCGCATGGCCGACGCCACCCGGTTCGACCTCGCATCGCTGGGGGAAGGGCCCATCACCTTCGTCTCGAACCTGCCCTACAATGTCTCGAAGCCCCTGCTGACGAAGTTCTATCACGAACGCCGGCGTTTTCCCCGCTGGGTGCTCATGCTGCAGCGCGAGGTGGCCGACCGGTTGCTGGCGAAGCCTTCGACGAAGGATTGGGGACCGCTGAGCATTCTCTTTCAGAACGCCTTCGCCATCAAGCGCGTGATGGAGCTCTCGCCCGGCTCGTTCCGTCCCCCGCCCAAGGTGCACTCGACGGTATTGCAGTTCGATCTGCGCGAGCAGGCCCTGCACGACCTGGGCGACGCCGACAAGTTCGCCCGCATGCTCTTCGACGTCTTCCAGGAACGCCGCAAGACCATCGCCAACCGCTTCAAGGCCCTCAACGTGCCCCCCGAGGTGCTTACCAATCACGGCCTGACGGGCAAGGAGCGGGTCGAGATTCTTCCGCTGGAGCGGGTCGTGCCGCTGGTGCGGGAGATGGTGGAAAGCCGGTGAGCCGCGCCTTCGGCGCGGAATGGCCGATGTCCGATGATCGATGGCCGATGGTCAACTACCCCCGCACGTGCAGACCTGTCTTCCGTGCCCCCTGAGAGGGGGCCGCGCGTGGCTCACGCGTCGGATTCCGGTCGTGAGGCCCCCTTTCAGGGGGCAAGTGTATCGATTACGCGCCGGTCGGGGGTGTCGCCGATCACCCGGGTGCTCGGCGGCCAAATGATTTGGCCGGGGGAAAAGTGGGGAATTGGGGCGCAATCGAGGAAAAACGCTGGTCCGCCGGCTTTCCAGCCGGCTCCGTCACCCTTCCGACCGTTCATTTCCCGTATTGGAGGCGACCACGTACCGGTCCGCCGGGGGTGAGGCGGCGCGCGGGGCATCTGGCTGGGCG
>JAWLBW010000361.1:0-4058 GCA_041687475.1 bacterium
AGGCGTTGCGGGTGAAGGACGAGTTTCTTTCCATCGCCTCGCACGAGCTTCGTACGCCGCTGACCTCGTTAAGCCTTCAACTGTCGCTTCTGCGCCGCGACGGCTCGCAATCGGGTCTGCTGCAGAGCGACCCCCGTTTCGAGAAACGCTTGGGTGTCATTGAGCGTCAGGAGCAGAAACTCGAAGAATTGGTTGCCACTCTGTTGGATGTTTCCCGCATTACTTCGGGTAAACTTGAAATGGAGTGCACAAACGTCGATCTCACGGAATTGGTATGTGACATTCTTGAACGCTTCGAGTCGGCCTTTGCGCAGGCGGGTATCGAGCTGCGTTCACAGCTTGAACCCGTTACCGGCCAATGGGATCGGCTGCGCCTCGATCAGGTGCTTACGAACCTGCTCTCGAACGCCATCAAGTATGGCCGCGGTAAACCGGTCGACGTATGTATTCAGCGCCTTTCGGGTGGGGCCCGTATTCTCGTTCGTGATCAGGGCATCGGCATTTCGCCCGAGAAGCAGGCGCTGGTTTTCGAGAGATTCGGAAGGGCCGTTTCCGAGCGTGAATACGGGGGGTTGGGGCTGGGGCTGTGGATCACCCGTACCTTCGTCGAGGCAATGGGGGGCTCCATCGAACTCGAAAGCGAAGAGGGCAGGGGAACGGCCTTCATCATCGATTTGCCATCCGGAGAAGACCGCAATGTCTGAAAAACTGCTCATGGTGGTCGAAGACGATGTCGAGCTTCGTGAAACCCTTTGCGATCTGCTGAGCGACGAAGGGTACCGAACCGTGAGTCGCAGCAACGGTCTGGAGGCGCTCGAATACCTTCGGTCCGGCGACGAGAAACCGGCACTCATTCTGCTCGATCTGATGATGCCGGGCATGAACGGATGGGAGTTTCGCCGTCACCAGCTGGGCGATCCCGGTCTTGCCGCGATTCCGGTCATCGTACTTACGGCCGGTCGCCGCATCGACAGCGAGCAGCTCGAGAGCGCGACCGTTCTGCAGAAACCGCTGGACCTCAATACCCTTCTTTCGGAAGTTACCCGCCTGGCGGCCGCCGGCCCGGGTTGAGTGCTTCCGCCCACGCCGCCCATTTACACCGATTGGCGATTGGGGGGCCGGCCGGGTTGCCCCCGCACTTCCCTTCGGCTATTCTCTGAGGCTGAGCACAGCTCTTCCTTTTTTCTGTTCAGAGAAGGTCGGCATGAAGTCATATCGTCACATCGCCCCTCGTGTTTCCCGGAGTCTCACCCTGACTGTCGGAGCTTTGCTTGTCGCCGCCTGTGCCACCGGCGGCGTGCAGCAGCAACGTGCGGTTCCGCTGCCCGAAGACGCTCGTAAGCACTGCGAAGAGGCCATCGGAAAACCTCGTATTGAACACGTGGCGCCGGGTATTTTTACGGCAATCGGATACGACCTGGCCAACACGACGCTCATTGAAACCGGCGATGGGCTGGTGATCGTCGATCCGGGTATGAGCCCGACCAGAGCGCGACAGGTTCGCGAGGCGTTCGGGGCGCGGGCGACCGGGCCCGTGCATGCCGTCATCTACACCCACAGCCACATCGACCATATCGGTGGCGCCTCGGTCTGGCTCGACGAAGATACCGAAATCTGGGCGACCGACGCCTTCGTCGAACACGTCATCAAGCAGTACGGCATTTTTCAGCGGGCCGAGGGACGAAGGGGCCAGCGACAATTCGGTCGTCATCTGAGCGACGAAGACATGCCGTGCTCGGCGCTCGGTCGCAGGGTCGACATCGATGCGGCCTTGCACTCGGGTTTTCGCATGCCGACGCGCACGTTCTCGGGTTCGACGGTGCTCGAGGTCGGCAATCGGCACATCGAACTTTACGAGGCGCACGGCGAGACGCACGACCAGCTCTTTGCCTGGCTGCCCGAAGAACGCGTGCTCTTTGCCGGCGATAATTTCTACCGCGCCTTCCCCAACCTCTACACCATCAGGGGAACAGCGCCGCGCCCCGTGAACGATTGGATTCGTTCCCTCGACGAAATGCGCCGCCGCCATCCGGCCATTCTCATTCCGTCGCATACCATTCCGGTCGTGGGCGAAAACGAGATTCAGGAACAGCTGCGCGATTACCGCGACGCCGTGCAGTGGATTCGCGACGCCGTGGTGCGTCGCGCCACGAAGACCGACGGGCTTGAACGCATTGTCGACGAAACCGGGCTTCCCCCCCACCTGGTCGACAAACCGTGGCTGCGTGAACTGTACGGCCAGGTCGACTGGTCGGTGCGCGCCATCTACGGCAACGAGTTGGGCTGGTTCGACGGCGAGGCAGCGACCCTGTATCCCCTCGCCGCCACGGAAGCCGCCCGCCGCGAAGTGCTTGCCATGGGCGGCGCCGTGCGCATCTTCGAGATGGCCGACGAAGCCCTGGACGCGGGAGACGGTCGCTGGGCCATACATCTGTTGACCAAGCTTCGCGACAGCAACCTGCTTGCCGACGTCAGGGACGGCAGAGAATGGCTCGAGGCGCGACTCGTGCGCGCCTATCGCATGGTGGCCGAAGGGGTGGGCAACACCAACGGGCGCTCGTACCTTCTGGAAGCCGCGCGCGAGTTGGAGCGGGGCTACGATCCGGTGCCCATGGCGCAGCTGCCCGACGAATTGCTGCAGGGCATTCCGGTGCATGTCTTCTTCGAGGTCATGTCGACTCGCCTGAAGCCCGAAGAAGCCATGGATGTGCATGAAAGCGTGGCCTTTCACTTTCCCCAATCGGGCGAGCGCTACGTGCTTACCGTGCGTCGGGGCGTGGCCGAACTGGTAGCCGGCGACCCGTTGCCCGGAACGCCCGAACCCATTGCCGTGGTCGAGACCGACGACATGACGTGGAAGCGGCTGGCGTTGAAAATCGAGAACCCCCTGGCCGCCGTGCTTTCGGGCCGGCTGAAGATTCGCGGAAGCCAGACCGGATTTCTCTCGTTTACCAACCGGTTCGACCAGGAACTCTGAGCCGAGAAGCGACCCCGGCGCAGCCGCACCGGGGTCGAATACTTCGTTTCCGGCTTCCGGTAGACGCGGGGGTGGGCCAGGGGCGTCAGCGAGCCGACGTTTCGGTGCGTTCGCCGCGCGCGGCGCTGGCAAGCAAGCGGGCAATCGCATCCCACGCATCGTCGGCGGTCATCATGGCGTACCCGGCCAGGTAGCTCATGGCCATGCCGCGCACGATGCCGGTTACCGCCCAGACCAGCGATTCGACCGGAAGTTCTTCGGGCGCATCTCCCTCGCGCTGGGCTTCGACCAGGCAGTCGCGCATGAAGATCATCGAGCGGGCCATGAACGTCTGCACGCGGGTCGCATGTTCGGGGCCTCCCGCTTCGGCCAGCCGGTCGTTGAAGACCAGCTTGACGATCGAGGGTTGTTTCTGCAGCATGGCAAGGCGCGAGAGCACAAAGGTGCGCAGTCGCTCCATGGGGTCGGCATGTTCGGGCGGAAAACCCTCGAACAGCAAGGCTTCGAAGTGATCGAGCGCCGCGGTTATGATTTCCTGCTTCGACGTGTAGTGCCGGAAGATGGAGCCGTCTGCCAGCCCCACCATCTTGCCGATTTCGGCCACCGTGAGTTTGTGCACGCCCTGTTCGCTGATGATGTGCAGGGCCGCCTCGGCAATCTGCTGCCGTCTGTGCTCCGTCGAAAACCGCTGTTTAGCCATGGTCACAAGCTAGCATGAGCTAGCCTTCCGGGGCAAGTCGTATCCATTCAGCCGGGTCGACGCTTCACCCCGGTACACTTGCGGGCCATACCCCCTTGTGTTATCGTTCGAACGGTAAGCGAGTAATCGCTCGCTTGTTTGTCGAGGCCAAGTCCATGTCTGCTCCGCTTCCGACCTGTTTACCCTTCATGTTTCCGTGGTGCGGCTTCACGCCGACCCGACCGCGCCCGCCGTGGGGTGAGGAAGGCGACGACGGGCAGGTCGTGAGCGACGCCGAAGAACCAGCCGATTCAACCGGGAAAGAACCATGAAAGTGATGTCGAAACTACCTTCCGTTCTCCTCTTTTCTGCGGTGACTTTCCTTTCGCCGGTATACGCCGC
>JAWLBW010000362.1:0-4056 GCA_041687475.1 bacterium
GATGACGACGATGGCTTTCGTCTGCGGCGTGATCTTGCGCTCGATGTCTTCGAGGTCGGGATTCCACCCCTGGGTTTCGTCGCAGAGGTAGTGCACGGGCTTTCCGCCCGACAGGCTGACCGCCGCCGTCCACAGCGGATAGTCGGGGGCCGGCACCAGCACTTCGTCGCCGGGGTTCAGCAGGGCGTTGGTGGCCAGGGTAATCAGCTCCGACGCGCCATTGCCCAGAAAAATGTCTTCGAGGGTTACGCCCGGTATGCCCTGTTGCTGGGCCTGCTGCATGATGGCCTTGCGCGCCGCGAAAATGCCTTTCGAGTCGGAGTAGCCGGCAGAAGACGGCAGGTTGCGAATCATGTCCTGCTGAATTTCTTCGGGAGCGTCGAAGCCGAAGGCGGCCAGGTTGCCGATGTTCAGCTTGATGATCTTCTGGCCCTCTTCCTCCATGTGGCGGGCGGTTTCCAGAACGGGACCCCGAATGTCGTAACAGACGTTCCGCAGTTTGACGGACTGGGCAATGGGTTTCACGGCTACTCGATCGTTGCGAAAGGGTTTCCCAACAGTATAACGGAACGACGGGGGCAAGCGGCAATGCCCCGGCATCGGCCTTGTGCGTGAGGCGTCAATGGCCCCTGCGCAAGCAGTGGAGAGTCGCGAGCCTCCAGGGAGAGCAGCTCCGGACCCGATGCCCATCTGCTTCCGACGTGCGGCTGTGTTTTCGTTCGGGAATACGGCACCATCGTTGCACGCTGGCGGCCGATGGCGCACAATTCGGGGGGAAGGGGAGCAGCGTCCGTCTCTCCCACGTTTATGCCTCAATCTTTCGGAAGCACAATGTCTATCGAACTGCGAAAGGACACGCGGAAGTATCTGCTCGAATCGATTCAGCGATTTTTCGACCAGGAGCTGGAACAGGACATCGGCGACCTGAAGGCCGGGCACGTGCTCGACTTCTTTCTCGTCGAAATCGCCCCCAGCATCTACAACCAGGCCATGACCGACGCCCAGGGGTGGCTGCAGGAACGCCTGCTCGAACTACCCGACGTGAAGTATCAGCCCGAATTCGATTTCTGGAAGAAGCGGTGAGCCGGGCGGAAGTGAGTTCCGCCGGTGGACTGAGGGGGGGCCGTTTCCATTGGTGCAGCGGAATGCCCCCTGAATCGGCCCCAAGTCGTCCGGATGCGCATGGTTCGGATGCTTCAGGAAGTTTACTTGTTTTCTTCCAAGCCTGGTTCCCGGCGAAGGTCGGACAGATTTTGCGCGGGGTTTTTTCCTCGGCGACCACGGTTCATCGCAGCAAGCAGCCGCGTTGCATTGGCGGGGGAGCGTAAAAGGTAGACGGTTTCGCGAAGACCTGCCAGTTCGTCGGCGGGAGTCAGCGCCATGTCTTCGTGGCCGGGTCGCTGAATGACTGCAGCTTCTCGGGTGTCTTCGACGGCGTCCCAGATTTCTGCGAGGTTATTTCGTGCGCGATTGTAGCTGACTTTCACGGAAATCGAGCCTCCGTTCAACCTGTACGGAGATACCGTACATTGAGAAAACTCACGCCGTCAACCACGAAAGTGTGGAGAGTAAATCGCATAATTCACTGCGGCCTACGACCCTTACCCTGCGGTCCGATCCCCTGACGTCGCCGCCCCGCCTTCCTTCCCACGCGCCCTTTCTGCCCTTGCGCACCGAACATACGACCGACCTGGTCTTAAAGCCGACGTCGCGCATCCGCTTTCCGGATCAAATGCCTGGAAGGCAAATGTAATGCCGATGAAAGCTTTGCCTGATAATTTCATTGCGAAGCGAATACTTGTGGGGTATAAAAGATACCGCTACCTGAGCAAAGCAATGACAAGTGAGCACTCTGGGTGTTCGCCGTATGCCCGATCAAGGTCAACGCAAAACGTGTAAACCGAGGGATGAGAAGAATGAGCGAAGTTGCATTGAAAGCGGCCGATGAGAAGTTTTGCAGTGAGTGCGCTGCAGTCATCAAAGCGAAAGCCGAAATCTGCCCCAAGTGCGGTGTTCGACAGCCTGGAATGTCGGCGCCTCTGAACCTGGGAGCCGTTGCGCCGAACGGTAAGAGCAGAATCGTGGCTGCGTTGCTGGCCTTCTTACTGGGTGGTTTCGGCGCCCACAAGTTTTATCTCGGGCAGACCGGCCTTGGCATCGTTTACCTGATTTTCTTCTGGACGGCTATTCCGGCCCTGATCGCCGTGATCGAATTCATTCTTCTGCTCTTGATGAGTGATGAGGTATTCAATCAGAAATACGGACAGAGCTGAGTCGCCTTCCGTAATGGCAGGCAGGTGGGCGGGTAGAGGAAGGTAGAGTTTTTACTTCCCGTCTCGTCGGCGTGAAGGCCGCCCCGCCTTCCTTCCCACGAACAGCACGTGCTTGGCGCCCTTTCCCCCTTTGCGGGCCGATGAGACGACCGATTCGACCTGGAAGCCGCATTGCCGCATGCGCTTTTCGAAACGTATGTCGGGGCCGGCCGACCAGATGACGAGCACGCCGGTTTCGCCGCGCAGCGCACGGTGAATCGTGCGCAGGCCGGTGGGGCCGTACAGAGCGTCGGGGCCGGTGTCGATGAAACAGGTGGGGCCGTTGTCGAGGTCGAGCAGAATGGCGTCGAAGGTGTCGGGGCCGCGCTCCAGCACCTCTTTCACGTCGCCGACGTGTACGGTTACGCGCGGGTCGTCGACAGGGTTGCCGGCCAGGGGACCGAGTGGTCCCCGGTGCCATTCAACGATCTCGGGAACGAATTCGGCCACCGTAACCCGGGCCTGGGGGTGCAGGGTATCGAGCGTTGCACGAAGCGAATAGCCCATGCCCAACCCCGATACGAGTACGTTCGCGTCGGGCCGGTTGCGGATGTGGCGGCAGCCGATGTCGGCCATGGCCTCTTCGGAACCCGACTTGCTGCTGGCCATGAGCTCCCAGCCGTCGATGCGAAGCAGGTACTCGCCGTCGCGCTCGCAGAGAAAGAGTTCGCCGCCCGAGGCTGCGCGCGATTGGCCGAGAATGCGCCAGGGTTTCATGAGCCGCTCGCCACGGGCTGGAATTGGGCGTGACCGAGAATGCGCTCGGCAAACCCGGCCTGCATGGCTTCGGACACATCGGGGGGAAAGCGGGCGTCGCTGCGTCGCCAGCGATCGAGCCATTCGGGGCCGAGCAGGTTGCGCCCACGGGCCTGGTGCCGGGCCGCAGCCGGGGTTGTCAGGGCAATCGTGGTTTCCCCTTTGGTGCCGGTGCCTTCGCCCTTCGCTACGTGGAAGCCGGCCGCCAACAGGGCGGCGCGAACGGCCGTACCCGCCGCATACGTGAAGAGTTCGGCGTCGTGTTCGCCGCATACCGTGTGGATGCGCGAAAAGCAGTCGAGCGTCCACAGTTCGCGGTCGGTCTTCGACGAAAATGGGTCATAGAAGATGACGTCGGGAAGCGGAGCCTCGGCAAGGGCGCCGAGAAAGTCGCCTTCCACGAGCGACCACCGGAGCGGGGCGCGCTCCGACTTCCACTCGCCGAAGCGAATGAGGTGATTGGGCGCGGCGGTCTGCAGGTGGGGAAATTGCCCGGCATTCCGCAGGGCAAGCCGCAGCGAGCCCAGGTCGTTCTCGAAGCTGACCAGGTGCACCGGACGCACGGTTCCGTCGGCAGCCGCTTCGACGCTGCGAATGGCGGCCATGGCGTTGTGCGCGGCCCCGAGCCCGACATCCCAGACCACCAGGGGCTTGGCGGTGGCTTCGGCCTGCCGCTCGGCCAGTCGCGACTGACCCACGTACAAAGCTTCGGCTTCGCCGTCGGGGTTCAGGCCGGCGTGCATCTTTTCACCCGACGTACGGTCGGTCACGTAGGCGTAGCCATGGGGCGACGTGCGTACCTCGAAGCGCTCCATGGCGCTTGCGTCGCGGCGTCGGCGGCCCATGCGCTCGACAACGGGGGGATTGTTTTCGTCGCCCCTGACCAGAAGCTCGCGCTGTTCCCGATAGAACGCGGCGAAGGTTCCACCCAGGATATGACGGCGCATGGCCGCCATGAGGTCGTGGTAGAAGCGCAGGTTGTGGCGGG
>JAWLBW010000363.1:0-4035 GCA_041687475.1 bacterium
GGAATAACGCCCTTTTCCCGGAGCCATGATGTCCGAATCCGGTCTGCTTGTGTCCTTCGAATCCAACGCCGTCAGCGACCCAGGCGTATGGCTCGATGCCGTGGCAGACGCCGTTTTCATGGTTGCGGCGGGTGGTCGGGTGCTGACGGCCAACCGGGCCTTCGAACGCCTTATCGGCCGTCGCCCTTCAGCGGAAACTCCCGCGGAGGCCCCTACCGAAAATTTCGATACGATCGGTCGCCTGCTTCCGGGCGAGGTCGTCGCCCATGTCGAAGACGTATGGCTCGAATCGACCGTCTCGCGTGAGCGGGCCATACGCCACGTCGTCTTTCAGGGGCGGGTCAGGCGTCTTACCGGCGACCCTGTGTGGAGCGGCAACCGGCTCGAGGGCGTTCTCTGCACCCTGAGCGAGCTGCCCGATACCGGGCGAGAGGTCGCCGTGAACGAGGGAACTTCCCCCTCGGCCCTGCCCGCCTCACCCGATGCCGAAGCTGTTTCCCACGGCGACGCTGTTGCCGATGGCGCACAGCTCGAAGAAATACTCATCTGGGTCCAGGAACTCGGAGAAAGCCTGCAGGCCATCAACAAGGGCGTTCTGCGACTGCTCGGTTTTGAAGAAGCCGTGATGCTCGCCGCAGCCGAGGGAATGGCCGCCTTCGTGCATCCCGATGACCGTCTTCGCTTCCGGCACAGCCTGGCCGCCGCGGTGCGATTGGGCGAGTCCCAGGTTGTAGAACACGGAATGTTGACGGTAACCGGGGGCGCTCTGTGGTGCCGAACCACCCTTCGCCCCCTGGAAAAGGAAACGGTTCGCGGGGTTACCGTGCCACTCGGGCCGCGACAAGAGACCCCCACGTCGCCTGAAAGGTGCAACGACGCCCTGCTGCATGTCGCACGTCTGGCCGGCAGCGCCGAGACGCTGGAAGGTTTTCTGGACGAGGCGCTTGCCTGCCTCTGTGCCGCACTCGACACAGACGCGGCCGAACTCGTGGCGGCCGAAGGTAATGAAAGGCGCGTTCTCGCGGGTCGTGCGACATCAGGCATGCATCGGCCCGCCTACGGCTTTTTACCTTCCGGCTTCGTCGAACAGGCTCTTCGTACCGAAGGGGTGCTTGCATCCGACGATCTTGAGTCGGACAGGCGCTTTACATCCCTCGATGTGAAAACGGGGACGAACGTCATGTTTCGCTCCGTGTATGCGGCGCCGCTGCTCGGCCATGGCGGGCGTGCGGGCACGCTGTTCGTATACGCGTGCCGCCCCGCAGCCTTTAGCCAAGAGGGACTGCGGTTTCTCGGCGAACTACAGGGTATCGTGGCCCTGGTGCTGGAGAATTTCGGTCTACGCCGCCGGCTCCGGTCGGCCGAAAGCCGGTTGAGCCTGCGAGACGCCCTCGTCGACTTCGAAGCCCACGAGCTGAAGAACCCGCTCGCGGCCATGCAACTGCAGGTGCAGGTGGGCAAGCGCATCGCGGCCGGCAAGGAGGGGGGTATTTCCGTCGACCGGTTGCGCCGACACTACGGCCTCGTCGAAAAGCAGGTGCGCCGGCTGACCTCGTCAATTACCGAAACCCTTGAATTCTGGCGCCATTTTCACGGTCGCTTTCAGCTTTCCCTATCGACCGTCGAGATGAGCCCGTTTCTCAAGGGCATCGTCGACAATCTTACGCAGGAAGCCGCCGACGCGCGCTGCGACCTGAATGTCGAGACCGAAATGCTGCCCGTCATGCGGGTCGACCAGGAACGCCTGCGCTTTCTCATCGAACGTCTCCTGACACTGGGGTTCAAGTACGGTTCGGGAAAGCAGCTCGACTTTCGCTGCCGCGACGAAGGGGGCAGACTCGTCATGCGCCTGCACGCCCCCGGCGTTGCCTTTCCCGATACGGCTGAAACCGATCTGACGCAGGCACTCCAGCAACGTCGCGCGGCCGACATTGCGACCACGCTCTTTCTCGGCCGACTCATTACCGAGGCCCACGGCGGAACGCTGGATCTGACCCACCTGCCCCGAGAAGGCACGGCTTTCGTTCTTAATTTGCCGATTACCGGCATGGAGAGCACGCAAGGGCAGGCAGGCTTGTGATTTTTTCAGGGTAAGGCAAGACCAGCCGAGCCCTCGACGCCGCAGCAGGCGCACCCGGGCAGGGGGTTCCGCTTCGTCGTACTCCTCCGGAGAGGCGGCGGCGAATCAGAAAACCGTCAGAAATCCTTTGCGAAGGAAGCTGCGACAGGTATGAGCTGGAAACGATTTGCGGCAATGATCGCAACCTCGACGTTGGTGATGTTTTTTCTGATGTATCAACTCGTTTACTCGGCCGACCACGTCACGTTCAGTCTGAATCGTATGATTTCTTCCCTGGTCATGGGCTGTGTCATGACCATCGTCATGCTGTCTTTCATGTGGCCCATGTACGAAGGTACGGGTACCAAGATAGCGGTGGTTGCGTCAGCCGCATTGGTCGGCGTAGGCCTTCTGGTGTCGAACAGAGGGCAGACGTTCATTGATGATGTCGGTTTCATGAAATCCATGATTCCCCACCATTCCATCGCCATCAACAACGCCAGAAAGGCGAGTATTACCGACCCACGCGTTCGCAGGCTGGCCGATGAGATTATCGCCTCTCAGGTACGCGAAATCGCTGAAATGAAGCTGCTCATCGAAGACATTGCGCAGAACGGAAAACGGGGCACGGCCAGGCTTCCTGCTCGTTCTACCGAAATTACGCCCCAGATGAAACGGGAAGCCAGAGAAGCCGTACAGTAAGCACCACGCACCATCGACACCCCTGCAGCAACCTTCACCCTTCAGCCCGATTCCAAAAGAATGCGGGAGAGAAGGGCCCCCCGTGTTTACGCCCCTCCCTCCCGCAAGAGGATATTCTTTCAGCCCCTATGCGTCAGGCCTCGTTTTCGGCCAGGCCTGGCCGGAAGCCCACCGCCTCTTTCGCCGAACCCGGCGCCGAGCGACCGGCAGACGTTCCGTACCCGTGGCCGGCCGGCTGAAAGTCGGGGTAGGCAAGGTTGCCGTGTTCGCCCAGGTCAAGGCCTTCGAGCTCTTCTTCGGGCGTGACGCGCAGCCCCATGACCGCCTTCACGGCGAACAGAATACCTGCCGCGCCGGCAAAGGCCGTAACCCCGGCCGCGGCAACGCCCAGCGCCTGCACACCAAACTGGCCCAACCCGGCCAGGTCGCCGAAAATACCCACCGCCAGCGTGCCCCAGATGCCGCACACGAGGTGTACGGAAATGGCGCCGACGGGGTCGTCGATGCGCACCCGGTCGAAGAACATGACCGAGAACACGACCAGGATACCGGCGATACCGCCGACCAGTAGCGCCTCGCCCGGGCTCATGACGTCGGCGCCCGCCGTGATGCCCACCAGACCGGCCAGAATGCCGTTGAGGGTCATCGACAGATCGGGCTTCTTGCTGATGAACCACGACGCGGTCATGGCAGCCAGCGAGCCCGCGGCTGCGGCCAGCGCCGTGGTCACGAGCGTGAGCGATACCAGCGCCGGATCGCCGCTGAGCACCGAACCGCCGTTGAAGCCGAACCATCCCAGCCAGAGCAGGAACACGCCGATGGTGGCCAGCGGCATGCTGTGACCGAGAATTGGCTTGATCTTGCCGTCCTTCAGGTATTTACCGAGACGAGGACCGAGAAGCAGCGCGCCGGCCAGTGCGGCCCATCCGCCCACGCTGTGAACCAGCGTCGAACCCGCGAAGTCGTAGAAACCCATACCGTCGAGCCAGCCGCCGCCCCACTTCCACGAACCGATGATCGGATAAATGAGCATGACGAATACGGCGCTGAAGACAAGAAAGGACGAAAGCTTGATGCGCTCGGCCACCGCACCGGAAACGATGGTGGCGCCGGTGGCCGCGAATACCGCCTGAAAGATGAAGTCGGTCCAATAGGTGTATCCGGCCGAGGCATAGTCGGCGGTCAGGCCCCCTTCAGGCACCGCCAGGCCGAATCCGGCAAAACCGAACCAACCGTTGAACTCGCCCGGATACATCAGGTTGAAACCCACCGCG
>JAWLBW010000364.1:0-4030 GCA_041687475.1 bacterium
CCGCTTGGTGCACGTGCCCCCTGAAAGGGGGCCGCGTTTGCTTACCCCCGGCCGTGAACCCACTTGGTGCACGTGCCCCCTGAAAGGGGGCCGCGTTTGCTTACCCCCGGCCGTGAACCCACTTGCTGCACGTGCCCCCCTGAGAGGCTGATCATTGATCACATTTCTTCGCAATACCCTGGGCCGACTCCGATGACTGGTTGTCCGGGTTAAGTGCTGAGGCCCGGAGGGCCGGCTTATGCTAAGCCCAGGACGTAAGTCCTGGGTAACGTGGGCGAAGGTATTGGTGGAACCCCGGAGGGGGTGGATCATTATTTCCCAGGGTGTAACCCTGGGCCAATTCGCCGGTCTCCTGCCCCAGAAAGTGACCATCTTCCTTGCAGCCGGTCGCACGGAGATCCCGGGGTTTTCACCCCGGGCAAAGAGAAGTCACCCCTTCGGGGTTCATTTCTATTTCCTTTCTGATACCCAGGACTTACGTCCTGGGCTACAACTGAGTCGTCCCTCCGGGACTGAAGATGTGTAGGATCATCAGCCTGAGAGGGGGCCGCGTTTGGCGCTTCGGGTTGCACGGTAAACGGCGGACTTCGGAGAGCACGTTCGACCGTGAACCTCCTCGCCGCGCACGAACCTGACCGATCGCATGGAAAGCCCCCACGGCCTGGCGCACAATGGGGAATACGCTATCCCATGTCACCGGAAGGAGGCCGCGCCATGAAAATCGCCGACAAGGTCATCGTCGTTACCGGTGGGGGAAACGGTATCGGGCGAGAACTCGTGCTGCAACTGCTCACACGCGGCGCTCGGGTGGCGGCGGTCGACGTCAACGAAGCCGCCCTCGACGAAACCTGCCGCCTTGCCGGGGCACGCGCCGACCGACTGTCGGCGCACATCGTCGACATTACCGACAAGAAAGCGGTTGCCCGCCTGGTAAAGGACGTGGCGAAGGCGCACGGCGCCATCGACGGCGTCATCAACAATGCCGGCATCATCCAGCCCTTCGTAAAAGTAAACGACCTCGACGACGCCGCCATCGAACGGGTCATGAACGTGAACTTCTACGGCACCCTGTACATGACGCGAGCCTTCCTTCCCCTTTTTCTCGAGCGGCCCGAGGCACACATCGTCAACATCTCGAGCATGGGCGGCTTTCTTCCCGTTCCCGGCCAGAGCGTGTACGGCGCATCGAAGGCCGCCGTGAAACTCCTGACCGAAGGCCTGCACTCCGAGCTGGCCGACACCAACGTGCGCGTCACCGTGGTATTTCCCGGCGCCATCGGCACCGAGATCGCCGCCAATTCGGGGGTCAGCATTGCCATGCCCGGCCACGGCAAGGCAAAGTCGTTCAAACCGCTGGCCGTCGACAAGGCGGCGCGCACGATTCTCGACGGAGTGGAAAAAAACCGCTACCGCGTGCTCGTCGGCCCCGACGCCAAGATTATGGACGCGCTGTACCGCGCAAATCCCAAGCGGGCGGCCCGGTTCATCTACAAGCAGATGCGGGAGTTGCTGCACGGGTGATACCGGTCGCCCGTCGCCCGTCGCCCGTCGTCCGAGAGGAATAGCCTCCGGCCTCGCCGCTTTGCGACCTGCCCCCCACGCCTTTAAACTGTAGGCTGTTCATTTTCAATGCGGAGAGAAGCATGAAGAAAACGCTCGCAGGCGCGGCCCTGCTCACAGCGGCGCTGACCGGCTGTCTCGATATCGAAGATCTGGTCGTGCCCAGCCGCGCCCTCGTCGGTGAAACCTTTACCCTTACCGCAACGCTTCGCCACAACGGCAATAGCGGCCCGAACGGCGATCCCTGGACACCCGGCTTCTGCCTGCGCATTCCTCCCGAATGGGAACTCGGCGCCCTGACCTATAACGGCGAGAATGACGGCGCGACCTACGCAGGTACCGCCGACTACAACGCGTCTATGTCAAGCAACGCCAACTCGAGCGCATCGACGTCGGAGGGAACCGATTGGCGCTGCTTCTCAAGCCCGGCCGTATCCGATCAGTCGACCGGTTTCGCCGATATTTCTCTGCCCGTAACCGTGACGACAAAGGTAAGCGTATGGCTCGGCTTCATGACGCTCGACTCATTCGGCTTCAACGAAGCCGTCGAGAAGGCCTTTCTTACCCCGGCCGCCGTCGAGACACAGGCGATTGCCCAGAATCATAATCCATTCTTCCCCTCGGTAACCCGCGACGACAACAAGTTCGTGGCTGCGGGCAGCGACGGCGAACTGTACCAGAGCGCCAACGGTCGTACGTGGTCGAGCCTGCCCTCGCCCGGCACCGACGTGCACTTCAAACGCATTCGCTACGCAGCCGGCCGTTATATCGCCATCGTTCGCACCACGGCCATGCAGGAATTCGTCTGGGAATCGACCGACCTGACCACGTGGAACGAAGTATCGGCCGACTGGGTGTATTCCGACATCATTTCCGACGGCTCGACCATCGTCATGCTCGGCAACGGGGGCTATATCGGCGTCTACACCGAAGCCTCGGGGTGGACCTTCCCCAAAATTTCCGACAGTGACTGGTCCTACGGCGCCTGGGGCGAAGGCCGGTTCGTCATCGGCGCCTACGATGGAACGGTCTCGTCTTCGACCGACGCCGTCGAGTGGGACGCCCTCTCTACGGCCCCCAACACGGTACTCGGCATGGCCTGGGGCAACGATACCTTCGTCATGGTGGGTAACGGCTTTGCCTGGTATTCGACCGACGGCCTCAACTTCTCGACGATTTCCGGATTTTCGAACGCCTACAACGGTGTGTACTTCGCCGGCGACACCTTCCTGCTTTCCGGAGATCAGCAGTTCACCTCTACCGACGGCATCAACTGGACGCGCGTAGGCTATCCGACCGTTCGTGACGCCGTATCCATCGGCGAGAAAACCGTCATTGCCGGCGACGACAAGCTTTACTACCATGCGCCGGTCACCGGCAGGCTCGACACCGAAGTGTACGACTACGGCAAGGTGGCGACAGGCTCGACCGGCCGTAAACAGTTCGCGCTCACGAATACGGGCACGGGCGACCTGTATGCCGGCGCCATTTCGGGTGGAAGCGAAAACTTCCGCCTCGAAAACGACAACTGCTCGAACCAATGGGTCGATGCGCTTTCGCAGTGTACGTTCGACGTCGTGTTCGACGCCGATACCCTCGGCGTCTATGATGCCTCCTGGGAGGTGCCCCTCGAATGGCCGGCCGCTGTTACCCTGACCATCGACGTTTCGGCCGAACTGGTCGAAGCCCCGCCCGAACCCGAACCCGGCGATGAGGAAGACAACGCAGCCCCCATGGCGCCCTCGCTTCTCTCGCCGGCCGACGGCGCGAGCGATCTCGATACCACCGTCGACTTTCGCTGGAGCGAATCGACCGACGCCGACGGCGACGCCGTTACGTATGAGCTGACGGTGTGCGACAACGAAGACTTCAGCGGCTGCCAAGCCGAGACGGTTACGGCATCGACCGCTCCCCTGCAGCAAATTCCGGGAGCGCTCGTCTGGCCGGCCGTCATGTTCGGCGCCGTGCTTCTGCGCAAGCGGAAGGAACTGCTGCTGGTCTTCGCCCTGCTTTTGACCCCGCTCCTGCCCGCCTGCGGCGCCGACACCGTGGTCGACCAGGACAAGAAGGTCGACGTCGACGACGATGTGCTCGAAGGCATCGGCAAAACGGTGACCGGTCTTCAGCCCGGCACGACCTACTGGTGGAAGGTCACGGCCGTCGACGCCCGCGGCGCCCGCGCCGAAAGCAGCGTGCGCTCGTTCAGCACGAAGTAAGCGACGCGGGCTCCGGCTTACCTACCCTCTCAGCCTCCCGGCCTCTTTGGTCGGGGGGCTTTTTGTTTGCTTACCTACCCCCGGCCGTGAACCCACTGCTGCACGTGCCCCCTGAAAGGGGGCCGCGAGTGGCGCAACCCCCGGCCGTGAACCCGCTTGCTGCACGTGCCCCCTGAAAGGGGGCCGCTTTTGGCGCAACCCCCGGCCGTGAACCCGCTTGCCGCACGTGACCCTGAAAGGGGGCCGCTTTTGGC
>JAWLBW010000365.1:0-4017 GCA_041687475.1 bacterium
GGAACGCCGTCTCCGGCATCGACCCTCGCCCAGGTGGTGTCGGCGCCGACCCGGGGCGGCGCTGCCACGGTGGTTCCCGTATCGGTGCCGGTGGCGCCGGCCGAATCGTCGCCCCAGCAATATAGGGAGCCGTCGGTCTTTACGGCGCAGGTATGGTTCAGACCGGCCGATACCTGCAGCCAGTCGGTGTCCGTGCCAGTCTGCACCGGCGTTGCCGAGGCAGATGCCGTACCCAGCTGGCTGAGGTTGTTTGCGCCCCAGCAATAGAGCTGGCCGCCGGTTTTCACGGCGCAGGAGTGGTTCTCGCCAGCAGTCACGTCAACCCAATCGGTGTCGCCGCCGACCTGGGTGGGCGTCTGAACCGTGCCACCGAGACTGGTGCCCGTTTTGCCGGAGGCGTCACTGCCCCAGCACCACAGGGTGCCGTCGGTGCGCACCGCGCACGTGTGCGAATCATAGGCTTCGCCAGGGGCTACATCGCTCCACACGGCCGCGCCGATCTGAACGGGAGAAGACTGCTGGGTATTGTTGCCGTTGCCGATCTGGTAGCTGTTGTTGGCGCCCCAGCATGAGAGCTCGTTCGCCGCATTGACGGCGCAGGTGTAAAGCAGTCCTGCCCGCACGAGACGCCAGTTGTCGGCGAGACCGACGCGGTTCGGGACGTCGCCGGCCGAGGCATGCCCGAGCTGACCATAGGCGTTCATGCCCCAGCAGTAGAGCAGGCCGTCGCGCACCGCGCAGTTATGGGCGCCGCCGGCGGCCAGGCTCACCTCTACCGGCTCGGGGAAGCTTACCGTCCAGTGGAAGGAGGCGGGCGTCGGATCGACATTCCCTGAACCGTCAGCTGCGCGAACCTCGAAGGTATGATCGCCTTCGGTCGTGACCATGGCGTCGTGGGGACTGGTGCAGGCCTCGTACGTTCCGCCATTGAGACGGCACTCGAACGTGCAGCCGCTTTCGTCGCAACCGAATTCTACCGTGACCGAGGTGCTCGAGGCGTCGTTGGGGTACGTTGATGAGATCGTGGTTTCGGGTGGTGTGGTATCGGGGGTGCTTTCTTCAACCGTCCACGTATAGGTCGCCGGGTTTGCCTGCCGGTTGCCGACGGCGTCACGTGCCCGCACGCCGAAGGTGTGCTGCCCCACGGAAAGGCCGGAATAGGTTTTCGGGCTGCTGCAGGCCGAAAACGCCCCGCCGTCGAGGCTGCACTCGGTCGTGCATCCCTCGAGATCGCACGTGAAGAAGAACGATGCGTCGGCGCTTGTGGTCAGGAGGGGCGGCGTGGCCGTCAGGGTGGCCGCGGGCACAGGTCCGCTCAGGGTGAACGTCGTCTGCAGGCGTCCGCTGACTCCCTCGGGTACTTCGCCGGTCGGGAAAGCGCCGGAAGGCACCTGGGTCAGCGCCACGGTCAGGGTATGCCGTCCGTGAAGAAAGGCCCGCGAGAACGTGCGACTGCTGCAGTCGGCAAACGCCTCCTGGTTTACGCGGCACTGCAGGGTTGCACCCTCGATATTCGGAGCGAGCGCGAAGCTGAAGGTGACGACGCCGTCGGAGGTTACGATTTCGGCATTGTGGGCCGGCCCTTCGGTAACCGACAGGGTAAAGGCCGTGCTCTTGTCGCACGGATTACCGGTTCCGTCGCCGTCGGTATCGACTTGCTGCGCAATGGAATGGGATGGACAGTTGTCGTCGACATCGGGAACCCCGTCGAAGTCAAGGTCGGACTGCGCCGGCCGGGCCTGGGGTTCGGTCTCCGTTTTCGACTGCTCGGTATCGCCGATGTCGCCCTCGATGGTTACGGTTCCGTTCGAGGTGGTGGCGTTCAGCTTCACGGGCAGCTGCTCGCCCGTCGAGGTATTCAGCGTGCCAGTGATTTCCATGGTGGCCGAGTCGCGGGTCGCATCGGTGGTGTTGAATGCAAAGACACCGCCGGGGTTGAGCGTAAAGGCAGCCTCGCCGCTTTCTTTTGTCTCGCACTCTTCGCTGTTGTAAAGAACCTCCGATGTGTCGAGCGGGCGAAGGCCGGGCGCCTGCAAGTAACCATCGATGAGTCTGACTTCTTCCGCATCAAAGTTGAAAGGGACGGGGCTCGGATCAAAGATCGAGATGTGCACATCGCTCGCGGAAGAGTCAATTCCCTTCACGACAGCGAGTTCCATGGGAGTGGGGAAATAACCCTGAACCCGCACCACCGCAACTACCGTATTCGAGGCCTCAACGAGCTTGAAGGCAAAATTCGTCTCTTTCGGCGATGCGGTCGCCCCTGTGACGGTCAAGGTGTACTCATCATCTGCTTCGCCTTGCTCATCTGCGGCAACAATGGCCCGCAGGTCGACAACCTGCAGGTCGCCCTTCGCCGTGAGCCGCAAACCGGTGTCGTCGCCCGAAACGATGCAGGCCGTTCGGTTGACCGATTGTTCGCGCACGACTCCGTCTCCGGTAACGGGTTCGGCCATGAGTCGTACGTCTGCGGCGGCCCGATCGACGGTATAGGATCGGCCGGCGGCGTCGCGCAGATGCACCTTCACCGCGTAAGGGCTGGCCTGCGGCGCTCCCTCGGCCTGCAGAACACCCAGCTTCATCATGGTGATGCCGGTCGCAACCACATCGCCGACCTGGGCGGTGAATTCTTCGATGGACTGCTGCCGTGCGGCTGCGGCCCGGGCCTGCAGATCGATGCCGTCTTCAATGCCGCCGCATGCAGCCAGAAGAACGGCCAGTAAAGCCGAGAACGTCAAACGGGTCGACATGTACTCACTCCGGAATGTTGGTGCTTGAGATTACCACGGCATCTACACGGGCGGTGTAATGATTTCATTACACGGCGGAGCGAGGGCGCCATGAGCGATGTGTGCGGGAACAGCTGGTGAACCGGTCTCAGCGGTGCCCGATGCGTAGAAATACGTGGAAACCACCACCGTGACGAGAGGAAAAGGCAGCCCTGCCGCCCGAGGCTTCGACTCGTCGGCGCAGGGTAACCAATCCGCCCGAGGCGTAGGAAAGGGCGACGATCAGGTCGCAGCCGCGACCGTTGTCGGCAAAGGAAAAGTCTACGGCATCGGTGCCGTGACAGGTAATGGATACCCTTACTCCCGAGGCTCCGGCATGCCGTACGGTATTATCAGCGCACTCGGCAAGCGCAAGCAGCAGCGTTTCATGAAGCCCGGGCGAAAGGGCGCTGCAATCGCCGGTGACGCTACTGTCGACCAGGTGGGTCCGACAGAGGCCGGCGTGAGCCAGGCTGCGTGCAACGGCCTCCTTGAGGTGAACAGTTTCATTTCCGGCGTACTTGCGGGGCGAGGTCATGAAGCGGGCTGTTGCAGAGATAGGTAAATCGGCATGGGTTGGACCCAACCCATCGTTTCAGCCTACCCGTTGAGGGGCGAGAGGCAATCTGCAAATCATTACACGGAGCCCGGGCAAGCGCTCATTGAGCGATTTCAGGCCCGATAACCTCAGTCTCCGACCAGATTGTGACGGTGGGCATACGAAACCAGATCGCCCAGGGATTTGGCGCCCAGTTTCCGCTTGATACGGTGAATATGGGTGGTGACCGTGCCTACCCGAACGTCGAGCACGGTGGCGATCTCGGTGGGCTTGCGACCGCTTGCGACCAGGCGAAAGATGTCGAACTCACGCGGCGACAGGTTCTGGTGCAATGGTGCGCCGGGCTCTGCCTCGAGGGCGAGCAGCTTGTCTTCCTGTGTTTCGGGCACGTGCCGGCCCAGCGCGACGGCTGCCTGAATGGCGGCGATGACGTCGTCGGGCGGTCGATTCTTATTCAGGAATGCCGAGGCGCCCGCGGCGCGGGCACGGGTGGCGAAGCTCTCTTCGGGCAACATCGAAAACACGATGATGCGCAGGCGCGGGTAGCGTTCATGGAGAGTTTCAACAAGCCCGATACCCGCCGACCCGGGCATGTTCAGATCGAGCAGGAGTACGTGAAGCGCCGACAGATCGGCCCGCAACAGTTCGTGTGCGTCGGCGAACTGATGGGTTACGACCATACTGTCGAGA
>JAWLBW010000366.1:0-3925 GCA_041687475.1 bacterium
CGCCGTGGCCCTGACCGCCTGGAGCGGCGCCGTGTACTTCGTGCGTTTTCTCGGAGCGATTACCTGAGCGTCGTCGCGTTGACACGCGGCAAAGCCTTTCGTTATCCTGAAAACTTCCGCTTCCTTGCCCGGAACGGCCGGTCTGTCGTTGCTGCTGCCGTATCCGGCGCCGCTCACCGCGAGTCCGGCGCGCAATGGGGCGCCTGCCCGAATCGGCCGCCCCGAAAGGCGTGGCTTCCATGGAGTAGCTGGTGGCTCTTGCCTCACTGAAAGAACGGCTTCCCGCGCTGCGGCTTTCTTCGGCCGACACCGATCGCATCAACTACGCCCGCGATCTGTATCCGCTCACGCATGTGTGGATGCAGGAAGGGCGTGTCGGTCCGCGTCCGCTGGGCATTGCCTGGCCCGAGAACGTCGATGAGCTTCGCGAGATCGTTCGTTGGGCCGGCGAAACCGCCACCCCGCTCATTCCCTACGGCGCCGGCTCGGGCGTCTGCGGCGGAACGATGCCGGTCAAGGGCGGCCTGATTGTCGACCTCAAGCGCCTCAACCGTGTACTCGATCTCGATGAAAAGAGCCTGCTCGTGCGCGCCCAGCCCGGCGTCATGGGCGAAGACCTCGAACGCTGGCTGAACCGCCGGGGCTACACGCTCGGTCACTTCCCCTCATCCATTTATTGTTCGAGCGTCGGCGGGTGGCTGGCGGCGCGTTCGGGCGGTCAGTTCTCGACCCGCTACGGAAAAATCGAAGACATGGTGGTGAGCCAGGAAGTGGTGCTTCCCAACGGCGAAGTGGCCCGCACCCGCGAAGTTCCCCGCGCAGCCACCGGGCCCGATTGGGATCAGGTGTTCGTGGGCAGCGAAGGCACGCTGGGGTTCATTACCGAAGCGACGCTCTCGGTCTGGCCGGCGCCCGCCGCCCGTCATTTCCGCGGTTTCCGCTTCAACGACGTTCCCTCGGCGCTCGAGGGCATACGCCAGGTCATGCAGTCTGAGCTGCGGCCGGCCGTGGTGCGTCTGTACGACGAAATCGACACCTTTATGGTCGGCAACAAGAAGCCCAAGGCCATGAAGAAAGAGCCCGGCGCAATCAAGCGTAATCTCAAGGCCGTGCTCGACCACAGCGGCTTTCTCACGGCGGCGCAACGCACCTTCTTCCGCCACCCGGGCATGGTGCACGCCCTGGTCGACGCGCTGCCGGGCAGCTGCCTGGTCATCATGATGTTCGAGGGCGAAGCCGAACTGGCCGCCGCCGAAGCTGACGAGGCCTGGCAGATTCTGCGCGAAGCAGGGGGAAAAGATCTCGGTTCGACCCCGGGCGAAGCCTGGTTCGAGACCCGCTACCACGTGTCGTACAAACAGAGCGCCATTTATGCGGGCGGCTCCTTCGTCGACACCTGCGAGGTCGCCACCACCTGGGCGGCCATCGACGACCTGTACTTCGGCATGCAGCGGGCCGTTCGAAAGTACGGCATGATCATGGCGCACTTCTCACACGCCTACGCCGACGGCGTCAACATTTACTTCACCTTTGCAGGCGACGCGGCGAGCGTCGAAGAGAAGGAAGCGCTGTATCTGAAGATCTGGGAAACCCTCATGGAAAGCTGCCTGCGCTATGGGGGAACCATCAGCCACCACCACGGCGTCGGCTACTCGAAGCAGGCCTGGCTCGCCCGTGAGCTGGGTGGGGGAATGCACATTTACCGTGCCCTCAAGCAGGCCATCGACCCCGGCTTTGTCATGAACCCCGGCAAGATGGGCCTCGAAGCGAGTACTTCGGAATGAAAGCGCAAGCCATACCCGGAACCGATGCCGCCGTGCTGCAGGCGCTGAGTTCGTTGTTCGGCGAACGCCTCTCGACGCGCAAGACCGACCGCATTGCCTACCACCGCGATCTGTTTCCCGGCGCGCAGCTGACCGTGCGCGAAGGCGACGTCATGTACTGGCCCGACGCCATTGTCTGGCCCGAGACCGTGCAGGACGTGGCGGCCCTGCTGCGCCTCGCCAACGAGCGGCGCATACCCGTGCTTCCGTGCGGGGCGGGCAGCAGCGTGGTCGGCGGCGTGGTGCCCGTTCGCGGCGGCGTCATCTGCGATCTCAAGCGCATGAACCGCGTCGTGCACGTCGATGAGAAAAGTCTGCTGTTCACGGCCGAGGCCGGCATCATCGGCGAGGATCTCGAACGCGAGTTGAATGCGCAGGGCTATACGCTGGGCCATTTCCCCTCATCCATTTACTGTTCGACCCTGGGCGGCTGGCTGGCCACCCGTTCGGCCGGCCAGATGTCGACCCGCTACGGCAAGATCGAAGACATGATCGTCTCGCTCGAAGCGGTTTGCCCGTCGGGCCGCGTCATTCAGACCAAGGCCACGCCCCGTTCGGCCACCGGGCCCGACATCGACCAGCTGCTGGTCGGCAGCGAGGGTACCCTGGGCATCATTACCCGCGCCACCATGCGCATGCATCACCTGCCCGAAGAACGCCGCTTCATGGGCGTCGTCTTCGACTCGGTCGAAGAGGGGCTCGAGGCTATCCGGCTCATCATGCGTACGGGGGTTCGTCCTGCCGTGGTCAGGCTGTACGATACGCTGGATACCGCGCTGGCCCTTTCGTCGCTGGGCCTCGAGGTCGACGGCAATCTGCTCATTCTGGGCTTCGAGGGCCGCAAGCGCCTGGTCGAAACCGAAATGAACATCGCCCGCCGTTATCTCACGGTGGGTAAGGACCTGGGCGAAGAACCCGGTCGCTGGTGGTACGAGCACCGCTACAAGGTCAGCTACAAGCAGAGCATCATTCTCTCGGGCACCCACATGGTGCTCGACACCTGCGAAGTCGGCGGTACGTGGTCGAACATTCTCGACGTCTACCACGCCGTGCAGAAAGCGCTCGACGGCTACGTGACGGTGCTGGCTCACTTCAGTCACGCCTACGCCAACGGCATCAACATTTACTTCTCCTTCGTCGGCGATGCCGGAGAGAAGCCGCCCGTACCCTTCTATGAAGAAATGTGGAAGCGGGCGCTCGACGCGGTCGTCGCCGCCGGCGGCAGCATCTCGCACCACCACGGCATCGGCCTGCTCAAGGCCCCGTGGCTGCGCCAGGAACTGGGAAGCCTCTTCGACGTTTTCGTCGCCCTGAAGAAAGAGCTCGATCCCAATAATATTCTCAACCCCGGAAAGATGGGTCTGCCGTGATAGCCGAGGAATTCAAACGAGATACCGAGTATTGCACCTTCTGCCCGAAGATGTGCCGCTTCGTCTGCCCGACGGCCATTGCCGAGGCGCGTGAGACGGTCACCCCGACCGGACGTCAGACCCTGCTGTATCTCATTCAACGCGGCTCGGCCGCGCTCGACACCGAGGCCCTTTCCGTACTGCAGAGCTGTACGGGGTGCGGGCTGTGCACCGAGTACTGCGATCACGGCATCCAGGTCTATCCGGTCATGGAAAGCGCGCGTGCCGGCGCCGTCGAGCAGGGTGTCGAAACGCCCGAGGGCCGTCGGGTGCTTGAAAACTACCAGCACTACGGCAACCCCTACGGCAACCTGATGCCGCAGTATACCAACCGTGTGGGGGCGCGGCTGCTGCAGCGGGCCCAGGTGTTCTACGTGCCCGACGCCACCTCGCTGGCACGCAACCCGGCCACCCTCGACGCAACGCTCAGCGTGCTCGAACATCTCGGGGCCGACAATGTCGCTTTCTGGCCCGGACCCCTTCTCGACAGCGGCTACACGCTGCTGGCCATGGGGTACGAAGACGCCTTCCGCGACCATGCAAAGTCCTTTGCCGAAATTGCCGCGGGCGCAGACAAGCTCATTTTCGCCTCGCCCCACGACGCGAAAACCGTGATCGAGCGCTACCCCGAGTTCCTCGTGCGCATCAAAGCCGAAATTCTTACCGAGACACGTTGGCTTGCGTCGGTCATCG
>JAWLBW010000367.1:0-3906 GCA_041687475.1 bacterium
AGCAGTTCATCGATGAGGCGCATGGACGTAACGTGGGCCTTGGCGGTTGGCGGGAATGGTAAAGCTTACCGCTCGAAAGGTAAAAAGTCAAATAGCTATCAGTAGTTATCGTGCATCGAGCCTTGCGCGCGGGCGTCAGGAACGCACTTCCTTTCGATTCTTTTCATATAGCAGGCGCAGGCCGTCGAGGGTCAAGTGTTCATCGACGTGATCGACGACGTCGGTCTCGCGGGCAATCAGGGTTGAAAGCCCGCCGGTGGCAATGACCTTGGGTGTCGAGCGAAACTCCTTCTTGAGCCGACGCACGATGCCCTCGACCAGGCCCACGTAGCCGTAAATGATGCCCGACTGCATGCTCTGCACGGTGTTCTTGCCGATGACCGCCTTGGGTTTGGCCAACTCGACGCGCGGCAGCTTCGACGCGTTTTTGAACAGCGCCTCGACCGAAATGCCCATGCCCGGACTGATCACGCCGCCCAGGTACTCGCCCGCGCCGCTTACGCAATCGAAGGTCGTGGCGGTGCCGAAATCGACCACGATGAGATCGCCGCCGTAGCGTTCCGAGGCCGCGACGGCGTTCACGATGCGATCGGCGCCCACTTCCTTGGGGTTGTCGTACAGAATGGCGATGCCCGACTTGATGCCCGGACCGACGACGACCGGGCGGTGGCCGAAGTAGGTACGGCACATGCGCTCCATGGTCGCCGTGAGCGGGGGCACGACCGAGCTGATGGCGATACCGCCGATTTCCTTGTAATCGAGGCCTGCGAGCAGTACCAGGTGACGAATGGTGCTGCCGTATTCGTCGACGGTACCCTCGGCGCGGGTGGTCAGGCGCCAATGCTGATCGAGGCGTTCGCCGTCATAGAGGCCGATGACCGTGTTGGTATTGCCGATGTCGATAACCAGTAGCAGGCGTTCACTCATTTCTTCACCGTTACGTCGCCGGCGACGATGCGTTCGCACCCGCCGGCATGTTCGAGAATCAGATAGCCGTCTTCGTCGAGGCCCGCCACCGTGCCGGCTCTGCTTTCTTCGCCGAAGAGCACTTCGACCTGCTTGCCGTGCAGGGCGCAGGCGCGGTTCCACTCATCGCGCAGGGCCGCGAAACCGCTCGTTTCCAGCAGGCCGACGACCGCTTCGAGTGCCGCCGCCAGCTCGACGAAAAGACGCGTGCGATCGGGGTCGAAGCCTTCCATCTGCAGCGAGGTAGGCGGGGTGGCCAGATCGGGCGGAAATTCGTCGGCGCGCATGCCCACGTTAATGCCGATGCCGGCTACCAGCGCGTCGATACGGTCGGGGTCGGCCCGCAGCTCGCACAGAATGCCGGCCAGCTTGCGTCCGTTCACGTGAATGTCGTTCGGCCACTTGATGCGCGCATCGACGCCCAGGGCGCTCACGGCTCGATGCACGGCCACGGCGACGGCCAGGCTGAGCTGCGAGGCCCTTGCGGGTGGAAGCGACGGGCGCAGCACGCACGACGCATACAGATTGCGTCCGGGGGGCGAAACCCAGGCGCGGCCCAGGCGTCCGCGACCGGCCGACTGGCGGTCGGCAACGTACCAGCTGAAGGCGGGCGCGCCGTCTTCGGCTTCGTTCATGGCCCAGCTGTTGGTCGACGGACTGCTTTCGCACCAGTGCAGGGCGGCATGCAGCCCGCGTGCCGCCAGTTCGCTGGCGGCCTGCTGCTTGTCGAAGGGGGCGTAACCCCGCAGGCGATAGCCTTTGTTGGCGGCGGTTTCAATGGCGTGGCCGTCTTGCTGCAGACGATGTACCGCCTTCCAGACCGCCGTTCGCGACACGCCGAGTATTCGGGCCGCCTCGCCGCCGGAAACGAAGTCACGTTCCTGAAGCAGTGCGAGCAGCCGCTCTTTCATGTCTCGGACCGGAAGGCAAGGGGCCGGAACTTCAGGTTGATGTCGGCGGCGGGGGCCGAGTGCGTGATGCGGCCGACGCTGATGAAGTCGACGCCCGTGGCGGCTATGCCGGCAACCGTGTCGAGGTCGACTCCGCCGCTGGCCTCGGTGGGCACGCGCCCTTCGACGCGGCGCACGGCTTCTGCGAGTTCGGCGTTGCTCATGTTGTCGAGCAGCAGCATGTCGGCGCCGGCTTCGACCGCACGAACGGCTTCGTCGGCGCTGGTGACCTCGACCTCGACCCGCAGGTGAAGCGGCCGGTTTCTGCGCGCGGCTTCGATGGCCTGCTCGAGCCCGCCGGCAATGGCAATGTGATTGTCCTTGATGAGAATGCCGTCGTCGAGGCCGAAGCGGTGGTTGACGCCGCCGCCCGCCACCACGGCCTGCTTTTCGAGCAGGCGCAGGCCCGGAAGCGTCTTGCGGGTGTCGAGAATGCGCGCCCCGGTACCCCGGCAGGCCTCGGCGTAGGCTCGGGTGGCCGTCGCGATACCGCTCAAGTGCTGCAGCAGGTTAAGGGCCAGCCGCTCGCCGGCGAGCAGCGCCCGGGCTTTGCCGCGCACCGTTCCGAAGACCGTGCCCGATTCGAGCGCGGTACCGTCGGCCGCCTGCATCTCGACCTGCGCGTGCGGGTCGAGCAGCGCGAAGACCCGGTGGGGTATGTCGGCGCCGGCAAGAACCAGGGGCGACTTCGCGCGGAAGACGCCTTCGGCGTACTGACGGTCGCCGACGGTCAACTGCGAGGTTATGTCGCCGCGGCCGATGTCTTCGGCAAGCGAGCTTCGAAGAAAGGCATCGAAATCGAACACGTTACGACCGCAGGGTGGCAAGGCCCGCTTCAATGCGGGCGCGTTTTTCTTCGAGCTCGGCAAGGCGCGCCTTTTCCTTGGCCACGACGGCTTCGGGGGCTTTGCCGATGAAGTCGGCGTTGGCCAGCTTTCCGCGCAGCTTGTCTTCTTCCTTGCCGATTTTCGCCAGCTCCTTGTCGAGGCGCTTGATTTCCTCGTCGAGGTCGATGAGCCCGGCGAGGGGAACAAAAAGCTCTACTCCGCTTCCGATGACGGCTTTGGCGGCCTTCGGCACCGAATCGGGGGCGTCGAGGTCAAGCTGCTCGAGGCGGGCCAGGTCGACAATCAACTTGCGGTTACGCTCGACCACCCGGCGGGCCGACTCATCCTTGAAATGCAGCCGGGCCTCGACGCGGGCCGCGGGCGACACGTTGTTTTCGCCCTTGATGGTGCGTACGGCCTTGATGAGCTCGATGACCAGCTCCATGGCCGCTTCGGCGTCTGGGTCGCGATCGGCGGCGGTGGGCGCCGGATACGCCTGGGTAACCAGGAAACCCTCGGCCGGCGAACCCGGCAGATGGTGCCAGAGCTCTTCGGTCAGGAACGGCATGAACGGGTGCAGCAGGGCGAAGCTGTCGCTGAATACCGCGGCCAACGTGGCCTTCGTGCGCGCCTTGGCGGCCGCGTCGTCGCCGAAGAGAACCGGCTTCGAGAGCTCGAGGTACCAGTCGCACAGCTCATGCCAGATGAACGAGTACAGGCGGTTGGCGGCATCGTTGAAGCGGTAGTCGTCAAGCGCCTTGCGCACGTCTTCACGGGCGCGATCGAGTCGGCTCAGAATCCACCTGTCGGGCGCCGAAGGCGCGGCGGGCTCGGCGCTTTCGGGGGCGTTCAGGTGAATGAGGGCAAACTTGGTGGCGTTCCAGATTTTGTTGGCGAAGGCTTTGTAGCCCTCGATTCTTTCAGGCGACAGCTTGATGTCGCGACCCTGCGCGGCCATGGCGGCCAGGGTGAAGCGAAGCGGATCGGCGCCGTACTGGTCGATGATCTGGAGCGGGTCGATGACGTTGCCCTTGCTTTTGCTCATCTTCTGCCCCTCGGCGTCGCGCACCAGGGCGTGAATGTACACGTCGCCGAACGGAACCCGGTCCATGAAGTGCAGGCCCATCATCATCATGCGGGCCACCCAGAAGAAGAGAATGTCG
>JAWLBW010000368.1:0-3894 GCA_041687475.1 bacterium
GCCGCATTTTCCGACTACCTCCGCCATGTCCTCCAGGGGCGCCGGCTATCTCTCCTTCTCCCGCCACCGGGAGCACTGTGCCCGCGCCAAGCGGTAAACGGTGGCCTGAAAGGCCGAACCGTTGATTTCCCGCATCCGACCGAGCGGCTTGCAGGAATATTGGACACCAGGGATACTCGACTCAGAACGATTACATGAAAAAGGCCCAGAACGCTGCGCCCACCCAGGGTGAAGAGCAGCTTTTCAAGCAGGACGACAGCCCCGCCGCGAGCGAACCCAGTTCCGATCGCCCCAAGCGGGGCACCGGTCAGAAACGCCGTCCTCGCGGCAACCGTGCCCGAGGCGAGAACGCCCCCGCCCGTGAACAGCAGGCGCAGGAGGCTCCTCAGCAGCAGCCGCAGCAGAAGCCGCAACGACAGCGTCAGCAGCAACCGCCGCAGCAGCAGCAGTCTCAGGAAGCGCGCGACGGTCGTGACGGCGACCGCAGCGGCGGGCGTGATCGCAGACGCGACGACAGACGTGGCGACGGCCGCAATCCGAAGGGATTCCAGGGGCGTAATAAAGGCCGCAACCGGCCCAATCGGGGCAACGGTCGAAACCGCGGCGACCGCGGTGAACGCGCCGAACGCGCCGAGGGCGGTGTGGCCGTCGGGCCCGCGCCGGCGAACGCGGTAACCCTGCGCGGAATTCTCGAGCACCGGAAAGATGGCGCCGCTTTCCTTCGCCGTGTAAACGACGAAGAGGGACAGCAGACCGGCGATGTTTTCGTAGGCGGCGGTCTGCGCCCCGGCGATCTCAGGCCCGGCGTCGAGGTCGAGGTCGAAGCCGTACCGGGTACCGGCAAGGCTCAGTTTACGGCGCGTCGCATTCTGACCGTCGACAACGAACCCCCCGAGAACGCGCGAAACGTGCCGCCCCTGTTCGAGCGGGGCACGGTCATCGACCCCCACGAATACCTGCGTCTCGAAACCGGCGCCGAACCCATCGGCACCCGCATCGTCGATCTTTTCTGCCCCATCGGCAAAGGCACTCGCGGCATGATTGTCGCGCCGCCTCGCTCGGGTAAGACCATTCTGCTCAAGCAGATTGCCTCGGCCATTACCGAGAACCACCCCGAGTGCAAACTCATGATTCTGCTCATCGACGAGCGCCCCGAAGAAGTCACCGACTTCCGCCGCACCATACCCGGCGCCGAAGTCTGGGCCTCGTCGAACGACGAACCCCTGCAGAGCCACATCGACAACGCACGTCTTGCCATCAACCGGGCCAAGCGACTGGTCGAAAAGGGACAGGACGTCGTCATTCTTCTCGACTCCATCACCCGCCTGGCCCGCGCGTTCAATGCCTCGGGCGAAGGCGCCCGCGGCCGAACGATGACCGGTGGCGTCGCCGCCGGCGCCATGCAGGAACCGCGCGCCATGTTCGGGGCCAGCCGCTGTTTCGAAGAGGGCGGCAGCCTGACCATGATCGCCACGGCGCTTGTCGAGACCGGCTCGGCCATGGACGAGCTCATCTTCCAGGAATTCAAGGGCACCGGCAATATGGAACTGGTGCTCGACCGCAAGCTGGCCGAGAAGCGCCTGTTTCCCGCCATCGATATTGCGGCCTCGGGCACGCGCAAGGACGAGAAGCTGCTCGAGCCGGGCACGCACAAGCGCGTCAGCCTCATTCGCCGCTACCTGTCGGGCATGGACATGGTTACCGGCATGGGCAAGCTCATCGACGCCATGGAAAAGACCAAGTCGAACACCGACCTGCTCAAACTCTTCGAGCCGTAAGCGGGTACCGGGTTTCATCTTCAAGCGCCGTTCCTTTGTCGGGGAACGGCGCTTTTTCTTTCTGTTTTTCTTTTGGGGGAGGGGGGAACAACGAAAGCACAACGAAAAAGGGGAAGGGCGTTACCCTTCCCCCCGCATCGAGGCTATGCCCTGCGCGCCTGCCGTGAGTCTTACCTGCCGGCCCGCTGGTACAGGTTGACGGCGTTGTTGTGCTCGCGCAGCGTCGACGAAAAGTAGTGACTGCCGTCGTTCCGGCTCACGAAATATAGATAGGGCACGGGTGCCGGTTCGACGACTGCAAGAATCGATTCAAGGCCCGGATTGGCGATGGGGCCCGGCGGTAAACCGTTGATCCGGTAGGTATTGTAGGGCGTGGTCGTCTGCAGGTCGCGTTTGCGTATGTTTCCGTCGAACTCTGCAATGCCGTAAATGACCGTGGGGTCGCTCTGCAATCTCATTCCCTTTTTCAGCCGGTTGTGAAAGACGCCGCTGATGAGTTTGCGTTCGCTGGCCAGGCCGGTTTCCTTTTCGACGATCGAGGCAAGCGTGATGGCCTCGGCAACGCTGAGACCGAACTTCGCCGCGCGTGCCTCGTAATCGGCCGGCAGGTTGCGGTAAAAACGCTCGACCATGGCCTGAATGACCTTTTCGGCTCCGTAGTCGCGGGCGAAAAAATAAGTGTCGGGAAAGAGATAGCCCTCGAGCGACGGGGCATCGACTCCCAGTTTCTTTGCATGCCCGGGGTCGAGCGCCAGTTCGCGGAAACGGTCGGGGTCGGCCACGCCGGCACTTTCGAGAATGGGGGCGATCTGCGAGATCGACCAGCCTTCAGGAACGGTAACGGCGTGTTGGGCGACCTGGCCGCGACGAATTTTCTGCAGCAGGTCCCAGCTTGAATCTTCGGGCGAAACCGCAAACTCGCCGGCCTTGATATTGCGAAGTTCGGGGTATGCCCTGGCCAGTACGCGCACGAAGAGTGGGCGTTCAAGCAGGCCGTTCGCGGCCATGTCCTCAAGCAATGATGAGAAGGCCGTGCCTCTTTCTACGCTGTAATAGCGGGTGTCGGTCTGCAGAGGCTCGCGCAGGGTCTGCCAGTTCTGCCATGCCCAGGCGCCGATGCCGGCGACTACGAGTAGAATGATGCCGAATAAGGCGCCGAGTAATTTCTGTAGAGCTCTCTTCATCGTGACGGATGGTGACGGATGGTGAGTGAAGTGAACGTCAATGAGGCGTGTCGAGATATTGCTGGAGAATGAGTGAGGCGGCGATACGGTCAATGGCCGTCTTGTCGCGACGAACCTTTGCCGGTGCCTGTGAGAGTACGCGCTGCGCCTCGCGTGAGCTGAACCGCTCGTCGACATAATCGACCGGAAGGTCAAGCTGTGCCTGCAACAGCCCGACCAGCTCGCGGGTGCGTTCGGCCCGGGGGCCCTGGGTCCCGTCCTGATTCAAGGGCAGCCCTACGACGATGCGTTCGACTTCGTGCTCGGTAACCAGAGATACGATACGTTCAACCATCATGCGTGGCCCCGTAACCTCGAGGGTACACAAAGGTTGCGCCGTCATGCCGAGCAGGTCGCTGAGAGCCACGCCGACGCGACGCTCGCCCAGATCAAGTCCCAGAATACGCATCGGGTTATTGTACCACCGGCGGCAAACGGAAAACACGGGCGCCCGGGCGAGCCTCGGTTACGACGGGAATGCGGGAACAGGGCCGATTCCGGGACCGGTGGCAGGGCCTCGGGTGTCTCGGGTGTGACAGGCGATGATTCGGTCTGATAAAATATTGGACTTATCCATTGTTTCAGGGGAACCACCTTTCAGTATGGCCACCGGCAAGCGTAGAGAAGACATTCGGAATATCGCCATTATCGCCCACGTCGACCACGGTAAGACCACCCTGGTCGACAAGATGCTGCAGCAGGCGGGAACATTCCGTGAAAATCAGAAGGTCGAAGAACGCGTCATGGACTCGAATGACATCGAGCGTGAACGCGGCATCACCATTCTGGCCAAGAACACCTCGGTACAGTACGGCGACATCAAGATCAACATTGCCGACACCCCGGGCCACGCCGACTTCGGCGGCCAGGTCGAGCGCGTGTTGACCATGGTC
>JAWLBW010000369.1:0-3877 GCA_041687475.1 bacterium
ATTCAGGAAATCGCCTTCAACACCCGCCTGCACATCGTGTCCTGTCACGAGAGCGGCGGCGGCAACCTGAGCAGCACGACCGCGGCCAGCGACCCGTGGATTCCGGCCCTGTTCACCGATGGCGGACGCATTTACGGCCAGCAGGCCGAGCTGTCGGCGGCCGGTATTCCCCAGATCACCATTGCCCACGGTAACGCCACGGCCGGCGGCGCCTATCAGGTGGCCCTGTCTGACTACATCATTCTCGTGCGCAACCAGACGCAGCTGTTCCTGGCCGGTCCCCCGCTGCTGAAAGCCGGTACGGGCGAAGACGCCACGGCCGAAGAGCTGGGCGGCGCCGAAGTGCACGCCACCATGTCGGGCACCGGCGAGTACCTGGCCGAAGACGACGCCGACGCCATTCGCATCGCCCGTGAAATCGTCGCCCGTCTTCCGCAGGATCCCCGGGCCGCCCGCGAGCCCATCGAAGAGCCCGCCTACGATCCGAACGAGCTCATCGGCCTTTACCCGGCCGACCGCAAGAAGCCGGTACGCGCGCAGGAAATCATCGCCCGCATCGTCGACGGCTCGAAGTTCTGGGAGTTCGAGAACGAAATCGACCCCGGCACTGTTTGTGGGCACGCCAAACTGTACGGCCGGCGCATCGGCATCATCTCGAACAACGGCCCCATTACCCCGCAGGGCGCCAACAAGGCCGCGCAGTTCATTCAGCTCTGCGACCAGGCGTATATTCCGGTCATCTTCCTGCAGAACACCACGGGCTTTCTCGTCGGAACCGATGTCGAACGCCGCGGGCAGGTCAAGCACAGCGCCAAGCTCATTCAGGCGGTGGCCAACACCCGTATGCCGAAGCTGACGGTGCTCGTCGGCAACGCCTACGGCGCCGGCAACTACGCCATGGCAAGCCGCGCGCTGAAGCCGCAGTTCGTGTTCGCGTGGCCCACCGCCCGTCAGGCCCTGATGGGCGGCGCGCAGGCGGCCAAGGTCATGAAAATCGTCAACGAACAGAAGTTCGCCCGCATGGGCATCACGCCCACGCAGGAACAGCTCGAACAGCAGGATCAGATGGGCCAGATGATCGAGTTCGGCCTCGAGATGATCTCCGAGTCGATGTCGTGCAGCGCCCGCCTCATGGACGACGGCATCATCGACCCCCGCGACACCCGCAAGCTGCTCGGCTTCCTGCTCGATACCGTCATGGAAGCCCGCGACCGCAAGCCCATGCCCACCAGTCACGGCGTGCAGCGCCTGTAACCGCATCCACCGTATCTCTCGGTAGGGGGGAACTTCCACTTTCGGAGGTTCCCCCCGTTTTTTGTTTCCTGAACCTTTCACCTTTCACCTATCACCTGCTACGATCCTTTCCAACGTCCCCCCCATCGGAGAGCCCCAGTGGAAAAAGTCCTTCACCTCACCCCCGATCGCAGCGGCTACGCCGACACCAACGGTATTCAGCTCTATTATGAGGACTTCGGTCCCCAAAGCGCACCACCGATTCTCATGATCATGGGCCTCGCCGCGCAGCTCGTGTACTGGCCCGATCCCCTGGTCGACGAGCTGCTGCAACGGGGTTACCGGGTCATTCGCGTCGACAACCGTGACATCGGCCTTTCCACTAAGATCAAGATTCGCGATTACGACCCGCTACCCAAGGCCTATCTCAAGCAGGTGGCCCGCCGCCGGGTCAACGCGCCCTACACGCTGGTCGACATGGTCGAAGACACAGCGGGCCTGCTCGACTTTCTGGGACTCGAGGCCGTGAACCTCGTCGGCGCCTCCATGGGTGGAATGATTTCCCAATTGTTTGCCGCCCTGTATCCCGAGCGCACGTTGAGCCTGACCAGCATCATGTCGTCGACCCTGCACCCCTGCCTGCCCGCCCCGAAGCTGGGTGTCATGGCTCGCGTCGGTTTCATGGGCCGGCGCGGCAAGGGCGGACGCGAAGACTACGTCAAGCAGACCGTGAGCGTGTACCGGGCCATTCACGGCCAGGCCTTTCCCTTTCCCGCAGAAGCGGTTGCCGATCGGGCGGGACGTGCGTTCGACCGCTGCTTCCACCCACGGGGCGCTGAACGCCAGGGTGTCGCCATCATGGCGACCGGTAATTTCGAGCCCCTGTTGACGCGGGTGAAAGCTCCTACGCTCGTGATTCACGGCGACATCGACCCCCTGGTATCGGTCGAAGGCGGCAAGGCCACGGCCCGCATGATTCGGGGCGCCCGGCTCGAAATCGTCGAAGGCATGGGCCACTTCCTACACCCCGAGCACTACGCCCGGTTCGCTGGATGGATCGACGAGACGGCATCCCATGCGGCAAGGCCCGACCGGGCGACCAGGCGATCCGGCGAAAAGGGAAAGCGTGCCGCAAGGCGGTAGCAGCTGAGAGCGCTTCCCCCTCTCCGCTTGCAAGGGATGTGGACTCCCCCAAGGGGAGTGGGCACGGCTTGCACGGAAACAATACCTGATCCAAGGCTGCGCGTGTGTCCGTTCGGGCTGAGCGCGTCGAAGCCCGCACCGACAACGAGGGTAGCCGATAAGGTCAGTCAGGTAAGTCTACCGACCATCTTCCTTCTGCCATTTTCCTTCTGCCATCCGCCATTTTCTTCCCCCCAGGTGTACCGGAGGGTATCCGGAGTCGGCAATTAATTGCCAGGGTGTAAGCCACTGAAAAGCTTGCCTTTTCACCGATCGCGCCGACAGAAAAAAAGGGGAGAACCCGTGTCAGGTTCTCCCCTCGATTTTTAGCCGGCCGTACGGCCGGTCGTCAGTCGGTTTCGCCGTTGCCGTCGACGTCTTCGAGCACCACCACGCTATCGCGGAAGGCTTTCTTCAGCTGTGAAGCAAAGCTGTGGTTGCGGTTGGCGTCGAGGTATACGACCTTATCACCGTCGACTTCTTCGACGGTGACCGAGCCGGTCTTCACGCCCGAGCGCAGCTGCCCCATGACCTGCGAGGGAAACCAGCCGTCGGCGTTGAAGACCAGCAAGAGCTGCTTTTCTTCGTCGGCTTCGACCGTCACGGCTTCCTTCAGGCCGACGTTGAAGGTGTCTTCCTGTCCGCCGCTGATGACCAGGCGAACCGTGTCGGTCACGCTGCCGCCGGCCAGGTCGACGTCATGCAGCAGCGCCTCGATGACGTAGCTCTGTCCGACCACCGGATGCGAAACCGGCAGTCCCATGTCGGGCGCCTCGTCGGCCGACAGCTGGTCAAGCGAGAACGACAGCCGGCCATAGGCGCCGGTGGGCACGGTCACGGCCTGCAGCGCAGGCGTAACGGCGTCGGCAAAGAGATCGACCACATAGGTACCGTCAAAGTTCACCGAGGCGCTTCCGTCGTCGCCCTGGCTGTTCTTGCCGTTTCCGGCACCGCCTTCACGCAGGGAAATGTCGGACAGCACCACCGTCACGCCGGTAATGGTGACATCTTCAGCCGGCATGCCGCCCATCGGCCGGAAAGCCGGGGCCGAAACGGGCGCGGCGCCGCCGGAAAGAACGGGTTTCACGGACACGGTGCCATCGCCCGAGCCGCAGGCTACCAGGGCAAGTACACTCGTCGAAAGCAGTAGGGATCGTACGTTCATGTAATTCTCCGTCGCTGAGCGATCAATTACGTATTGGACGGATGGTACCCGAAAACCGTCACCTTTCGCAGTACACGAACCGCTTGGCGGGCGACCCCTGACGGGGTCAATCCTTAATCCACAATCCGCAATCCTTAATGCGGGTGACCGGGTTGCCGGCGGTTTCCACCTGGGGGTCGGACCTGTGCACCTAGGGGTCGGACCTGCGTAAGCACCGGAATATCCAGATGTTCAGCTCCGCCAGGATGGACTGTATCCTCTTAAACGGGCCATTCTGCCGCCAAAGACGTACCGCTA
>JAWLBW010000370.1:0-3845 GCA_041687475.1 bacterium
CTACGGCGCGGCTTCGGGGGCGGTGCGCTTCAACAAGCGCCAGGTCGAAGGGCTGCAGCGCGAGCTCAAGGACGCTACCTTTCAGCTGCCGGTGTTCGAGTACGGGTGGTGACCACGTGCAGCACGGGCCGACGGGGGTCGTCGGACGTCGGACGTCGGAATAAGTACAGCAGCACGGGCGGACGTCGATGGTGAGAGGGTGAGAGCGGGTGAAGGGGAGCCCGAACATCGCCACGGGCCACCATTCCGAAATGCATTTGCTCCAAGCTCTGCGATCTGGGATCTGGGATCTCGCTCCCCCCTACCAATCGTACGCGCTCTTCTTCTGCTTGAGTTGTTCGAGGCGTCGTTCGGCTTCGCGTAGAACGGGGTCGTCGGGGTCGTCGTCGAGGGCGCGGCGCAGCTCGCGTTCGGCCTTCTGCCAGTCGCCGCGGCGGCCGGCATAGGCGGGGTCGTCGTCGCGCAGGCGCAGATACGTACGCAGCGCCTCATAATAGCGCCCCTGGCGGAAAATGGACACGGCCAGGTTGAAGCGGGCCTTCGAGTACCCGGCGTCGAGTTGGGAAGCCCGGTAAAAACAGCGCTCGGCTTCTTCGTATTCCTCGAGCGAGAGGTGCAGGGCGCCCAGGTTGTTCCACGCCACGGCAAACCCGGGACGCAGGGCCAGGCTCCGGCGATATGCGCGGAAGGCTTCGGTGGTCACGCCCGCCCGGTATTGATAATAGCCGTACCGATTCCACGCGAGGGGGTCGGTCGAGGCCGTCAGCCCGCGGGCGGCGTTCCGCGCCAGCGTGGGCCAGTCCCTGTCGGCGCTTTCCGTGTCGGCGGCGGCAGCCGGCAGAAAGAGCAGGGAAAAGAGCAGGGTGAAGATGGGCAACGTTGCGCGCATTGCCTTTCAGCATACCGCAAAGCCGCTCGGGAATCGCCCGGCGTGTGACAGGAAGCAACGCCGGACTTGTGGCGAAAGTGGCGAGAATCGTTGACTTTCATGCCGTATCCCATTAGAATAGTTTCTTTTTCTCTACGGTATTACAGGAATGAGCGTAAACAAGATCGACCGCCGGGCTCTCAAGAAGCCCGATCAATTCCAGGTGTTCGTTTTGGGTCTCTTCGACAAGCTGCGCGCCAATGCGACGCCGATTGTCGGAGCCGTCGTCGCTGCGTTGGTCATCGCGGTAGGAATTGTGGCGTTCATTCAGTTTGGCGAAGGAAAGGCCGAAGAAGCGCAGTACCGTTTCGGCTCCCTGCAGCAGAAGGTGACCGAGGCCCGCGCCATGGACTCGAGCGAAGCCCGCTCAGAGGCGCTGCGCGAGGTTGCCCGCGACCTGCAGACCTTCTATTCGGAATACGAAGGCACCGACGCCGGTCGCAATGCGCTCTTTACCATCGGTCAGGTTCATTTCAGCCTGGGCAACCACGAGTCGGCGGCCAATGCCTTCGAGCAGGCGGCCAAGCGCACCGGTAAGCTGCCCAACTTCCAGGCCATGGCCTTCGTCGAAGCCGGCAAGTCGTGGGAAGCTCTCGGGCAGTACGACAAAGCCATCGAGTTTTACCAGAAGGCCGGCGCTATCGAGGGCAATCCCTATGCGCAGGTCGTCGAAAACGACATCGCGCGCCTGAAGGCCCTGCAGAACGGTTCGGCGCCGTCGATGCCCGCCATGGCGCCTGAAGATCACGCCGGTCACGATCATTAAACCGGTGAACTGGTCGATGCCACGCCGTTTCCAGTCTCTGTTGCTGCTGTTCGTTCTTGGCGCGGCCGTGCCGGCTCTTGCCGCCCCCGCCTATACCATCGGGTGGATCAAGAAACTCGGTTTCAACGAACTCGTCATGCCGGTTCGGGCCGAGCAGCGCTCGTCGCCGCTCGTGCAGGGCAGCCGTCTGTACGTCGGTACCCGTCTCGGTCGCATTCATGCCTTCGATGCCCGCAAGGGAACCGCGCTGTGGACGCGCGAGGTGCAGTCGCCGGTCGAAGCCGACCCGGCGCTCGTCGGCAATCGGCTGTACGCGGGAACCGTGAGCGGCGCCGTTTACGCGCTGCGCGCCGACGACGGCACGGTCGAATGGCGCTATCTGGCGGGCCACGAGGTACTCGGAAAGCCGCTGGTGCACAAGGACCAGGTCATTTTCACCACCGCCAACAACCAGGTCATGGCCGTGGCGCAGGATGATGGTCGCTGGCTGTGGCAGTACTCCGAAGGTTCCGACCCCGATCTTTCGATTCGCGGAATCGCAGGCGTCGCCATTGCCGACAACACCGTATACACCGGGTTTTCGAACGGCATGGTAACCGCCATCGACGCTTCGAACGGCCGAGCCCGGTGGAAGACCAGGGTACAGGCCCAGACGCGCTTCGCCGATATCGACTCGACCCCGGTCGTTTCGGGCGAGTTCGTGATCGTTGCCGGCTATGCCGGCGAGGTCGTGGCGCTTGATCGCACGTCGGGCAAGGTTGCCTGGCGCACATCGGTCGAGACCCACCGCAGCCCGACCGCAGCAGGCAATCTGCTGCTGGTTGCCGGCCTCAACGGCTCGCTCAAGGCCCTTGACCGCAAAACGGGAACCGAGGTGTGGGAAGTCAGACTCGGCCGCACGAGTCTTTCGCCGATAGCCGTTCGCAACGGTCTGGCGGTCACGGGCGACGACGACGGCAACTTCTGGGTCGTCGACATCAAGGCCCGCAAGCCCCTCTGGCATTATCGCGGCGCGGTCAGCGGCGTGAAGGCTGCCGCGGCCTTCGGCGGCGACAACTCCGTGTATCTGGTCACCAACCTCGGCAACCTGTTCCGATTCAAGCCCAACTGACGTGCTGCACGGCTTGGCCGTGATCGTCGGAAGAACCCCCGACCGTGCACCCACTTGTTGCACGTGCCCCCTGAGAGGGGGCCGCGCTACATGCAGAGCGGCTTTGCCGTGGTCGTCGGGAACCCCCCCGACCGTGCACCCACTTGTTGCACGTGCCCCCTGAGAGGGGGCCTCGCTACTTGCAGAGCGGATTTGCCGTGGTCGTCGGACGTCGGCCGTCCGAGCAGGGCAACGCGGCGTCCATGACGGGTAGCCGGTTCGCGCAGGGGCGCAGGGCACAGGTTCCCCCCGGCTCTTCGCTTGGTGTGGAATGACACGGCTGCGCGGGTGCACGTGGATTCGCACCTCCGGAGCTCGCTGCCGATGTGCTTGGGAAGACGACGGTGCAGGTGTGTGGGCTGATTTTTTCTCCCCCAGAAAAAAAGAGAAGCCCCAGGTTCGATGTAGAAACCCGGGGCATCCACTTACACGGTCGGAGCAGAAATCTGCCGACTCCATCAAATCATCTCAGCGCCTCGGCGTCTCCGTGTAGACTTTCCGAAAGAGCACCATACAGGTACCGTACGTCCGGGCAGAAACGATCCTCACCGAACCCACCGACTCGATGTGTGTCTTCTGTGGCTCGTGAAGACGCCGTTACCGGCCCCCTTGCACTCAGGTCAGCGCTGCTGCTCGACCGGGGTAATCTCCGGCCCCATGCGCGCTTGCGGCAGCACCGTCTTCAGCTGGGAAAGGAGAAGGCGGGTTCGACGTGCGGCGCCGTCGGCTCCCAGGTGGTACACCGAGTCGAAGAAGTCTTCGCGTGGGAACATGTAATCGTACGGGCTTCCCGCCACGGCAACGCCGAACTTTTCATACAGGCTCACGATGGCATCGAAGTAACGACGATCGTCGCCCGCATCGTAGCCCTCGAAATAGACCAGACTGGGAAAGGTAGCTACTACGCCAACCCCCCGGGCCCGGGCACGCGCAACAAAGTCGCCGATAACCGAAACGGCCTCGTCGCTGATGAGATCGACCCGGAACTCACTTTTCTTCAA
>JAWLBW010000371.1:0-2876 GCA_041687475.1 bacterium
GAAGGCGATCGCGTACAGGGTCGCGTGGGCGACGTGGTGCCGGTCGACGGGCAGGTCGTAAGGGGTACCAGCGAACTCAATTGTGCGATTCTGACGGGTGAAAGCGAACCCAGGGCGGTGGGCGAGGGCGATATCGTTTTCTGCGGCACGGTCAACGACGCGGCCTCCTTCGAAATGGTCGTCACGGCCAAGGGCGCGGGATCGCGCCTCGGGCGCATCATCGAGCTGGTCGAAGAAAGCCGTACCCGTCGCGCGCCGGTCGATGCGTGGGCCGATCGGGCCGCCGGCTGGTTCACGTCCATCGTGCTTCTCGCCGGCGTGGCCACCTTTGCCTGGTGGGCCCCTCGCGATCTCGATGCGGCCTTCGACAATGTCATGGCCCTGTTCATCATTACCTGTCCCTGCGCGCTGGCGCTTTCGGCTCCGGTGGCCATGCTGGTGTCGATGGGGCGGGCGGCGCGACGCGGCATGCTCATCAAGGGCGCCGACGTGCTCCAGCGCCTCAGCGAAGCCGATGAGATTCTGCTCGATAAGACGGGCACGCTTACCGAAGGTCGGTTTTCCGTAGCCGACTGGGAATGGGTAGGCGTAACCCCCCCCGACCGCGATCAGGTGGCCGCGGCGGTTCACAGCCTTGAAAAACGTTCGCACCATCCCATTGCGCGCGCCATCGTCGATTACCTCGGCGCCGCCGGCTGTTCTTCGAACGAGGTCGAGTTCACAGACAGCGGCGAAAAGCTGGGCGTCGGCGTCTGGGGCGTTATGAATGGCCGCCGGTTCGACGTGCGACGGCTCGACGCGATTGAAGGCGACGACGACGTTCGTACCCGGGTGGGTTGTTATGTCGACGAGCGGCTTGTCGCCCGTATCGCGCTGGTCGATGCCGTGCGCGAAGACGCCCCCGCTGCCATCGCCTCCTTCCGCGCCCTCGGACTGAAGCCGATGATTCTCTCGGGCGACGGTGAGAACAACGTTCGCCATGTGGCCCGCAGCCTCGGCGTCGACGAAGCGGTGGCCCAGGCCACTCCCGAGACCAAGCTGCGCACCATCGAGGGCCGCGCCGCCGCCATCATGGTGGGCGACGGCGCCAATGACTCGGCCGCCCTTGCCGCCGCCCACGTGGGTGTGGCCGTGCACGGCGGCATGGAAATCAGCCTGCGCGCCGCCGACGTTTACCTCGGGCGCCCGGGCATGGCGCCCATCGTCGTGCTGGTGCGCGCGGCCCGCGAGACCATGCGGGTCATTTACCGCAATTACGGATTTTCACTTTTCTATAACCTTATCGGCGGCGGCGCCGCGGTCATGGGGTACATGAGTCCCCTGTTCGCCGCGGTACTCATGCCAATCAGCTCGCTGACGATTCTCTTGTCGTCGTGGAGGGGAGCGAGGTCATTGCGATGAATGTGCTCTATTTCATACTTCCCCTGTCTCTATTGTTCTCCATGGGGGCTCTTATCGTCTTTATTCTCGCCGTGCGCAAGGGGCAGTTCGACGACCTTGATACGCCGGCCTATCGAATTCTTCTCGAAGATCAAGAACGGAACGAGGAACAGTCATGAGTCAACACTCACCGGCAGTTGCCGCACAGCCCGTCAAGGGCAAGGACGTCGAGGTCTTTGCCTACGACGATAAAATCGTCAAGCAGTTCATCATGGCTACCCTGGTCTGGGGTACCGTGGCTTTTTTGCTTGGTGTGACCATCGCCTTTCAGCTTGCCTGGTTCAAGCTGAACCCCGAGGTACCCTTCCTTACCTTCAGCAAGCTGCGTCCCCTTCACACGAACGCGGCCATTTTCGCGTTTGCCGGCAATGCGATTTTCGCGGCGATTTACTACTCGTCGCAGCGGCTGCTGAAAGCGCGCATGTTTTCCGACCTGCTCAGCAAGATTCACTTCTGGGGCTGGCAGCTCATTATTCTCGGCGCCGCGCTGACATTGCCGTTCGGCATTTCGGTCAGCAAGGAGTACGCCGAGCTTGAATGGCCCATCGATATCGCCATCACGGTGGTCTGGGTCATCTTTGCCGTGAATTTCTTCGGCACCATCGCGCGCAGGCGCGAGCGGCATATCTATGTCGCCATCTGGTTCTACATTGCGACCATCGTGACGGTGGCTCTGCTGCACGTCGTGAACTCGCTGGCCATTCCGGTTTCGTTCTGGAAGAGCTATCCCATCTTCGGGGGCGCCGCCGACGCGCTGGTGCAGTGGTGGTACGGTCACAACGCCGTGGCCTTCTTCCTGACCACGCCGTTCCTGGGCCTGATGTATTACTTCCTGCCGAAGGCGGCCAATCGACCGGTATATTCGTATCGGTTGTCGATCATTCACTTCTGGGCCCTCATCTTCCTGTACATCTGGGCCGGACCGCACCACCTGCTGTACACCGCGCTGCCCGAATGGGCGCAGACGCTGGGCATGGTCTTCAGCATCATGCTCTGGGCTCCGTCGTGGGGCGGCATGATCAACGGCCTGCTCACGCTGCGCGGCGCCTTCGACCGCGTACGCACCGACCCGGTGCTCAAGTTCTTCGTTGCCGGCCTGACCTTCTACGGCATGTCGACGTTTGAAGGACCGCTGCTGTCCATCAAGGCCGTGAGCTCGCTCGGTCACTACACCGACTGGATCATCGGCCACGTGCACGGCGGCGCGCTGGGCTGGAACGGTTTCATGACCTTCGGCATGATCTACTTCCTCGTGCCCAAGCTGTGGAAGTCGAAGGGCTACAATGTCAAGCTCGCCAACCTGCACTTCTGGCTCGGAACGCTCGGCATCGTGTTCTACATGATGTCGATGTGGACGTCGGGCATTACCCAGGGCCTCATGTGGCGCGCCCTTGACGAGTCGGGTCGCCTTGCCTACCCCGATTTCATGGAAACCG
>JAWLBW010000371.1:2886-3838 GCA_041687475.1 bacterium
AACCGTCGTCAAGATCGTGCCCCTCTTCTGGGTACGCGCCATCGGCGGCACCATGTACCTGACCGGCATGATCGTCATGCTCTACAACATCGCGATTACCATTCGTACCGGTGAAAAGGACGTCAAGGACGAAGTGGCTTCGGCTGCGCCGCTCAAGCCTGCTACCGATGCCGAGTTGGGCACGGGTCACCGCAAGCTCGAGGGCCTGCCCCTTGCCTTCACGGTGCTTTCGTTCATCGCCGTAGCGGTGGGCGGCGCCATTGAGTTCATTCCGGCCTTTCTGGCGCCGAAGTCTTTCCACGGCGTGGCGGGCGAAACCAGCGTGGTCAAACCCTACACGGCACTGGAACTGGAAGGGCGCGACATCTATGTGGAAGAGGGGTGCTACACCTGTCACTCGCAGATGATTCGCCCGATGGAAGACGAATACCTGCGCTACGGACCTCGTTCGCTGGCCGAAGAGTCGATGTACGATCGACCCTTCCAGTGGGGCTCGAAGCGTACCGGTCCCGATCTGGCCCGTGTGGGCGGCAAGTATCCCGACATGTGGCACCTTCGACACATGGAAGACCCGCGGCAGACCTCGCCCCGGTCCATCATGCCGTCGTATCCCTGGTTGCTCGCCAGAGAACTCGATCTCAGCCTGACCTCGAAGAAACTTTCGGTCATGCAGACGCTCGGCGTTCCCTACAGCGATGAAGAAATCGCCGGCGCCGAAGCCGATGCACGGTCGCAGGCGGCGCAGATTGCGCGTGGTCTGGCCGAACAGGGCGCTCCGGCGGGGCTCGAGAACAAGCAGATTGTGGCGCTCATCGCCTACCTGCAGAAGCTCGGCACCGATTACGACGTCATTCAGGCAGCCGGCGAAACCGCCATGCAGAAGGAGAAGTAAGCCATGTTGCGCGAAGTGTTTTCCCAATACAGCATCTCGCTCATCGGCCTCTCGGTCATG
>JAWLBW010000372.1:0-3832 GCA_041687475.1 bacterium
CCCCAAGCTGCTGTTGCCAATGGTTTGCTCCGATTGACAGCCAGCCAGGTTACGGCTAAGCTCACAGGTGCCTACCCGGAGCCGCCATGCAAGTCCTTCTTCTCGCCATCGCACTGTCGACCTTTCCTCAGGCCGCTTCGCTGCCGACCCTGAGCGCGAACGCCATTACCCGGGCTGTCGCCCCGCTCGAAGCCGGCGAGCGCCTGGGCTTTCTCGCCTACGTGAGAGAAAACGGCGTCATCGAACGCATGTCCGACGAGCAGGTGACCGCGCTTCTTTCCTCGGTCGGCTACGACGCGCTTCTGAAAAACATGCGCAGGTTTCTCGAGGTAAATCCGACATTCGAGGCTCGCTTGCTCAAGCTGGAACGTTTCGAAAAAGAACTTCCCGAACAGCCTGATCGAATGCACCTGCGCTATCGAGAAGCGCCCCAGGCCATTTACGTGCGCTGGCTTGAAGGCGGCCCCAATGCGGGACAGGAAATCATATTCGACGCAGAAAAGGACGCCGACCGCCTGTACGCCCATGCGGGAGGGTGGTTGAACATCAAGAACGTCTGGATCGCGCGCGATTCAAGCATTGCCCGTCGCCGAACCAACCACGACGTGAGCGAGCTCGGTTTCATGACTTTCGTGCGCATCATGGAGAAGGACCGGCGCACGCTGGAAGAAAACGGTCTGCCGTGGACCCCGGTAAAGGAAGGCATTGTCCGATACGACAAAAAACGATATTGGGAAAGCGAATTCGTGACTCCGGGTCCGCCGGCCTACTACGCTGCGCGCACGCGCTTTCTCTTTGATCTGGCAACGGGAATGCCGCGCCTGATTGAGATATTCGACGCAGACTCAAAGCTGCTCGAGCGCTACGATTACACCTCGGTCACATGGGGGGCACTGCCCGACAACGCATTCGACCCCGACAATCCGGAATACGATTTCTGACCCGTACGGCAGCTCGAGTCGGCCACCGTCGACCTATTGCTTCAACCCCTTGCGCAGTCGCTCGCTGAGCACCATGAGCACCCCGCGTACGATTTCGAAGTGGGTTTCCATAAGGGCGAAGAAATCGTCGCGGTGCAGCACCAGGCAGGTTGTATCTTCGACGGCCGTAATGGAAGCGCTGCGGGGCTGATCGTCGAGTATGGCCATTTCGCCGAAGCAATCGCGCTCCTTCAACAAGGCGATTTCCTGGACGCCCACATGCACCCGAACCTCGCCGCGCACGATGATGTAAAGCGTATCGCCGGCTTCTCCCTGGGCGAACACCGGCTCGCCCCCGGCAAACGTATGCTCGCGGGTAATGGCGGCGATTCGTTCGACGTCGGCCCCCGAAAGATGCTGAAACAGCGTGGCGCTTTTCAACAACAGAACTTTTTCGACCAGCTCAATCATTTCTGCACTATCCTCTTGACCCTCGAGTCGTCGACGTTCGCCGCGCGCAACGATGGAATGCACTGCGCAGGCCCGCAACCAGCGGTCGCCTCCCGAAAGAACGTCGTCTTCGATTTCCATCAGTGAAGCGGGTAGCCGGCGGTGGCGAACCCCGAGCGCCCGTACAGCCGTCGAATCGCTGTTTTCGAGCACGCCTGTGAGTTCGCGCGAAACCTCGCCGGTAGCCGTATTCTCGAGCACTTCGAGCAACAGTGCCCGTTTGCGTGAATCGGCCAGCACCGGCTTGCGTATCAGGGCCAGCAACGCCTCGTCGGCATAGAGCAGGCCGAAGGGTCGCAGCGCGGCAAATTCGGCCTCGAGCAGCCGCTCGGCCAACGCCCCCCGCAAGAGCTCGTCGGCGCTGGTGCCGGCAACGTCGAGCGTATGTCGCCACCAGGCCGCCTCGGCCACGAGACCACGCGCCACGTGCTCGATGACCAGGCGCGACTGCCCGTGGGGGCTCCACCCGTGAAGTCGCATGTACCTTTCGAGCGCACGCAGCCCCTGGGCGGCCAGCCCCTGCGGCAATACGGCCAGTCGGGTGGCCAGCATTTCGGCGGCCAACGGCGTATCGGCCGTAGCCAGGGCCTGCAGCGCCGCCTCCTTCAGGTGCGCGGGCGAGTGCTCATCGAGCAGAAACTGAAGCAGAATTTCGTACCCCGGTTCTTCAAGAACGCACAATGCCCGAAAGGCATGGGTTGCCATGCCGTTTTCCCGAGCCGCAGCCGACAGCGCGTGCAGGGCCTCGGTGCCCACCAACCGGGTCCAGCTTCGCAGCGCCTCGCCCCTGACGGTGCTGTCGACGTCGGAAAGCAGGGGCTCGAGCATCTGTACCGGATGCGGCGAACCTCCGGCTGCGACGATGCGCACGGCCTCGAGTCGTACACGGGCGTCGGCATCGGCAAGCAGGGCGTCGAGCGGCGCAATTGCGAGCGCCATACCCCTGGCGCCCCCGTACAAGGCCAGCGCTTCGGTGGCGGCCAGCCTGATCTCGCGATTCTTCGACAGAAGATGGCGGCGAAGCAGCGCAAGCGCCTTTTCACGTTCCAAGGCTGCCAGCGTTCGCAGGGCGGCAGCAATCACCTCCGTGCGTTGGCTGCCTTCGGCAAGCGCCCGCACGGTCGGAGCCAGCGACATTTCCTTACGGTCGGCTACCGCTTCAAGCACGCGCACCACATCGCCGTCATCGGCACGCAGGCGTCGAGCCATGGCTTCGACCAATCCAGGCGTATCGACCCGGCGGGCCAGCGACAGCGCGTAATCGAGGCCGCTGCCGGTGGCCGTGGTCAACCCACGCAGCAGCGTGTCCTGCACCAGCGGGTCGGACGGATCGAGTCGGGGCCGCTCCCACACCAGTGACCGCGCTTCGGCAACGCCCGAGGCCACCGCGCCGAGGTAACCGCGCTTCAGTCGGGCGAGCATGGCAAGCCAGGCGCAAGAAAGAAGGATGACAAGCAGACTGAAGACCCAGACCCTGCCCCCCATCAACGGACCCACCCCCAGCATGATGAGACCGGCGGCGCCGATGGACATGGGCTTCACGATACCCGAGGCGAAAGCCAATGCCCGTGTGCGCAGTGCGGCCGGCAGCGGCAGATACAACAGCTGCGTAACCGGATCATTCAACGAATAGCGCAACGTGTTTTCGGAAAACTTGGTGGCCGTTGCCGCCCACACGCCCGGGGCAAGCACCTGGGCCACCGCCCCCGCCACGAAGAATGCTGGCATGACGGCCAGTGTCTCCAGCACGCCGAGCCAGCGCGTGATTCGACTGCTGAAAAACGTCTGCAGAACGAACCCGAACATGCCCACGGCGCCGTAAAAGGTACCGAAAAAGCTTCCCAGCTGGTCTTTGTCGGGAAAGGCCTCGCGGGCCGCGACTTTGAACTGAAAGTCGACGATACTCGTGACGATGAAGGTCAGGGCAACGACGGTACCGATGGACAGAATGTAGCTTCGGTGCTTGCGATAGACGGGGTCGCTACGATCGGGACGCGACACAGCCGGCTTGCCTTTCCGCTCCTGCTCCCTGCGATAGGCCAGGAGAATACCATGCATGGGGAAAAGCAGCACGAGTGAGCCTACCACCAGCCACAGCAGATTTTCTACCCCCCAGGCTGCACTGAGAAGAGAAGACAAAAGGCCGCACAGCAGGTTCGATGCCACCTGCCCCGAAGTCACCAGCGCGTAAACACGTTTTGCCTGGCGCGGCTCGAAGACGTCACCGGCCAGATTCCAGAATTCGAGCAGGGCGAGAGCGCCGAACACTTCGACCCATAGGTAGAGCGCAGAGTAGACGGCCAGCGAAGGGGCTCCGAGCAGAAGGCGAAGGGCAATGAACGCCCCCGTAAACAAGGCAATGGCGCCAAAGCCGAGTACCCGGGCGTCGAGGCGGGGCGCCA
>JAWLBW010000373.1:0-3826 GCA_041687475.1 bacterium
CATCCCAACACCGCCACGCATGGCGCCCGCCACTCCGAACCATTTTCCGAGGGAGGCGCCGGCGCCGGCGCCGACATTGCCGCGCGAACGGTGATCGCCCGCCGCGAGCGCTGCCCGGCGTCCTTCTTCAAGCCCGGGCACGTCGCCTTCGGAAACGAACAGATCGAAGAGTATGGCTGCCGGTACGATAGGAATATGGTGGCCGCGCACGTTGTAACCGCGCCCCTGTTCGCGCAGTACCTCCATCACCCCCTGCGAGCAGCCGAGCCCCAGGGCGCTGCCGCCGCTCAGGCAGATGGCGTCGATACGTTGCACGCCGTGGTACTGCCGCAGCGAATCGGTCTGGCGGGTTCCGGCGCCGCCGCCGCGCTGGTCCATGCCGGCAACCGCGCCGTGCGGAAAGTCAATGACCGTGCAACCCGAACGACCGCCGGGCGTGGTCGCGTGGCCGATTCGCACGCCCCTTACATCAGTAATGCTGTGCGGCTGATGGGAAGACACCGATGACATCCTGCTCACTGTAGCCAGCGATAGCGCAGATTGCAAGATGGTCGAACACGACCGAGCCGGCCGAACGAACGGAAATCGGACTGCCGGAGCCGACGATACGTTTACCTATGTAGAGGTATACGGCCGGGCACCCCCGTTCTCATCCCACCCCGGCCATCACGCATCGGCCACGGGTTAAATCCGGTTGACCTGCTTCAATCGGCTCGGTATAGTGGTTCAACCATTGACCCGGGAGCGGATTTGAGTCAGGCGGTTACCTATAAGCCGGTCGAGCGTGTTTCCAGCGTCGAGGCGGTCGAAACGAAGCTGCGCAACGATATCCTGAGCGGTCGCCTGAAGCCGGGCGACAAGCTTCCGCCCGAACGGGAGCTTGCTCTTGCGTTGGGCGTGAATCGGCTGACCCTGCGCACGGGCCTGAGCCGGCTTATCGCGTCGAACCTACTGGTTTCGCAGCAGGGCGACGGAAACCGGGTGCTCGATTTTCGTCTGCACAGCGGGTTCGAGCGCCTACCCGAGCTGGCCGAGGCGGTCATCGATAATCCTCACGCGGTGGCGAAATCGGTAGCCGATCTGCTCGAATTGCGCCGTTCGGTGCTGATCGAAGCCGTGGCCGTTGCCGTTACCCGCGCCGAAACCGAGCACATCGAGCGCCTGCGCTTTCTGGTTGCTGAGCAGGCGCGAAACACCTCGTCGTGGCCGGCCTTCATGGAGGGCGACTTCGCGATTTCGCGGCTTGTGCTCGAGATCGCCGACAACCTGGCCTTCACCCTGGTGTTCAACACCGTCATTCGCTTTGCCCGTGAACATGCAGACCTGCTGCGCTGTATGTTCGCCGATACCGCCATCAACCTGCGGGGCTACGAAGGCCTTGTCGCCCTGATCGAAGGGGGCGACCCCGACGACGCACGCCTGATTGTGCGTCAGGCCATGGAATTCCAGGACGCCGAACATCTCAAGAGCATTCGCGCGTATCTGAAGCTCGCCTCGGAAGCCGAACCGTCGCGGGAACCCTTTGTTCGGAGGAAGCCGACATGTTGACCAAACGCGATCACATCGTACTCGACACTCTCTTGCCGGCGGGCGGTAACCCCGACCTCGAGCCGGGCTACGACCCCAGGGCCTTCTCGTCTTTCTACGCGAAGTGGAAGAGTGACGCCGTCTTCAGTATGTGGATCGGCTTTGTCGCCGCTTTGTTCGTCTGCGTGTGGATTGCGCCGATGCTGATCGGTAAGATTCCGCCCATTTCACTGTACAAGCGAGAAACCCGCGAGCAGGTGCTCATGGCGCTGTACAACTCGAAGTACAACGTACTGCGGCAGGTCGTCTTTCTGCTCAAGGCCACGGTCAGCTTCTGGTTCGGCACCGACGACAGGGTTCGCGATGCGCTGGGCTATCCTGTTCAGTTCGACAGCCCCCGTGCGAAAGCCGCGGCCGGTCAGGAGGTGAAGGTATGATTTACAACGGCGAAAAGGAACGTGGCAGCGTAGACGAAGTTTACGATTACGTCATTGTCGGTTCGGGCGCGGCCGGGGCTTCGGCGGCCCGTGTACTTGCCGATACCGGCGCAAGCATCGCGGTGGTCGAAGAAGGGCCCGAAGTGCGCACCGAAGATTTTACCGACGAGGTCTGGCCATCGATGGTGAAGATGATGCGGGCGCAGGGAAGCCAACTGGCGCGTGGCCGTGCGATGATTCCCATCATTCAGGGCAGCTGCCTGGGCGGAAGCACCGTCATCAACTCGGCCATCATCTGGCGCATTCCCGACGATGTGTGGGAACCCTGGCGCGACGAGTACGGGCTGGGCGAAGCCCTTCCCCTCGATGCGCTGCATAAGGAATGGGACCTCATCGAGAGCGAGCTCAACATTCACCCCGTGTATCCCGAGGTCTGGGGCGAGAACAACCGGCTCATGCACGTGGCCGCCGAGAAGCTCGGCGTCGCCGCCCACGCCATTCGTCGCGGCGACCGGGGCTGCAAGGGCAGCGCGCGGTGTCTGCAGGGCTGCCCGCACAAGGCGAAGCAGAGCATGCTGGTAAGCTACCTGCCCTATGCCCGGGAGCGCGGCGCAGTCATGTACACCAGCGCCAAGGTCGACAAGGTGCTCATGCAGGGCGACCGGGCCGTGGGGGTGAAGGGCTCCTTCCGCAGCACCCCGCACAAGATGAAGATTGCTCCCTTCCGCATCAGGGCGCGAAAGGCCGTGCTCATTGCTGCTTCGGCGATTCAGACGCCGGGCCTGCTACGCCGTTCGGGCGTTCGTTCGGCCCACCTGGGCGAACATTTTCAGGCCCACCCGGGGGCGCCGCTGCTCGGCCTGTTCGAGCAGAAGGTGAACATGTGGTTCGGTGCTTCGCAGGGCTATGACGCCGACCATCACCGAAAGGACTACCGGGTCAAGATCGAAACCATCGCGCTTCCGCCTGAAATGGCGTTGACGCGCGCGCCGGGCGTCGGCCGTCGGTGGAAGCAGACGATGACCGAGCTTCCGCATGCGACGATGTGGGCCGTGCAGATGCGCGCCCACGCCAAGGGCCGGGTGCGCGAGCGATTCGGTTTTCTCGACGTGACGTATGATTTCACCGATCAGGACATGGTGAATCTTCGCAAGGGACTGCGCTTCACGGCCGAAATGATGTTCGCGGCCGGCGCCCGCGAAGTGCTGACCGGCATTCCGGGCCTGCCCGAGCGTCTCACGAGCGTCGATCAGGTTCACCTGCTCGAAAACGGCCCCGCGCATCCGGCGGCCTATTCGTTCATCATGTCGCACCTGTTCGGCACGGCGCGCATGAGCAACCGTGCGCAGGACGGCGTGGTGGGCACCGACTTCGCCGTGCACGGTACCGACAATCTGTACGTGCTGGACTCGTCCGTCTTTCCCACGAACATGGGCGTGAATCCCCAGCACGCGATCATGGGCATCGCCATGCACGGAAGCCGGAAAATCGCCCGGAAACACGAATAGCGCGTGCAGCACGGGGGATCTGTGGTCGTCGGACGGCGGACGTCGGACGTCGGCCTACCCCCGACCGGATGCAGGTGATTGATGTGCCCCCTGAAAGGGGGCCTCACTTGCCGCTTCGACCGGCAAATCGGAACACGGGCCCATTCCCCTCGCGGGAGTCTAGATCCGTTCTACCCGGCGAGGGGGTTGCGTGCAGCCGGAGCATGCACTGCGGCACGGGGTGCTCCCCTTGAAAGGCTGATCATTGATCACATTTTCAGGCAATGCCCTGCGTCGACTCTGATGACTGGTTTCCGGATTAAGTGCTGAGGCCCGGAGGGCCGGCTTATGCTAAGCCCAGGACGTAAGTCCTGG
>JAWLBW010000374.1:0-3804 GCA_041687475.1 bacterium
GCCGATGGTACTTGGCACTATCGTGCCCGGGAGAGTAGGTCGTCGCCGGATTATTTTTCAAAGCCCTCGGTTTTTCCGAGGGCTTTTTTTATTTGCGGGTCCGTGCCTGGCCGAGACGGATGACCGAAGCGTCCTTCCATTCTCGCAGGGCAGTCTCCCACGCCGAGGGCCACTCCGTCCACGGTCCACCCCGTCCACGGTCCACCCCGTCCACCCCATCCATTCAGAAGCCGTGCAGCCGGTCTTCACGCCCGGGGCGCCGCGCCGCCCCCTTTCAGGGGGCACGGCTGACACGTGCTTGCGGTCGGGGCTCTGGTACACCCGGTCTGCACGTCAGATTCCCCCAAGCGCCGCAATCGATAGCAGGCCCAGGGCAACGGCGACACCGCCGGCGAGCTGGCTTTCCCCGATTCTGATGGTGCGGCGGCCGATACGAATGCTGAACATCGTTTGCATGTTCTCTCTCCTTGCATCGGTTGTGAATGGGATAGCAGGTAGAGCCGGTATTCACGCTGGCACGTGACGCTCTCCCTGTCTCTACTGTAGCACAGCGGGTGGGGCAGACTTCATGAAGCGAATCAATCGGCCTTTCGGCGAGTTTTCCCCCTTGAACGCTGCCCGTGTAACCGTATACTGGGTGAAGAGGTGCAGGAGGATAACCATGAAGACAGCCGTCACCATTGTCTGCAACCAGATTATTCCCTATCGCATTCCGGTTTTCGACACGGTCGCCGCCCACCCCGATATCGACCTCGAAGTCGTGTATCTGAGTAAGGCCGAAAAGAACCGGCAGTGGAAGGTCGACGAGCGACTCAAGCACAAACATGTTCTCCTGCCCAGCGTAAGCACGTATGTCAGTTCGCGCGACTGGCCCATTCACCTGCATTGGGGGCTTACCGATGCTCTCGACGCGCACGCGCCGCGGGTGGTCGTGACCATGGGCTACGACTCGTTCGCGTTCTGGCAGGCCGGCTGGTGGGCCCGAAGGAATGGGGCTGCCCGCGTGCTCTATTTCGGTTCCACGGCTTTCAGCAGCCGCACTCGCGATGGAGTCATACAAGCGATGCGGCGCCGCTTTGTGCACGACACAGACGCCTTTCTCGCGTATGGGTCCTGGGCGCGCGACTATCTGTTGAGTCTGGGCGCCCGGTGGGACGACATCTTTCTCGGGATGAATACGGTCGACGTCAAGTCCTTCGCCCGCATTACCGATCGTGCGACCCCCATTGAACGACGTAGGTCGCACGAGCTCCTCTATATCGGTCAGCTCATTGCGCGTAAGGGCGTCGACACTGTTGTCAAGGCGCTATACCGGCTTCCGCACCGTGATTTCCGATTACACGTCGTGGGAAATGGCCCCGACGAAGAGTTTCTGCGTCGGCTTGTCGAGAGCCGCGATATGCAGGAGAACGTAGTCTTCCACGGCTACAAGCAGAAGAATGAACTGGCTGCCTTTTTCGCGGGCTGCGACACGCTGGTCATGCCCTCGCACCGCGAGGTCTGGGGCCTGGTCGTGAATGAAGCGTTGGCCGCCGGTCTGTTCGTGGTGGCCGGTCAACAGGCTGGTTGCGTACCCGATCTCATCAAACCCGGTGTGAACGGTCTGACGGTCGACACGAAAGACGAAGCCCACATGGCCGAGGTACTTGAGCGTGCGATGGGAGTTACGAAGAACCGCGCAGAAATTCGAGAGTCGGTCATGAAGTATACGCCCGAGCACACGGGCAGCGAACTGATACGTGCGATCGCCCACGCCCGAGACAAGCGCGCCGGCATCGTGTGGCCCATGGCGGCGTAGCGCGCTCGTCGTAACCGGTTCGTTGAACGGGATTATCTCCGCCTATTCTGCACGGTACTCCGAGCCGGATCCATCCGGTCTTCGGGGCTTGCCGGGTTCGCTCGAGCCGCCATCAGCGACGGTCTTCAGGTCGCGTATCCGTCTCGCTTCGCGATCCCAGCGGAGGCTCGTCGGGACTCATGGCCCCGTAACCGCGCAGGTGGCGGTCTTCATGCAGCTCTACCACGCCGGCATCTTCATCGACGGACTCTACGCCACGGCCTTCATGCAACGGCGGTTCTTCGGGGTTCATGGCTCCATAGCCCCGAACGAGATGCTCTCCGGATGCGGTTGCTGTACTGGTTGTCGCCGAAGAACCCTGACTGCGAGTCTCAGGGGTGAATACATGCCGCTCGGTGGGCTCGGCGAAGGTCGACCACCCGCGCCCGCCGAAGACGAGCGTCACGATGAACGCCGCGCCTGCAATGACCAATGAGGCAATGACGCCCCAGGCGCTGCCGTAATACATTGAGACGAGCACGCCGAAGAGCAGAACCGTCAGACCAACGAAGAACGCGGCGAATCCGATAACCCGGTTTTTCTCTGCTTTGATCATGTCTTCAGCCTAGCGCACCCGCCCGCATAGGACATCACCAAGCCCCCGCAGGTACTTCTCCTGCCTGTGTGCCTTTATCGCGTATCGCGTTCAGTCGATGGGAGAAACCCGACGGAAAATTATCGGCCATCCGCCATCCCGCGAACACAACCTTGATCCGGTGAGCTGATTTGCGACCTGCTACGAAAATCCACAATATCCACAATCCCCATTCTTAATCCACAAATCGGTTGTACGGGGAGTCCGGTCCGGAACCGAGCTTACGGGTGCCAGGGGGGAGGTTTCACCGATTTACGGGTGCCGCCTGTGGCATGCCGACTGCGATCTGGGAACTGCGATCTTCGATATCTCTTACCGCCCAAGGCGCCCGGCCCCTCCTTCTTAGCGCTCCGGGGCCGTGCTATGATCGCTCAAGAACGCCTTACCGGAGAGAGACATGGAGGCTTTGCGCTTTGAACCGCGCCGACGGGGCTACCACGCACTTGCACGGCAGCTCTTCGCCGTCATGCGACCCGGGCGTCAGTTCATCGGCGGGCGTTGGCTCGACGGCGAGGGTGAGACGATGGACATCGTCAACCCTGCCAACGGCGAGAAGCTGACCACCGTGGCCGATGCCTCTCCCGAGCAGGTCGATGCAGCCGTGGCTTGCGCACGAAAGGCGCTGGAAGGGCCATGGGCCCGCATGTCGGCGGTCGAACGCGAGCGTATTCTCTGGCGCATCTCTGAGCGCATCGAGCAGAAGGCGCTCGAACTCGCCTGCCTCGAGTCGCTGAACAATGGCAAGACCGTGACCGAGGCGCTGCGCGGCGACCTCCCCCCCGCATGGGATATTTTTCGCTATTACGCAGGTTGGGCGCGCAAAATCGAGGGAGAAACCATTCCTGTCGACGGGCCCCATCTGGCCATGACGCTGCGAGAGCCCGTGGGGGTGTGCGGAGCCATCGTTCCGTGGAACTATCCTCTTCTCATGGCTTCGTGGAAGCTGGCTCCGGCGCTTGCCTGCGGAAACACGGTGGTGCTCAAACCGAGCGAATTCACCCCCCTTACCGCGCTCGAGCTGGGGCGCATTTTCGAGGAATGCGAACTGCCGCCCGGCGTCGTCAACATCGTGACCGGTCGCGGCGGTTCCGTCGGGCAGTGCGTGGCCGGGCACGACGGCATCGACAAGCTGGCCTTCACCGGCAGCGTGACGACGGCGCGTAAGCTCATGCACGCCGCGGCCGACAGTAACCTCAAGCGACTCTCGCTGGAGCTCGGGGGCAAATCGCCCAACATCATTTTTCCCGACGCCGACCTCGATGTCGCTACGGAAGCTGCCTGGAAGGCCATTTTCGCGAACAAGGGAGAAATCTGCAACGCCGGAAGTCGGCTGCTCGTACACCGCAGCATCTACGGAGACATGGTCGAACGG
>JAWLBW010000375.1:0-3777 GCA_041687475.1 bacterium
GAAGACCCCCACACGCCAGTCGAACCGCGTGGGAAGGAACTGCTGCGCAATGATGAGGTCGGATTTCTCGAGCAGCCGCTCGACCTTGGTCTTCAGCTCGGTGGCGGTTTCGGCCTTGGTCACGCCCTGCGAGAACGAGCTGTCGGGTTGTTTGAGAATGCATGGCAGCCCCAATTCGTCTATGACCGTGGCAATCTGATCGCGGTGGTGCACGATCAGCGTTTTCGGGGCAGGCACCTTGTGCCGCTCCAGCACCTCGGCCAGGTACACCTTGTTCGTGCACTTCAGAATCGACTCGGGGTCGTCGATGACCACCAGCCCCTCGGCCGCCGCCTTGCGGGCGAACCGGTACGTATGGTGATTGACGGCCGTGGTCTCGCGAATAAACAGGGCGTCGAATTCGGCAATACGTCCGAAGTCTTCGCGCGAAATCACCTCGACGCCCAGGTCCAGCGATTCGGCCGCTCGAATAAAGCGCTGAATGGCCTTGTCGTTCGAGGGCTTGTGCTTCTCTTCCGGATTGTAGAGAATCGCCAGGTCGTAACGCGACGATTCCGGACGGCTGAACTTCGCCCGCCGACCCGAAAAGAACTCGGTTGCCACCTCGATGACGAAGGGATGATGTTCGTGGGGAATATCGTTGGCGGCAATGGGCCCGATGCTCTGCAGCTGCCACTTTTCCCGGTTACGCACGAACTGCGCCCGAAGAAAGGGGGCCGGAAAGAGCTTGAAGAGATTCAAACTCAACCGGCTGTAATGCTTGGCCAGGTTGCGCCCGAAATATATGCTCAGGGTGTATTGCTCGGCCTTGATTCCAGCCAGGCTTTTCTGAATAAGCTCGTCCAGGTCTTCGGAAACGAAACGCACGATGTGCTGCGACTTCATGTCGAGCACGGTCGTCACGTTCGGCAGGGGCTTGTGGCCTCGGGCCTCGGCCAGCAGCGAAACGTAATATCCGTTGGTCTGGTAGCGGTATGAACGGCAGAGGTTGAACACCTTGGCGTTTCTGACCTTGCTGAAACGCGGGTCGGTCAGGTAGGCGCGGGCCGGTACGACTTCGACGTCGGGCAGGTTCAGCGGCCAGTCTTTCGGGTTGTTGACGACAATGAGCGTCGACATGGCAGATGCCTATTTCTCGTGAGAGGAAGGTTCAATGACAAGCAGGTTCGCGTCGTAGGTCAGAATGCCCAGGAGAATCGCACAGATGACGCGATCGATGCTGATTTCATAGTGATTGCGCTCGCCCAGCGGATTCGGCAGATACGGATCGGCCACCAGTACCGTACGCGCTTCTGTATCATAGCCGCAGAGCACGACGAAGTGGCCGCTCGGCTCGCCGCGTATGTCGTCGTGATCGGCACGCGGTCCGTACTCGCGTGCCCAGCGATAGAGATAGGTGGCGCTCAGGCCGGTCAATATCGGCTTGCCCTGTTTGAGATAGCGCCGAATGAGACCGGGCGTCAAATCGCGGAAGCGAATCTCGCCTCCGTTCGCGATGAACTCGACATAAGCTTCGCTGGCCCGACGCAGCTTGGGCGCCTGCTTGAAGGCGGCCTGCGCCCGAAGGCGCTCGCGCAGATCGTCGACGCCCGGTTCAAACCAGGTCGGATCGAAGACCTGCAGGTTGTACGTGTAAATGGCGGCCCGGTACCCGCGTCGCAGGGCGTCGCAGCCGAGCAGAACGGCCAGCGTACCTCCGCCTTCGTCGAATTGCGGTACCTGGTCGATGACCGTTTCCAGGTCGACGGCATCGTGGTAGTAGTTGTAAACGGCGTGCAGGCACGTAGGCCCGCAGGTCGTTTCATCGGGCTGCGGAAGAATGCCGAAGCGAAGGCGGGTTTCCAAGTATGCATTCCCTCCGGGGAACGACAAGCAATACCGTCCATTGAACCATACCGCCCCCGTTCTGCGGAAGAAACGCAGCGCTTTCTTTCCCGCCCTCCGGCACACCGGCTACCATGAAGAACATGCTCCGTAGAAAGCCACTCATTGCCGTCGTCGGCGACGGCGACTGCCTTCCCGAATCGGAAGCCTACCGGAAGGCATACGAACTGGGCGCCCTGCTCGTATGCGAAGGATATCGGGTACTCACGGGCGGCCGCGGCGGGGTCATGGAAGCGGCCAGTCGGGGGGCCCACGAGTCGCCGGACTGCAGCGCCGGCGACGTCATCGCCCTCTTGCCCGGCCACGATCCGGCAGGCGCCAACGGCTGGGCCGACGTGGTCATTCCGACCGGACTTTCCCACGCCCGCAACACCATCGTCGCCCAGAGTGACGCCATCGTGGCCGTGGGCGGCGGCGCCGGCACCCTGTCGGAAATGGCCCTGGCCTGGGTGCACCTGCGGCTCGTCGTTGCCCTGCGCGCCCGGGGGTGGAGCGAGAAGCTTGCCGACACCCGCCTCGATGAACGGATACGTTACCCCGACATACCCGACGATCGGGTGTTCGGGGTCGACGACGCCGCCGGCGCCGTGGCGGTACTCAGAGAGCGACTCTCGCGTTACGGCCGGCGACTAACCCCGACCTGAACGCCCAAGCCAGTCGCCCGTGTCGATGAGCGGCGCGTTTGAGACCTTTCCGCGGTAAAACCAGGCTTCAGCCGCGGGCCCGTTTCGAAGCGAGATACGCTTGCGCACGTACAGGTGCGGTACTTCTTCAAACGCATCGAGCCGCGAAAGCAGCGCGCTGTCGACGGCGTAACACTCACCAAGCACCGCAGTTTCTCCGCCCTCGACAAGTGCCGGCCACAGCCCCAGGTCGTAGAGGCGGTAGGCCGCATGCGTGGTGGCTCGGCCGATAAAGAAAGCGCCTGCAAGAAGACCGTGGTTCGGCTCACTTCGCAGCAGCGTGCCGTAAACAAATATTCGCGTCACTGCTAGGATGCGACCGAAAGAATCTGGCTGTTGGCCGTGTCACCTCGGATGACTTCGCTCACGTTGACCGCGTGGCGCTTACCGGTCGACGAATCGGTGGCCGAGACCTCGAGCAGGCCGTTCGAGTTAACCAGAAACTCGATACGCAGGCTTACCTCGCCCCGGGGTTTCGGCGGCAGATCGGCCACCTCGAAGCTTCCCAGCAGCGTATTTTCATCGGGCTTTTCCGATTCGCCCTGCACCACGCGAATGCGCACATTCGTCTGATTGTCGTTCGAGGTCGTGTAGGTTTCCGAACGCCGGGCCGGCAGACGGGTACCCCGCTGCAGAATCGGACGGGCACGGCCGAGCGAAACCACGCCAAGCGTATGCGGAAGCACATCGACCAGCACCTGCGACCCTTTACCGCCACCCAGAACGTAGCCGCACATCGCCGCCCCCGCGCTCACGGCTTCTTCAGGGTGTATGCCCTTCGCAGGCTGCCTGCCGAAGAAGCGCTCGACCGCAGCCTGCACGGCGGGCATTCGACTCATGCCTCCGATGAGCACGACATCGTCGACCTGGCCGGGCTCCAGGCCCGCCAACGAAAGCGCCTCTTTGCAGCTGCCGAGCGTGCGATTGATCAGCGGTTCACTCATGCGCGTCAGCTGCGAACGCGTCAGTGCTCCCTGAAAGTGATAAGGGCGTCCCTTGCACTCGGCCAGGTGAAAGAGGTCTTCGACCACCGCAGGCTGGCTTGAAAGAGCGATTTTCGCCCTTTCGGCGGCTTCGCGTACCCGCAGGCGAACCCCGAGCTCGGCAAGGTCGACGCCGTCCTGTTCGAGCTTCCCCGCCCAGTGCGCGACGATCGCGGCATCGAAATCTTCGCCGCCCAGGAAGGAGTCGCCGCAGGTCGCCAGCACTT
>JAWLBW010000376.1:0-3740 GCA_041687475.1 bacterium
CTCGACCCAGGTGTCGCACGGCTCGACCGCCACTTTCAACGTACTCGCCAACAGCGGCTACGCCATTTCGAGCGCGACCGGCTGCAGCGGCTCGCTGAGTGGTACGAGCTACACCACCGGTCCCATAACCGCTGCTTGCAGCGTTTCGGCCACCTTCAGCGCGGTCGTTTCGACCTACGACTTCAGCAATGTCGGGGCAGACGACGGAAGCGGCTGGAGGCCGCAGGGCAATCGGTTCCTCGTAAGCAACAAGTTCCAGAACGACGGCACACCGATGTACTACAACGAGAGCGGCCAATCGGCCTCGGGCGCCGTCATCAAGGTCGACGATGTGAACCTGAAATCGTTCGACCTGCTGAACATGAGCTTCAGTACGTACGAGGCCGACACGTACACCATCGTGCTGACCGCCACGCTCGTCGGCGGGGGAACGGTCTCTACCACCCTGAGCAACAAAGCCATGGCCGCCGGCCAGACCTATACCCTGACGGGAATGGGGGCAGACCTCGCCGGATTCAACGACGTCGTGCAACTCAGCTTCGACATCACGGCAGCCGGCGCTGTCTTCAACCTCAACTTCGACAGTATTACCCTGACCGACCAGAAGGTACCCCAGGAAGTCGGCGTACGCCCGACGACCCAGGTCGGCAACCTGACGGTCACGAGCGTAAGCTCCGATCAGATGGGTTTTACCTGGACGAACGGCAACGGTTCACGTCGCATCGTGTTGATCAAGGCCGGCTCGAGCGGCGCCCCCGCCGTGGTCGACGGCATCACGTATGCGACCAACGAAGACTTCAGCGCAGCCATGGACATAGGCGACGGATGGCGGCCGGTATACAAGGGAACGGGCGATGCAGTGATCGTGACGGGACTCAGCGCGAACACGGCCTATCGAGTGGTTGTATTCGAATATGACGGCCAGGGCGGCGGCGAGCAATACCTGACGACCATCGGTTCGAATGCCCAGAACAAGAGCACAATCAGCACACTCGTAACCTGGAGTCAGGGCAAGGCCCGCGATCTCTTCAGCGGCGCTACCAATTTCTGGACGCACAATGCGGCAGACATCGGCGCCGACGGCTTCACCTATGCCGCACACTTCGATTTCGAAGGCACCTACTCAGAAGCCAATAAGCGGTTGGTCGTCTCGAAGTGGAACGGTAGCTCGTGGTCGACCCACGCCCAGTTTTCGCCGGCCGATGCCGGCCTGACCGGCTTCTCGGATCAAATCGACATTGCGGTCGACGGCAGCAATACCGTTCACATCGCCTACCGCGGCTACATCGGCAGCGGCCTGACCAGCACTCGAGGGGTAGCCTACGCCAGATACGACGGAAGCTGGCTCTTCGAACAGGTCGGCATGTACAGCGATTCCAATGGATGGAAGGACGGAACCGATCCGGTTATCGCCGTCGACGGCGCCGGGGCACCCCATGTTCAGTACAAGCACACCGACGCCAACACCCACACCCACTATCTCGTTCTCACTTCACGTACGGGCACCAACACCTGGTCACCCAATACGTGGCTGAATACCCCGAGCAGCTCGCTGGAGAGCGTGGCCGAATACCAGCTTGCGATTGACTCGAACGGAAAGCTGCACCTGGTTTACGTACGCCGGCAACCTGCCGCCGACGAACTGCGCTACCGTACCAACGCCGCAGGCTCGTGGACCGAAAACCTGCTGACCTCGAGCACCACGGGCATTCGTGAAGCAACCCTGGTACTCGATTCCGGGAACAAGGTACACGCAGCCTATGCCATAGGCACCAACAGCCCCTACACGACCGTGTACGCGACGAATGCCTCGGGAAGTTGGAATCACCTGACCCTTAATACCGGTAGTGCCTACATGCCCGAACACATTCTAAGAAACGCTTCGGGCGACATGGTCATTACCACTGGCGATGCCAATGACGAACGTTTCTACTACCGTGCGGCCGGCACCAGCGAATGGCTGCTGTCGAACCCCTCGCCCATTGACGCCGATCAGGAGAATATACCGGCGGCAACGTTCTCGGACAACGGCGAGATCGTGCTCGTTTACGCAAACGGTCTCTCGTCGCGTCCGCGCGAACTGCGCTACTTCCGGGCGCTTCTGCCCTGATATGGGAAGACGCTAAGCTCCTCAAGGGGGAAAGCCGTTAAAGACGGTTTTCCCCCTTTTCTCTTATCCTTCGGCTGTTCCTCGACGGTTCAACCTCGTCGCCGGCGCACTCACAGGAGCAAGCCTTCAAGGCACCCGGCGTGCTACACTGTTGAGCGCACCACGCTTCGTCGCGTCCTCTTTTCATGCCCCCTTCCACTTCGCAAAGCCTTGCGCTGCAGCTGCTCGTGTCGCCCGGTTTTCTCACCGTGGCGCCCTGCATACTGCATGCCGACGACTCGTGGGAAACCCTGTCGGCGCGACACTTCGATTCTGCTCGTCCGCCCTGGATTTTGCCCGAAGAGAACGAACGGCTCAACGTTCTCAAGTCGTGGCTGCAGGGAAAGCGCTACGTCATACCCCAACGCGAATGCTTCGCCGCCCTCGAAGCACTGACCGCCCTTCCCGCCTTCGTCGGCGATCCGTCGCGGCCGGTATCATGGAGCGAAACCGGCGTCTCGCTTTCCTTCATCACAACAGACGGGGAAGCGGGCGTCGCCATTACCCCGGTTCTGCGCGACGCCGGCGGTAACCGCATACCCCTCTTTCCGAACGCCTTTGTCGAGGTCGGCGCGTCGGAATCGCTCGTTCACGACGGCCATACAGGCTTCTACCGGCTGCCCGGCGGGGCCCCGGCATGGCTGAGCGAATGGGTGCCCGGCCCCACGATCATTCAAGTCGACGACCTGGAAACCTGGTACGACGTACGTTACCCCGCCCTTGCCGGGTGGACGGAGGTTACGGTTGCCGACAGTCGAACGCCCGAGCTTCATCGCGTGCCGGTACAACCGGTCATCGTGGTCGAAGAAGACGGCGAAGCACTGCTCGTACGCACAGCTTTCCGCTACCCACCGGGTAGGGCATTGGTAACGACGGCCGGTACGAATACGATAGCCGAGGGCCGAATTCGCTACCTGCGCGATCCCGAGGCCGAACGCGCGTTTACCCAGCGTTTCTGGGTGCAGATGGCCGAGGCCATGCGCGACCTTACCGGCGCCTGGCGGCTGACGGGCGAGGCAGCGCTGTGGTTTCTCGACGAAACCCTGCCTGCTTTTCGCAAAGAAGCCGAAATTCGGGCGCCCGAGCGTTACCGGCATTTTCCCTTCATCATCGGCGAAGCGACTTTCCACCTCGACGTGAAGCTCGAGGCAGACTGGTTTCGGGTCGATTTCCACATAGAAGTCGGCAAGCGCCGCTACCCGGGTTGGGAGGCTTTTACCGCGTGGAAACGTGGGCAACGATACGTTCGGACCAAGGGCGGTTTCCTGCGCATACCTGCGGCAATGGAACGCATCGCCCACCTGCTCGATGAAATGTCCGACGGACGCCTGCACCGGGCCCGCGCCCACGTGTTGACGGACTTGCTGCGCGAACATTCTCAGACCCGTGTCGATGCCCCCGCCCGGCAGACACTCAGCAGCGAACGACAACAGACCCCAGCCGCTCCGATACCCCTTCCACAAGGTCTACAGACCAATCTGCGTACCTATCAGGAAGAAGGCTTTCGGTGGTTGGTATCGCTCGCCGAACAGGGGTTCGGCGGCATACTGGCCGACGACATGGGCCTCGGCAAGACCGTGCAGACCATTGG
>JAWLBW010000377.1:0-3735 GCA_041687475.1 bacterium
CGATCTGGTCGGCGACATCCGGCGGGCGCTGAACGAGGCGCGCGTGCGCGCCGAGACTGCGGGCATTGCGCGGGAGAAAATTGTTCTCGATCCGGGGTTCGGGTTCGGCAAGACCGCCGAGCAGGGGTGGGAGCTACTGCGGCGCAGCGGCGAATTCCGGGGGCTCGGCTGCCCTCTTCTCATCGGCATCAGCCGAAAGAGCTTCTTTCGCCAGGTGCTCGGCGACGCCGTGCCGGCCGACGCTCGCGACACGGCGAGCGGCGCCGCCGCCGCGATGGCCGTTTCCCTCGGCGGCGCCGATATTATTCGAACCCATAACGTAAGGGTTACCCGCGATTGCCTTGCCGTGGCCGATCGCCTTGCCCTGGCTGCGATGGTCTGACGTGGAATTTTTTGCCAACCCGAACCTTTGGAAGCCCTGGGGCTGGCTGCGTGACGCAGTCGACGTCATCATCGTCGCCTACGTCATCTATACGGCCATCATGCTCATCAGGGGCACCCGGGCCGTGCAGATGCTCATCGGCCTGTTCGTCGTGGTGTTGGCCTACTTCGCTTCGCAGTGGCTCGGGCTGGTTACCCTGAACTGGTTGTTGACCAACGTCATCAACTACCTGGTTCTCATCATCATCATTCTCTTCCAGCACGACATACGCCGTGCCCTGACGCAGTTCGGCCGAAACCCCTTTTTCTCGCAGGGCAATATCGAAGCCCCCGCCCTGATTGAAGAAATCATCGTGGCCTGCGTGCTCATGGCCAACCGCCGAATCGGTTCGCTGGTTGCGATCGAGCGCCGGACAGGCTTGAATAATTACATTGAAATCGGGGTGACCCTCGACGCCGAAGTCTCGAAGGAATTGCTGCTCAGCGTCTTTTCACCTCGCACGCCGCTGCACGACGGCGCCGTCATCATTCAGCACGGCCGGCTCGCGGCTGCGGGCTGCTTTCTGCCCCTGACGGTCGACCCCGAAGTTCCGAAAACCCTCGGCACCCGTCACCGGGCGGCCCTGGGCCTTGCCGAGGAAACCGACGCTGTCGTGATTGTCGTGAGCGAAGAAACGGGCACCATCAGTCTCGTCGTCGAAGGCACCATTCGTCAGAACATGGACAGTACGACCTTGCGCAACGAACTGCAACAACTTCTCGGGGTGCGCAAATGAAGTTGCCGGAATCGTGGGGCGACTTCCTGCGCAGTCTCTTCATGCGCAATGCGCTGCTGAAGGTGGTGAGCCTCGTCATCGCCTGCCTGCTGTGGGCCTTTCTCATGCTCGAAAAAAAGAGCGAAATCGCCCTGAGCGTGCCCATTCGCGTCGAAAACGTGCCCGAGCACCTGGTCATTACCAAACCGCCCCCGCCCGACCTGCGTGTCGTCGTTCGGGGCACGCGCACCCAACTGGGCGCCCTGAACGGCGCCCTCGCGCCCTATCGGCTCGACCTGGCCGACAGCAAGCCGGGTGTGTCGAGCTTCAACGTGGTGGCGCAGAAAATATCGCTGCCCAGAGGCATTCAGGTGGTGCACGTCAGCCCCGCTCAGTTCACCGTCATTCTCGATGAGGTCATTCAACGCAGGCTGCCCATCAACGTGCGTTTCCGCGGCAACCTGCCCGATGACTACAAGCTGGCTTCGTATACCGTCGAGCCCGAAGAAATTACCATGGCCGGCGCCCAATCGGAGCTGGCCGAAACCGATTACCTCGAAACCGAGGCCATCAATCTTTCGACCCTGCGGGGAAATGCCCAGATGGAGGTTTCCCTGCTGCTCGATCAGTATCATATCGTCGACATCACGACACATTCGGTGCTGGTAACGCTGGCCATCGAAGAAGTGCAGGAGTCACGCACCTTCCGTGGCCTCGAGGTGCAGGTGCCCGAAGGGCTGCGGCTGGTAAGCAAGACCCGGCCCTCGATACGCCTGAAGGGACCCCGCCGCATCTTGCGCACGCTGAAAACCAACGCCATCGAAGCCCGGTTGACGCCGCCGGAAACGCCGGTGCGTTCGCGTACCCGCTTGAAGATAGAAGTCGACGTGCCCGATGGCGTTTCCGTCGAAGAGATTCAGCCGGAAACCCTTGAGGTACGTCTGCAGTGATGGGCAAGCTGCTGGGCCTGGCCCAACGTTTTTCGGCCCCACTGCTGCTTGCCGCCGTGCCGCTCGTGCACTGGCCGCCTGAGTATCGATACGGCCGCTGGGTGGCCCTTGCACTGGCCGTGGCGGCGGCGCTTCTCCTGCGCCCGATGGGTCGCGTTCGCCCGATTCCCGCCTTGGTTCTCGCAGCCGGCCCACTGGTCATGGCGCTGGCATGGGCCATGAACGGCGCCTCGCCGCTCGGCTTCGAGCCGATGCTCTCCGTGCTGGTGGGCCTGCTTACCGTATTCGTCCTTCTGCATGACAAGCAACCTTCCGACTATGTCCTGCCCTTCGTCATTGCCGTGGGGCTTGCGTCAGTCTACGGTCTGCTGCAGGCGGCCGGCGTGAGCACGCCGCCCCGCGATGCCTGGGGCGCACCCGACCCGGCCTCGACCTTCGGGCTCAGCAACTTCGCCGCCGAAACCCTGGCCGTCGTCGTTCCGCTTGCCGGCGCTCTTCTCCTGCGGGGCATGCCTCGCCGCCTTCAGCCCGCAGGCCCCCTTCTTCTGCTGCTGCCGCTTGCGTACCTGCTCTTTGCCGAAAGCAGGGCCGGCTGGCTGGCCTTCGGGCTTTCGGCCTCGGTCGTATTCGCAACCTGGCGGCCGACCGACAGAAAATTCTACATCGGCCTCGGGGTCGTCGTGACAGCCTTTCTCGGCGTCGTCGGCGTTTTCTACGGCAATCGTGTCAACCTGCTTTCGGAAGATGATCCGAGCCTGAACTTCCGGCGCGAAGCCTGGAAGGCCGCCGTCGACATCGGCGCCTCGTCGCCGGTCTGGGGCGTCGGGCCCGGGCGTTTTCCGGCCGTCATCGGCAGTCATACGTCCGAACGGTTGGCACGTCTATCCGTCGATGCGCGACGCAGCGTGACCCATCCGCACAACGAGTACCTGAACACCTTTGCCGAAACCGGCATTCCGGGCGCGGCATGGCTCTTCACGGCAATGGCCCTGGCGGTATGGGGCATGGCGGCGCGTCGAAGCTGGTTCGCACTTGCCGGGTTGACCGCCGCGGCAACGGTGGCAGCCGTCGGCTTCCCCCTGCAGCAGGCGTCGTTCTGGGCCGCCTTGTCGCTCGTGCTGGGCACGGGGCTGGGCAGGGGCGACAGGCGCGAGACGTTCACGCCCGGAAAACCGTTGGCGTTTCTGCGCATGGCCGCCTCCTTACTCGTCGTGGCCCTGGCCCTGGTGTTTTTTCAGCGCTCCGGCGCCCAACTCGAAGCCCGGAAGGGCGTGCAGGCGCTCGAGGCATCGCGCAGCCTGGCCTTCAGCGACCCTGCTCGGGGCGACCGGTTTCAGGCCTCTGCCCTCGGCTCTCTGAAGCGTGCCCATGCTCGCTGGCCGTACGACCCCGAGGTCATTTTCAACCTGGCCCTTGCCTCGAGCGACAGACTCGATCAGCGTCGGTACATGCGGGCCTACCTCGATTTGCTGCCCGGCGACGCCCGTGCGTGGATGAGCCTCGCGCGCACCGAAGAGCTTTCGGGTGATCGCTTGAGCGCCATGGCCTCGTATCAGAAGGCGTTGCAGATGCTGCCGGCTTCTCCGGTCGAGCTTTACCATCGCATCATCTCGCTTTACCTTCAGGAAAACGACCCCGCCAGCGCGCTG
>JAWLBW010000378.1:0-3731 GCA_041687475.1 bacterium
GAAGCCCACGGCCAGGTTCTCGAACCAGTAGAGCAGCACCAGCGCCGCCGCGTCCCAGCCGAAGTGCAGCACGCCGACCAGGGGAACGAGGTTGGCCAGTACGAGCGTCAGTGTCGACAGGTCGAGCTGCGGGCGTAAAGAGGAAGAAAGGCGCATGGTAAGTAGTCGGCGCTTGCCGCGCCGAATGGTCGGGAATTGATGATTGGGGCGATTCTCGCGGTTCGCCCGGTTTCCAAAGAGTTTCCCAGTAGACCGGTCACCTGTCAATTTTCCGGTTCGCACGTTCAAGGATACACGGAGGCACCCTTTGCCAAGCTCAGGCCAGGCTCCGACGCAGAGGAATCGTGCTCGAAACCGCTGGTTTTCCTGCCTTTCCCCCGGATGCGCTTTTCTTGTTTGTGTTCCGGTGACTGACCTGCGGGTTCATGTGCGGTCGCGATGCTCTGAACGCCTCTCCGGGCTGCATCGAAACGGGCTCCCTACCTGACTTCGTTTCGGCACATGCTTACACAAGGGGAGCACCCCTTGGTGCACGAAATTCTTCCCGGCCGTGCCGGCGGTTTACCCTTCCTCTTGTGAAGAGGAAGGGTCGGCTATGACTGTAATCGGCGGGATGGAGTCGGTCGGCTACCCCAAAGCGCCAAGAGCGGCCCCCTTTCAGGGGGCAAGTGCGGTAAGTGGATTCACTATCGGGGGTTGGGCCAAGAGCGGCCCCCTTTCAGGGGGCAAGTGCGGCAAGCGGGTTCACGGCCGGGGGTTGGGCCACCCGCGGCCCCCTTTCAGGGGGCAAGTGCGGCAAGTGGATTCACGGCCGGGGGTTCTTCTCCGTCATTCCCCAGTCACGCCACGGTTGACCGTCGACCAGCAGCTCCTTCAACAGCGCGTTCCGATTCTTGTTGACCACGACGGATACGGCGCCGTGGCCCTCGAGAATGCGCCGTTCAATCGGAAGGGCCAGCTGTTCGGCCACGTAGTAGCGGTCGAGACCGACATCGAAAGTCGTTTCGCTGGTGATTCGGCCGCGTATGGCGGCGTCACAGGTATGGGCCAGGGAGCAGTCGAGCCTTTCGACGCGGGGGTTGGTGCGGTCGCCGTGCTCGTCGTGCAGGCAGACGCAGCAGTTTGCGTAGTCGTCGCAGGTTCCGGGGTCGTCGGCCCAATTCCAGTCGATGGTGAAGCGCACGTAGTGACCGCGCAGCAGATCGCGCGGGTCGCCGCCCATGATCTTGAGCTCCCAGGTCTCGCCCTGCCGAAGATCGACCTCGGCGTCGGCAATCATGTAGCCCAACAACAGAAGGGGAAGGAGAAGGCGCAGGGCCAGGGCTTTGGTCTTCGGTTTCATGCGTCGCTCTCTCCCGTTTCCAGGCCCATGGGGGCCGAACCACCCGTCGACGAGCGAATCGACCAACGGCTGAAGAGCCACCCGAGTACGAGGGTCAGCAGGCCGCCGATTACCAGGCCGATACCGGTCGAAAGCAACGAACCGAAAACCTCGAAGTAAATGATCAGGATACGCAGGGCCAGCAAGCCTATGGCCAGGTTATACAGCCAAGCCTTCGACAGCGAGTGCCCCAGCCAGGCAATCCAGCTCCACAGAATGAGGAAGCCGAAGGCCGCGAACAGGTCGACGTCTCCGCCGGCGAGAAACGGGGCGAAAGCCAGGGCGATGGCGGTCACGAGAAAGCCCCCGACGGCGACACGATATTCGCGCGGCAACCCGACCGTCACGAACACCGCGGTCAGCAGCAGGGTCGAGAAAAGGCCCGACAGACTCTCGCTTATAAGTGGACGTCCGCTTGCGTACCAGGCCTGCTGCATGGCCGTGGCGCCCCCCACGATACCCGCCCAACCAATCACTTCGAGGGCCCAGCGCAGGTTGTCGTGGCGGCGCAGGTGGGCGAGCCATTTCCCCAAGAGGAGAAGGAGGAAGGGCAGGCTGGGGTACACGAGGAATTCGGCGTCGTAATCGTCGACCAGTTCGGCCATCGCAATGAAGGTGCCCACCCATCCGGAAACGAAGAGGAAGGCCGTGAACCGCGTACGCGCCAGGAGCATGACGGGCGTGGTCACGAGCATCCATGCGAGCAGGCCCCGGTAGGGCTCGGTCGCCAGGTTGTACACCTGTGCGATGAGGCTGACGGACGCGATGACATAGCCCCAGAAGATCACGAGCAGGGCTTCGCGCGCCATACCCCGGTTTTTGCGATCGGCTATGTAGAGCGCGACGGCCAGCACGATGCCCACGAACAGGTCGGCGCCCAGCTTCGCGTGAGGAGAAATCTTCTCCCAGTTGGCGGCCACGATGGACACGATGCCGATGGCCACGGCCAACGCCCCCAGTCCGGCGAAGGCGAGCAGGAACGTCGGTCGCTTGTGCGTCTGCTCATACGCGCCGATGGCGGCCGCCGATTCACCGGTCAGCAGGCCGGCCTCGACCCACTCATGCAGTTTCTTTTCGATGCGCATACTAACCCACGCGTCTACGACGCGAATGCCCAATGCCCAATGTTCAATGTTCAATCACCAAGACGGCTGCGCAGAGTTTCCACATCGAGGCGTAGGGGGCGGTGAGGAGAACCGGGAACACGTTCACAAGCGGGTTCAAGGCCGGGGGTGGAACCCCGAACTTACCGTAGCGCTGTACTTATTCCGCCGTCTGCCGTCCAGAGCCTGCACTGAGCGGAGCGAATGTGTCTGCCGTCCAGTTCAGAAACTCCTTCACCACCGCCACGGTCCTTACCGGATCTTCCTCCTGGGGAACATGGCCCAGATCGTCGAACACGACCAGCTTGCTGTCGGGCAGCAGACGGTCGAACTGTTCGCCGATGGCGAGGGGAATCAGGCGGTCCTGCTTGCCCCAGATGATGAGGGTCGGAATGTTCAGCTCGGGAATCTTCGCGGCCAGGGGGCCGGGCTGGGTCTGCTTGAAGCGCTCGGCCAGCGCCGCCCGGTTGCCGGCGCGCGCGGTCAGCTCGAAATAGCGATCGACCAGTTCGGGCGTGACTTTCGACGGATCGGCATAGACGTTTTTCACGCTGTCTTCGACCATGCCGCGCGGAAGCACCTGCTCCATGACCTTGTTCAGGCCGGGCGTCTGAGCAATGCGGAAGCCGATGGGCATGGACTCGGCCTCGAAGGGCACGCCCGACGAATCGACCAGCACCAGCTTCTCGACACGGTCGGGATACAGCACGGCGGTGGCCCAGGCAATGTGTCCCCCCAGCGAGTTACCGCCCAGAACGACCGGCTCGTTCACGTTCCACTTGTCGAGCACGGCAATGACGAAGCGCGCGTAGGCTTCGATGGTGTAATCGCCGTCGGGCGCCGGACCGGTCAGCCCGAAGGCCGGCATGTCGAAGGTAATGATGCGGCGCTCGTTCGCCAGCGCCTCGACCCAACCCTCCCAGGTATGCAGCGAAGCGCTGGTGCCGTGGAGCAGGACGATGGGCGTCGGGTCATCGGGATTCCCCTCATCGCGCAGGTGCACCTGCATACCGTTGATCTCGACGAACCGCGACGGTGACGGGGCCCACCGGGCCTTCAGCTGGTCGACCGGAATATCGGGCACGCGGTTGACGACGATGAACACGCCGGCGCCGACGGTAGCCAGCAGAACGATTGCGGTGATGAGGTAGGCGACGAATTTCATACGTGTACTCCGCGAGTGACGAGGCGCCCGGCATCAGCCGGGCCGCCGAGCCGCAGGCTCGGCGGGGGATGCTTCAGGATAG
>JAWLBW010000379.1:0-3692 GCA_041687475.1 bacterium
AGGCTACACCGTCATCATTACGGGCGCCGGCGGAGCGATCGGCGGCGCCACTGCGCGTGTGCTCGCGGCCGCGGGCGCCGACGTCGTGGTTTCCGACCTCGACCTGGAGAGCGCCGAGAAGGTTGCCGCGACCGCTCAGAAAGAGAGCGGTCGCGACGCGATCGCCATACGTACCGACGTGACGAAGGAGGCCGACCTGCAGGCACTCGTCGACGCGACCCTCAAGAAGTTCGGCAAAATCACGGCGCTCATCAACAATGTGGGCTGGGGCGAGTACACCCCCCTCTGGAACATATCGGCAGACTACATGCTTCAGTCGTACGTCTTGAATACCGTCAGCGCCTACAACCTCTCCAGGCTTTGCATGCCTCATCTGAAGCAGCAGGAGAACGCGTCGATCACGATTTCGGGCTCGGCGGTAGGGACAACCCCCTCGCCCGAGTTTCTATCGTACAGCAATGCAAAGGCGGCGCTGCTTCACATGTCGAAAAGCATCGCGATGCTTTCCGGACCGGAGGTGCGCTGCAACGCCATCGTCATCGGCTCGGTCGACAACGGCGAGGCTACGTTGAAGGCAGGTTACGATCCCGCAATGTTGAAGCGTCTGGCTGAAACTTTTGTGATGAAGCGCCGTGGGGCGCCCCTCGACATCGCCTACGCCTTTAATTACCTGCTGTCGCCCGGCGCGGCGTGGGTTACGGGCATACACCTGCACGTCGACGGAGGCGGTACCTATAAGAGCAAGATGCCTACCGAATGAGTGTATCGTGCAAACAGGCACCGCTCGCTCGAAATGCGGTGGCTCATTGATGGTGGGCGGCGAGAACGGGCGCTCCGGGCGCCCGGCTCCTGCCGCGGTGCCTGCAGGTATCGTTTGCTGCCTGGTCCTGCTCGGCATACTTGCCGCCGTGCCGTCGGTTTCCCTCGCGGAACAGGGACCGGATGAAGCGGTGCCTCGTTCGTCTGTATCCGATCAGCCCGTGCCTGGAGTGGTTCGCGCGCCGGTTCAGCCGGAACTGTACGAAGGCTATCGCATCTCGCTGGTATTCTACGACTTGCTCGGTGGAACCGACAGCACCGCCAACGACCGCGCATTGCGTCGGCAGATCGAGAACAAAGCCGAACCCCTCGCTACAGGTACGTTCACCAAGTTGTTCGCCGACCGTGCCATCAGTGAAATTCACTCGCTCGAAGGCATTCAATCTGCATCGTACACGCTGTATGAGAGTGAACAGCCGGGTGCTGTGGTGCTCGTTGTGTCGGCGACCCTGGGCCCGGAAAAGGAGCCGCTTCCCCGTGGGTTGATCAGCACCGGCCGTGTATCCGAGTTGCCCGTGCTGATCGAAGATGAGCGTAAGCTGCTTCAGTTGCGGTTGAACGGTGGCCTCGGGGCCTACCTTGAGCACAACCCGTGGTTCGCAAGCCCCGAGGTATATACGGCCTTGAGCCCGATCGCCCTTGACCCACCGGGGCCCGGCACGACGACGTGGGCCGAGGCGTGGGTTGAATACGGCATCTCAGGCGCGGCCCAACTGGGTAACACGACCCTGTACGCATTCGGCGAAGCTAGCCTGCTCACATCCGGAACAATCGGCCAGGACCTGTTTCGTTCCGACGCGCGCACCAGGACGCTCCCGGAGAAGGCCTATGGCGGGTTCCTGTGGGCGCAGACCGACTCACAGAGCGCGGCGCGCCTGTCCGTCGGCCGTCAGGATTGGCAACTCAACACCGGGTTTCTGTTCTCACGTTTTTCGGCAGGCGCCAACGCGGGGCCGAATGCGAGTCTGTTCCTCAACCCTCGCACCGCCTACCAGATGGCGATTCTCGCGAAGTATAAGCGAGCCGGGTTCAGCGCCGAGTTCTTCGACGTCGACCCGGCCGAACTCCGTGACTTCGACAGCCAGACCCGATTCCAGGGGCTCAACGTTGCCTGGCTCGACGGCGATGCCTGGGATCTCGGCGCCACCGCTTATCGGGTACCCGAGTCGCAAGTCGAATTTCTCACCCCACAGGAGAGAGTCGTCCCCCGAAAGGGGCAGTCGACGCTGGCCATCCGAGTCGGCCACGGCACGGTGATTGGTATCAACGGCCTGGCGGCTCTCGGCGAGTATGCGCGACAGGGCAACGAAGAAGCCGATGTCGAAGCGCATGCATGGTATGCGCAGCTGGGCTACACCGCGCGGGACCTGATGTGGAGTCCGAGCCTTACCTATCGCTATGCAAGCTTCAGCGGCGACGACCCCTACACGGAAGCACGTGAAGCTTTCGATGCGCCCTTGTCGGGCGGGCTCGATGAGTGGGTGCAGGGCATCATTTTCAGGAAGGTCGTCACCAACACCAATGTGAACTCGCATCGCGTGCGCCTCAACTGGGTTCCAAGCGAGCGCGTCAGCTACACATTCGACTACTTTCGCCTGTTGACCGACGAGCCGACACCCGTCGGCAGCGGCGCGTACGGAGACGAAATCGATTTCGCGGCTCGTTGGAGTATCTCCGACCACTTGTTCTTTCTTGGCGTAGCAGGCCTTGCCTGGCCCGACCAGGTCATTCGTGCCCAGACCGAAGATACGGCCCGGCGCTGGGCGACGCTGCAAGCATCTCTGTTCTGGAATCTCTGACTAGCCTCGGGCACAGGTATCTTGCCGATTCCTCGACGGGAGTCGCCCTTCTGCAGGCGACGACTTCCCGATTATGGGCGGGCACAGTCAATACCGATTCAATGGTGGGACCTTTAAAGCCCGTCTGCAATTTCCTTCTCTTGGCAAAGGGATTATTGATACTGAGATGGAAACGTGGAACAGTCTCGACTCCGCTCGATCGCCAAGGGAAACCTTACCCTTCGGCGCTCGCAGAAGAACACGGACCGGCTGTTCCCTTCCGGCTATGCAATCGCCCCTCACGGAGACTTTATGACAAAGAAACAGTTCAAGGGCCGTATCGCACTGGACGTACGCGACTCGGTCGAAGACTGGGAGGCCTTCGCACCACCGCGGGCCCGGAAGGACGCACCCAACGTACTCTACATCGTCTGGGATGACGTGGGCTTCGGCACCTTCGACTGCTACGGAGGACTCATCGAAACTCCGAACATGAATCGCCTGGCCGACATGGGCCTGCGTTATTCGCAGTTTCACACCACGGCGCTCTGTTCGCCGACCCGCGCGTGTCTTCTGACCGGGCGCAACGCCACCAGCAACGCCATGGCCTGCATTACCGAAGGCGCCACCGGATTTCCGGGGTCGAACGGGCGTATTCCCTTCGAAAACGCCTTTATTTCCGAGGTCGTGGTCGAGCAGGGCTACAACACCTATTGCCTCGGCAAGTGGCACCTCACACCGGCAGACGAAACCCACGTCGCCGCCCCCCGCTCGCGGTGGCCCTCGGGTCGCGGCTTCGAACGCTACTACGGTTTTCTCGGCGGTGAGACCGATCAGTGGTATCCCGACCTCGTGCAGGACAATCAACCCGTCGAACCGCCGGCGAAACCTTCCGAGGGCTACCACCTGAGTGTCGACCTGGTCGACAAAGCCATCAACTACATTCGCGACGCCAAAGCCATTACGCCCGAAAAGCCCTGGCTCATGTACTTCGCGCCGGGCTGCGCGCATGCGCCCCATCAGGTCTCGCCGGAATGGGCCGAGCGGTACAAAGGGCGATTCGACGAGGGCTATGAAAAATACCGCGAAGTCGTC
>JAWLBW010000380.1:0-3683 GCA_041687475.1 bacterium
AACGGCCGCGCGCACACGCGCCCCCGTGCCGACGGGCACCGTGCTCTTGTTCACGATGACCTTGTGCCCCTTCATGACCCGGCCGATGTCGCGGGCCGCCGCCAGCACATGGCGCAGATCGGCCGAACCGTCTTCGCTCGGCGGCGTGCCGACCGCGATGAAGCAGATACGGCTGGCATCGACGGCGTCTTCCAGATCGGTCGTGAAGCGAAGTCGACCCTCGGCGACATTGCGCCGCACCATCTCTTCCAGGCCCGGCTCGTAAATGGGAATCTCTCCGTTCTGCAGACGGCCGATCTTACCGGCATCGGTGTCCATGCAGACAACCCGGTTGCCGCTGTCGGCAAAGCAGGTACCCGTTACCAGACCGACATACCCCGTCCCGATCACGCAAATATCCATGGACCCGACACCTTCGCGCAGTTGTAGAAGTAGATGATGAGAGGTTGAAACCGAAGTCCAGTATAGCACGCGGCCTCAGCGTTAGTAAACGCCGGGCGGGTTGCCGCGACGCCCCTGAACACCGACACAGACGCGCTTTGCGGCCGATGCAAGCGGCAACGGCGAGTCGCCCCCGGCGCAATTGACCATCGGGCAAGATGTACCGTAACATGAAAGTCGAACAGGGGCGTTAACGCCTGCCGGGCGACACGAGCAAGGGGGGAAGCATGCAAGATAAAGGGCTGCGTACCGAGCGATTCGACTTTTTCGGCGTTCGCGTCAAGGTAAGCGGGCCGCCGGCCGCCGACCGGGTACTCGATGAATGCACCCGCTTCTGGGCCTGGTACCGGTCTTCCGATGCGCCCGAGGCGGCGGCCGATCTGACCATCGCCCTCGAGTCTCCCGCCGATTGGTCGGCCTGCGCGGCGCTGCAGGAACGCAAGGGGCAGATTCACATCGGCCCGCTCGAGTGGTTCTACGAAGACGACGGCTACGTGATGCACGAACCCCATGCCGTCATCCGGGGCAACGGAAGCCGTATCGAGGCGGCCATTCGCCCCGAGGGCTACCCCGACCCCCGGGTGTTCGTACACTTCACCCTGAATCTGGCCTTCATCGAAAGCCTGCGCCACCACGGTCTTTACTACGTTCACGGCGCGTGCCTGCAGTCGCCCGCCGGCAAGAACTACCTCATCGCAGGCGACGGTTGCCAGGGCAAATCGACGCTCACGCTCAGCCTGCTCATGCACGGCTACCGCTACCTGAGCGACGACGCCGTGTTCATCGACGCCCGTACGTCGCCGTCGCGCCTGCTCGGGTATCACAAGCACTTTCACGTGGGCAACGACCTGCTGCCCCGCTTCGACGGCCGCGTCGAAATGAGCGCCTTTCTTCCCTACGGCAAGACCGACAAGAGCGAGATCAACCCCGAGGTTCTCTTTCCCGGGCAGCGCCTCGAAGCCATCGAGAAAGCCGACGTCATTCTTTCTCCGGGTATCATTCACGAGCCCGAGACCCGTATCTCGCCGATGTCGAGCGCCGATCTGCTGACCAGTTTCTTTGTCGCAAGCACCCAGGTATTCTTCGACCGCACGCTTGCGACGAAGCATCTTGCCGCCCTGCGCGAGGTGGCGGGGGCTGCCCGTGGTTACCGGTTCGAGGCCGGACGCGACGTGTACGAAAACCCCGAGCTGTACCACACCAAGATCAAGGAACTGTGATGCGTAGAATCGGCATCGAACTGACCGACCGGTGTAATCTCACGTGCACGCACTGTCTGCGCACCATCAACCACGATCGCTCGAATATCGACAGTGAGCTCGCGCTGGCGACACTGCGTGATGCCGCGGCCATCGGCATCGAAGAAATCGTTTTTACCGGGGGCGAGCCCACGCTGCACCCCGATTTCATCGTCCTGGCCGATGAAGCGCTCTCGCTGGGCATGCAGCTGACCGTGGTTACCAACGGCCAACGCCCCGAACCCATCTGGGAACTTTACCACCAGACCGAAAGCGTCGAGCGGCTGACCGTAGCCCTGAGTCTGGAAGGAGCCGACGAGGCGTCGTTCAACCTGGTGCGGGGTCGAAACGCCTGGCGCCGCTTCATGCAGACCGTGCTGGGGCTTCAGGCCCGCCAGATGAATCTGCGCTTCAGCGCCACCATCGGCCCCTGGAACCGCGAGCAAATCGCGCCCATTCTGCAGCTGGCGCACGATCTGGCGGTCGACAGCGTTTCGCTGGCGGCCTACCAGCCCACCATGCGCGACGCGTCACTGCTGCCCGTCGAAGAATACCAGGAGCTCACCGCCGAAATGGAGCGCATGGCGCGCCGCTCGCGGCTGCCGGTTACCCTTTCCTATGAGCCCATTACCGACAGGGCCACCCACCGCTGTTCGACACTGGGGCTCGAAGACCTGAACATCAACCACCGGGGCGAGGTCACCTTCTGCTGCCAGCTGTCGACGCTCTATCGTTCGCCGAATCCTCGTGGGGTCGTGGTGGGCCAGCTGGCCCGCATGGGCCTGAGCGGGGCCATATCGGCCCAGATCAGACGGGTGGCCGACTTTACCGAAGAGAAACTGCGCGCCTGGAAGAACGGCGCGCCCGTCGATACCGATCGTCACCCGTGTTCTTACTGCCTGCGCGTCTTCGGACAACATGCCGGCAACGAGGAGTTGAAGTATGCGGCCTGAGTACAAAGCACTGCTGCTGTTGACGGAACCCGAGCGCGCCATCAGGTACGAGCGGCGCCTCATCGAGTGGTTCCGGCGCCCCGATTTCGACTGGGCTTTGTTCACGAACACCGCCGAGGGTAAACTCGTGGCTCCGTTCGTGCTCCTCCAGCTGCGCCGCCATGAACTGCTCGACCTTGTTCCCCCTGTCTGGCGGGCGAAGATGCGCGACGTCTACGAAACGGTCGCCATGCGCAATGCCGTGCTTCTGCACGATCTGGCCGCCGCGGGCAAGACCCTCGCGGCAGCGGGCATCGAATGGATTCCGCTTAAAGGCTCGGCCCTTCTCTCGCGGGGCGTTTACCCCGACCGGGGGCTTCGCCTGCTTTCCGATCTCGACGTGCTGGTACGTCCCGAGCGCTGCGAAGAGGCATTCGAGCTGCTCAAGCGTCAGGGGTACCGGGTGCTGGTCGACAACGAACCCGACGCCCGCCACATGCCCCCCCTCGTCAACAGCCGCGGCACGGTCATCGAGTTGCACCGGGGCATCGGAAACCAGGTTGCCTTGCACGTACCGGTCATCTTCGACGAGTTCCGCGACAACTTCTACGAGTCGCTTCGCACCCACCTCTGCCTGCACCACGACCGTGACGCCAAGCTGCTGCTCAGAGGCCAGGTCGATCTGTGGTTTTTGAACAAGGCCCTGGTCGCAAACGGGCTCAGGCCGAGCCCGATCTTCGAGAACCGCGGCGCCATTGCCCGAACCCTGCCGGTAAGCAACCGGTACGAAGAGGTGCTTTACACCAGGCCCGAAGGCTGGTGGCGGCTGCTGTTTCCGCGCCGCGAAGAAATGGAGAAGCGTCACGGCGACGCGGCCCGTGGGGCTGGTATTTACCGTCTTTACGCAGCCAGGCTGGTGCGCCTTCGCCGGCAGCTTCCCACGCTGACACGCAACCTCGGCAGCTACGCCGAGACCCTGCGCCCGGGCGGGTGAGCGCTAGTGGACCGTGCGGTTAGTTCGTATGCATACCGAGGGCATCGAGGCGCCCGAGTGGCAAGGCGCGATGAGGAG
>JAWLBW010000381.1:0-3676 GCA_041687475.1 bacterium
CGCGCCCGCGGCGCCCTTGACGTAATAGGGATGGTTTCCCTCAATCCACGCGGCGCCCGCGATGTCGAGGTGCACCCAGGGGTAGTCGGTAAACTTCTCGAGAAACTTGGCCGCCGTAATCGTGCCGGCCTTGCGGCCGCCGCTCACGTTCTTGAGGTCGGCCACGTCGCTCGACAGGCCTTCGCCGTACTCGTCCCACATGGGCAGTTCCCATGCGCGTTCGCCGCCGGCCTCGGCCGCAGCCTTGACGCGAGCCATGAGGTCTTCGTTATTCCCCATGAGGCCGATGGTATCGCCAAGAGCAATCAGACAGGCGCCGGTGAGCGTGGCCACGTCGATCACAGCCGACGGCTTGAGGTCCTTCGCGTATGCCAGGGCATCGGCCAGAATGAGCCGCCCTTCGGCGTCGGTGTTGATGATTTCGATCGTCTTGCCGGCGCGGCTGCCATGCACGTCGCCCGGCTTGGTCGCGCGACCGCCCGGCATATTCTCTGTGGCGGCGAAAATGCCGATGAAATGTCCCGAGAGCTTGAGAGCCGCCACATTGTGCATGGCGCCCACGACGGCGGCCGAGCCGGCCATGTCGTACTTCATCTTTTCCATGCCGCCCGACGGCTTGATGGAAATACCGCCCGAATCGAAGGTCACGCCCTTGCCCACGAACACGAGGGGCCCCTTGCCCTTGACCGGCTTACCGTACTCCATGACCACGAATCGTGGCTCCTCTACCGATCCCTGGGCCACGCCCAGCAGCAGATGCATGCGCTCCTTCTCGATGCGGGACTTGTCCCAGACCTGAATCTTGAGGCCCTGTTCCTTGGCCATCTTCTTCGCGGCTTCGGCCAGCTGGGTCGGCGTCATGAAGTTGGCGGGCGAGTTGATGAGATTACGCGAGTAGTTGACGCCGTCGGCCACGGCCTGGCCGATCTTGCCCGCCGCTTCGTTGGCCTTCGAGGCGTAAACGTGCACCTTTTCAACCTGGGCCGGCGCCTTGTCGGTCTTCATTCCCCGATAGGAGTACGAAGCCAGGCACATGCCCTCGAGCGCCGCGCGGTAGACCTCGGTATCGGTAACACTTCCGCCCAGAAGCGAGGCCGGAACGTAGCTGACGTAGGCCGGCAGCTTGAGTCCGTCAACCTTCTTCTGTACGTTGCCGGCAGCGCGGCGGGCGCGGTCGGCCGTGAGCTTTTCCGTTTTTCCCAGCCCGAGCAGAAAGACCCGGGCAAACCGGGCGCCCTCGGTCGTGACTTCGCGCCATTCGCCGTCTTCGCCCTTGAACTCGCTTTCGACGACCCGGCGAACCGAGTCGCCCAGCGAATCGGCCAGCGACTCGATCGCGGCGGGAAGCTGCTTTTCGCCCTCGAAAATACCGATCACGGCTACGGGTGCCTGTGCCTTGGCATCCAAACGATTGAAATAGCGCACATCCATGAAATCACCTACAACGTTGCTGAGCGTAAAGGGGCCAAAATTCCCACAGTATCACGGGTTCGGTCACTTGACCAGCTGTTGCGCCGCGAAAACCACGCGCGAATAACGACGCCCATTCGCCTCGCTGAAGCGAGCATGGAGGAAACAGCCTGCTTCAGGTACAATGTACCGCTTGACCTGTACGATGACGCCGTGCAGCAAAGGGATCGCTCCTTGACAGACGAACGATACATGAGCCGTGCTCTCGAGCTGGCCTCGCGAGGGGTAGGCACGACTTCGCCGAATCCGGCGGTCGGCTGCGTGATCGTGCGCGACGGCAGGGTCGTCGGCGAAGGCTGGCACGAGCGGGCGGGCGAACCCCACGCCGAGGTTCACGCCCTGCGTGAAGCGGGCGAGGCGGCCCGCGGCGCGACCCTGTACGTAACGTTGGAGCCCTGTTCGCACACCGGCCGCACGGGCCCCTGTGCCGAGGCTGTGGCGCAGGCGGGCGTCGCCGAGGTGGTGGTCGCGGTGCGCGATCCGAACCCGCGTGTCTCGGGTCGCGGCATCGCGCTTCTCGAAAAGGCCGGCGCGCGGGTCAGGGTCGGGGTGCTGGAAGACGAGGCCTCTCGCCTGAATGAAGCATTTTTCTGCGCCATTGCGACCGGGCGCCCGTTTCTGCACATGAAGCTTGCCATGACCCTCGACGGTCGCAGCGCCACGGCAAGCGGCGAGTCGCAGTGGATTACGGGCCCCGAAGCCCGCCGCCTCGTACACCGCATGCGCGCCGAAAGCGACGCAGTGCTGGTCGGCGGCGCGACCTTGCGAGCCGACGATCCTTCGCTGACCGTACGAGATTACCTCCGTGACGACGGGCGGCCGGTACGCCAGCCCATGCGCATCGTCGTCACGAACGAACCGGTCGATACGGGTCGCAAGCTGTTTGCCGACGGCGCCGAACGACTGGTGCTCTTCGGCCGCGACCCCGGCGAACGCCACCGCGCCGACCTGGCCGACCGCGGCGTCGGCGTAGACGTATTCGAAGGCGAAGGCGGCCTCGATTGGAACGCCGCCCTGCAGGCCCTTGGCAAGCGCGAACTACGTTCGGTGCTGATTGAACCGGGGGCCGTGCTGGCCGGCGAGCTGGTGCGGCGGCGCCTCGTGCAACGGGTGACGGCCTTTGTGAGTCCGCAACTCATGGGGGGCGTGCACAGTCGCCCCGCCGTGGGCGGACCCGATCCGATTCGCCTCGCCGACGCCCTTCGCCTGCAGAATGTAGAATGCGAGCGTGTGGGCGAAGATTTTCGCATTACCGGGCGCGTGCCCGAGGAGAATGGATGTTTACCGGCCTGATTAGCCATGTCGGCACACTGACCCGCATCGAGCCGATGGAAGACGGACGCCGTATTCGCGTCGAAACGTCGCTGAGCGACGGCAGTCTCGAGTTGGGCGAATCCATAGCCGTCGACGGCTGCTGCCTGACCGCGACCCGGTTCGACAACGGCTGGTTCGAGGCCGAACTGTCGCACGAAACCCTGGCCCGTACCGCCTTCGGCGACATGCAGGAAGGCCGGGCGGTCAACCTCGAGCGGGCCATGCGCGTGGGCGACCGACTGGGCGGCCACTGGGTGCAGGGCCATGTCGACGGTGTCGGCACCCTGCGCGAAGTTCGCCCCCATGGCGACATGTACGACGTCGACGTTGAAACACCCGCCGAGTTGGCGCGATACATCGTCGAGAAAGGTTCCATTGCCATCGCCGGCATCAGCCTGACCGTTAACCGCTGCGACGGTGCGCTGGTCGGCCTCACCATTATTCCCCATACCTGGGAACACACCACGCTGGCCCGCCTTCGCGCGGGAGACCGCGTCAATCTTGAAGTCGATATTCTGGCCAAGTATGTTGAATCCCTGCTTGCCCATGGGAGAAGGTAATTTTGAGCGATAGCGTTTTAAGTACGATTGAAGAGGCTTTGGAAGATATCAAAGCCGGCAAGATGGTCATTCTCGTCGACGACGAAGACCGCGAGAACGAAGGCGACCTGGTCATGGCCGCCGAAGCGGTAACGCCCGAGAAGATCAACTTCATGGCCAAGTACGGTCGCGGCCTCATCTGCCTGACCATGACCGAAGAGCAGGTCGAAAAGCTGCAGTTGCAGATGATGGTGCCGCAGAACAACAGCCCCTACGAAACGGCGTTCACCGTCAGCATCGAGGCCCGCGAGGGTGTCACGACCGGCATCAGCGCCGCCGACCGCTCGCACACG
>JAWLBW010000382.1:0-3673 GCA_041687475.1 bacterium
TCATGGCTGCCGGCGTTAACTACAACAACGTCTGGGCCGCCCTCGGCATTCCCGTAAACGTGATCGGCGCCCGCCAGAAGGCCGGCGAGAAGGAAGATTTCCACATCGGCGGAAGCGACGCTTCGGGCATCGTGTGGAAGGTCGGCTCGGAAGTGACCGATTGGAAAGTCGGCGATGAAGTCGTCGCGCATTGCGGCGTCTGGGACCGCAACGACCCGTGGATCAAGGCCGGTAAGGACCCGATTCTCGCCCAGTCGAACCGCATCTGGGGCTACGAAACGAACTTCGGCTCGTTCGCCCAGTTCACCAAGGTGCAGTCGCACCAGCTGCTTCCGCGTCCCAAGCACCTGACCTGGGAAGCCTCGGCCTCGTACATGCTGGTCGGCGCCACCGCCTACCGCATGCTCATGGGCTGGGCCCCGCACACCGTCGAAAAGGACGACGTCGTTCTCATCTGGGGCGGCGCCGGCGGTCTCGGTACGCAGGCCATTCAGATTGTTACCGCCATGGGCGGCAAGGCCGTGGCCGTGGTCTCGAGCGAAGACAAGGTCGAGTACTGCAAGAACCTGGGCGCCGTGGGCGTCATCAACCGCAAGGACTTCGACCACTGGGGCATGCTGCCGCACTGGAAGGACACCGAAGCCTACAACACGTGGCTCAAGGGCGCCCGCGCCTTCGGCAAGGCCATCTGGGACGCGGTGGGCGAAAAGAAAAATCCCCGCATCGTCTTCGAGCATCCGGGTGAAACCACGGTGCCGACGTCGACCTTCGTGTGCGACAACGGCGGCATGGTCGTTATCTGCGCCGGTACCACCGGTTACAACGCCACTATCGATCTGCGTTACCTGTGGATGCGCCAGAAGCGTTTCCAGGGTTCGCACTTCGCCAACGACGATCAGGCCAAGGGCGTGAACGACCTCGTCGTGGCCGGCAAGGTCGACCCCTGCCTGTCGCAGACCTTCAGCTTCGAAGGCATTGCCGACGCGCACCAGCTCATGTACGAAAACAAGCATCCCCACGGCAACATGGCCTGCCTCGTCGGCGCGCCGAAAGAAGGCATGACCGAAGTTCCCAAGTAATCGGTCGCCTGCCGTTTCAGCATTCCGGCCCTTCTCCCGACCGACTGGGGGAAGGGCCGTTTTCATACCCCCGACCGATGCAGAAGTCGTGAACGTGCCCCCTGAGAGGGGGCCGCGATTGACTCATTCTTTCCCCGCCGGTCACGACCACGCTTCTCGCGCTCTCTTTACCTTCGTGCGTGCGGCCCCCTTTCAGGGGGCAAGTAAGGTTCGTCCACCACGTGCGGGGGTGCCTCCACGCGTGCGCCCCCCGTTCAGGGGGCAAGTGAGACACATTCGCCGCTTTCGGGGGTAGGGGGCAAGCGGGGGGGGGTCGCCGGGCCTGCTTCTCGATTGGGTACGTGCCGAATGTGCCTTCGCCCGCTTTCGGCCTTTGACGCCTTCTGGCACAGTATGAGGAAAGGAGAAGTGTCATGAAAAAACATCGACTGCCTCTGTTCGCCTGTTTTCTGGCCATGAGCCTCGTCGGAACCGGTGAAAGCCTGGCGCAGGAACAGGCGCCGCAGGCGACGACCAGGGCTTCCGACGCCCCCGCCTCGGCGGCCGAAGCCGCCGTTACGGCTGCGCGCAGCGGCAACGTGGCTGAAATGGAACGCCTGCGCGGCGCCGAAATTTCGCTGCAGGGCCAGACCCAGTCGGTGCTGCGCGACACGAAGGCCTACCGTGACGTGCTGGTCGTGACGGGTCCCGATTTCAAAATCGCAGGCGGCGAAACCGGCTTCCAGTTCATCCTTCGCATTCCCCGCTCGCTGAATCCCGACGAGCTTCCACCGATGATTGACGCCTCGGGCTCGCTCACCGATTTCGAACCGCGCCCCGACGGCGAGCGGCTGCAGTGGATGCCGGTGGTAACCATCGACTTCCTGAAATAAGCCGTCTTTTCGGCGGGACTTCGAAGCATGTATGACGTAGTGGTCGTGGGCGGCGGAATCGGAGGCCTCTCGGTTGCCGCTCTTCTGCAATCGGAAGGGCGTCGCGTTGCATTGGTCGAAGCCCGCGAATATGTGGGTGGATGCGCCGCCACCTTCCGCCACGGCGGTCGTGCTTCGGAAGCGGGCGCGACCTGGCTGACCGGTCTCGAGCCGGGCCTGCCCCTGCATCGCCTTTTCACCCTGCTCGACATGAAGCCCGAGCGCCTGGGGAAACGCGAGGTCGACCCCATGGCCATCGTGTTCCGCGAACGCACGGTGCGCCGCCACGCCGACCCCGACTTGTGGAACGAGCAACTCGCCCGTGCCTTCGGGCTCGATGCGCCGGCGTTCTGGCAGAAAGTGCACCTGACCGCCCGGGCCCAGTGGGAACGCATCGAGCGCTTTCACGCCTTTCCCCCACAGACGGGTTCTGAGTGGTTCGCGGCGGCAACGAGCCTGCGCGGCCGCGACTGGAATCTGGGCGAAGGGCTGGTGTCGACCGGGCTGCAGAGCAGGCGTGCGGGTCTCGAGGCAATTACTCCGTTACTCGACGCGCAGCTCATGATTACCACACAGGGGCGCGTCGACGAGGTTCCCTGGCTGTACGGCGCCCCGGGGCTCGACTTTGCCGCCATGCCCGCCCGCCACGTGCCGGGGGGAATCGGCGGGGTGGCCGATGCCATCGCCCGTCGCTTCGAAGCACTGGGGGGAGAGCTTTATACCGGCGATCCGGTCGAGCGACTCCGTTTTCGCGAGCATCACTGGCGGGCCGTAACCGAAGGGGGAAGGCGGGTAGAGGCGCGGCACGTCGTGCTGAACCTGACCCATGGCGCGGCCGCCGCGTTGCTTGAAGGCGAAGCGCAGGACTATTTCGGGTGGAAGGCCCTGCGCCACCACAACCCGCTGGGCGCATTCGACGTCCATTTTCGCCAGAAAGACGCGTTCGACCCCGAAGGCCCCCGCTTCTTCCAGATCGTACTCGACGAACCGCTGCCCTTCATCGGCTCGACCTCGTTCTTCGTCACGGTATCCCCGCCCGGCGACCCGGTTCTCTCGAGCGGAGGCATGCGTAACGTGAACATCTCGACGCACACGCCCACCGATATCTGGTGGAAGTTGGAGAAGAGCGCCTACGACGAGCACAAAGCCGCCCTGACCAAGCGCCTGCTCGAAGAGTTGGAACGCGCGCTGCCCGATTTGTTCGCCGGCGCCCATGAAGACGTACACAGCGGCACGCCGGTCACGTTCGCCCGCTTTGTCGGCCGTTCGGAAGGATCGGTGGGCGGCTATCCCCTGACCTACCGCAATTTACCCTGGCGTGTACCCGGCGCCCGCACGCCGCTGCCCGGCCTCTGGCAAGTCGGCGACCAGGTCTTTCCCGGCCAATCGATACCGGGAACGGCGCTCGGGGCGATCTATTGCGTCGAGAAGATGCTGGGGGGGAACCTTTAGGAGATCGCAGATCCCAGATCCCAGATCGCAAAGCGGAGCGGGTTGCACGGTGCTTGTTGCTGGTTCCTGGTTATTCTAGTTCCGCGTTCCGCGTGAGTTGGCGTCCACTCCGTCCACTCCGTCCACTCCTGCGCGTGCCGGCACGGCTGACTCCTCTACGGGAGTAATTTCATCTGGCTCCTCTTAACAAGAGGAGCACCCCGGGTGCACGTCTTGCTTCCGGTTGTGAAC
>JAWLBW010000383.1:0-3622 GCA_041687475.1 bacterium
TTCAACCGTTCCGGAGTGACCCCGTGAATGCCGTAATTCCCGGTGCCCTGGCCCTTGTCGCCTATGTCGTCGGCTATGCCTTCTACAGCCGCTTTCTTGCCACCCGTGTCTTCGGCCTGCGCCGCGATTACCAAACGCCGGCCCATCGCCTGAACGACGGCGTCGACTATGTGCCGACACGCAAGTGGGTGCTCTTCGGTCATCACTATGCAAGTATTGCCGGCCTTGCCCCCATGCTGGGGCCTGCCGTGGCCGTGATCTGGGGCTGGTTGCCCGCGCTTGTCTGGGTGGTGGGCGGCGCGTTGTTCGTGGGCGCGGTGCACGATATGGGCGCCATGGTGGTCAGCATTCGCGCCAAGGGCATGAGCCTGGGCAAGGTGGCCGAAGAAATCATCGGCAAGCGGGCGAAGACCCTCTTCCACCTGATTATTTTCTTTCTTGTCGCCCTGGCCATGGGCGTGTTCGTATACGTCATCGCCTTTCTCTTCAGCCCGGCGCCCAGCCCCGAACAGGCGGCCATTCATTTTCCCCAGGCGGTGCTTCCTTCGTTCGGGCTCATGGCCGTGGCCGCCGTCATCGGCTGGCTCGGCTATAAGCGCAATGTTTCGTGGAAGCTCACCACGCCCATCGGCTTTCTCGTAACCCTGGGTCTCATCGCACTGGCGACGAGCGATTCCATCATCGGCGGACTGGGCTTGAACGATACCGCCCGTGCGCCCGGGGTAGCCGGGTGGAGCTACGTGCTGCTCGCCTATGCGTTCGCCGCTTCGGTATTACCGGTGTGGAGCCTGCTGCAGCCGCGCGATTTTCTCAACAGTCTGCTGTTGTATATCGGTCTTCTCGGCCTGTTCGTGGGCTTTTTCGTGCTGCAGCCCGAGTTCGTCGCCCCCGCGGTTCGCATGAACCCCGAGGGCGCGCCGGGCCTCTTTCCATTCGTCTTCATCGTTATCGCGTGCGGCGCGGCAAGCGGCTTTCACAGCCTCGTTTCCAGCGGCACATCGGCCAAGCAAATCGACCGCGAAACCGATGCGCGCCTGGTGGGCTACGGCGGCATGATCGGCGAATCGCTGCTTGCCCTCATTGCCGTGCTCGCCACCACGGCGGGCGTGCTGAGCGAAGAGGCCTGGTGGAAGATGTACGCCAATTGGGGCGCGGTCCAGGGCCTGGGCGCGAACGTGGGCGTGTTCATTCAGGGGGCGAGCACCTTTCTCGTTCCCCTCGGTATACCGCGTGAAATCGGCTCGACCTTCATCAGCCTGATCGTTGTGAGTTACGCACTGACCTCGCTCGACAGCGCCACCCGCCTGCTGCGCTACAATGTCGAGGAAATGGGCGAAACCTTCGGCCTGGGCTTCTTCAAGAACCGCTATCTTTCGAGCCTGGCGGCGGCGGGCGCCATCGGCTTCTTCGCCTTCTACGAGATTGACGGAAAGCCGGCCGGCCTGCTGCTGTGGAGCCTCTTCGGAACCACCAACCAGCTCATGGCGGGCCTGGCCCTGCTGGCCGTGACCCTGTATCTTCTGCATCGCGGTCGTCCGTGGTACTACACGGGCATTCCGATGGTGGGCGTACTCGCGGCCACGCTGTACGCCATGACCGAGAACATCATCGACTTCTACGGCAAGGGCGCCTGGCCGCTGTTCGTGGTGGGCGGCATTCTGCTGGTTCTCGCCCTTTGGGTTCTGGTCGAAGCCGTACTTTCGGTGTGGAAGTTCCGCAAGCACGGCCGCATCAAGGAATCGCTCGATATCGTGTTCGAAGGCGAGAAGGCCGAAGAGCCGACTCCGACGTGATGCACGGCCGACGTGCTGCACGGATGCACGGGGGTCGTCGGACGGCGGACGTCGGTCGTCGGTCGTCGGTCGTCGGAATAAGGACAGCGGCCGTGATGCACGGATGCATGGGAGTCGTCGGACGGCGGACGTCGGTCGTCCAAATAGGTACAGCGGCACGAGATGCACGTGTTGCCGTCCATGGTCCATCCCGTCCACTGAGTCCACCCCGTCCACGCAGCCCCCGCCTCTCCGTGCCGACTGATTCGGCACCGGGAAAATGGCCGCAAGCGACCGTTTGCGTTCGGTTTCGGGGGGAAACGTTCCGTCGGTTCCCCCTTTTCTCTCCGCAGCCGCTCGGTTAGGATAACGCTGGATGCTTGTTACCTGCGTTCAGCCTCCGTTCCCCAAGAGCCCCCATGCAACCCGTCATCGACATTCACACCCACGCCCAGAACGTTTACGGCATGTGTTGCGTGCCGCCGCCACTGCGACCGTTCATGCGGCACGGCCTGGCGCGGCTGTATGAGAAGACGGGCTTCAATCCCCTGCTGAAGAAGGCCGAGTCGCCGGTTTCCATGCAGCTCATCGTACGCGAAGTGCAGAGCCGCTTCGCCACCTTCACCTTCGACGACTACCTGGCGGCCATGAAGCGTAACGGCGTGACCTGGGCCTGTGCGCTGCCCGTCGAACCCATGGCCCCCACCGCCGCGCTGCTCGACATGGTGGCCGGTCACGACCAGGTCATTCCCTTCGCCTCGGTCGACTTCGAATCTGGCGAATCCGTGACCAGCCAGCTCGAGCGGCACCTGCATGCCGGTTGTCGGGGACTCAAAATGCACCCCATCATGCAGAACGTCGACCCGGCCGACGAGCGAATACGCGAGATCTTCGGCGCCCTGAAGGGCAGCGACGTGCCCGTGCTCTTTCACACGGGGCGCATGCACTACTTTCTGGGGCGACGACCGGAAACACCCCACTACGCCGACCCCGAGCGCCTGCTTCCCCTGCTGCGCGAGTTTCCCCGACAACCGGTCATTTTCGGGCACATGGGCATGCTCGACGCCGCCGGCTCGGCCATGGCCATCGCCGCCGAACACCGGAACGTGTACCTCGAGGTCAGCTTTCAACCGGCCGACGTCATTGCCGAGGCACTCGCCCGCATCGGGAGCAAACGCATTCTACTCGGAAGCGACTGGCCGGCCAGCGAGGCCACCACGGAGATATCGCTGGTAAAACGCGCGACCCGCGGCAACCGCTCGGCCGAACGTGATGTATTGTTCAACAACGCGCGCACGCTGTTGAATCGCGCGGGCGCCGATATTCCTCAATGAAAGGCAGCCTGGAAGAAGTCCTTCAGGCCGGCGCCAATGGCGCGTTCAAGACGCTTCCTGCGCTCGGCCACCCTCTCGCTCGAACTCGCGGGTGTATTGAATCGGCTCGGGCAACTGATCGCTCGTGAGCCGCTCGGTGAGTTCGAGCCTGCCGTCATCGGTCATCCGGTACACCGTGCGGCGCTTGCCGTCTTCATCGGCGAACTCCTGAATGAGCCTATCGCCCCTGATCGTCTGCGCCAGCACGTACTTCGCGCCATCATCGGCCGTATAGGTGGTCGGCGTACCATCGGCCTGCGACACGGCGGGTGGCTGGTCGTCGCACATGATCGAGATGCTGTCGCCGGGAAATTCGATGGTGAGCGTCTCGCAGGGGTCCATGGCCGTGCGCAGTTTCGAGCGCGCAAACGGACGCTTGAGAAAGCCCATTTCGGAAACGACCCGGTTGATTTCCTGGTTGACCTGTTCCTGTACCTGACTCATGGGGCGGACCGAGCGAAACTCACCCGACAGCTG
>JAWLBW010000384.1:0-3584 GCA_041687475.1 bacterium
GGCGGCGTGGTGGGCGACATGGCCGGTTTCACCGCCGCCACCTACCTGCGGGGCATTCCCTTCGTACAGTTTCCCACGACCCTGCTGGCCATGGTCGACAGCAGCGTCGGCGGCAAGACCGGACTCGACACCCCGGCCGGCAAGAACCTGATCGGCGCCTTCTGGCAGCCCAGGGCCGTCATTGCCGACGTGGGCACCCTGCTCAGCCTGCCCGACGACCAGTACCAGGCGGGCCTGGCCGAGGTGGTCAAGCACGCCGTCATTTCCGACCCCCGGCTGTTTGAATTTCTCGAGCAACGGTGGAGCGAAATCGCCCGACGCGACCAGGCCGTGCTGCTCGAGGTCGTACGGTGGAATTGCCGCATCAAGGCATCTGTGGTCGAGGCCGACGAGCACGAAGGCGATCTGCGCAAGATTCTCAATTACGGTCACACCCTGGGCCATGCCCTCGAAACCGCAGCCGACTACCGGCTGCTGCACGGTACCTGCGTCGCCATCGGCATGCGCTGGGAGGGCCGTGTCGCCCGGGCGCTCGACCTGTGGCCGGCCGAAGACTGCGAGCGCGTCGAGCGCCTGCTCGACCTGGCCGGTTTTCCGGCCGAGGGCATGCCCGAAGCCGACTCACAGCGGCTGGTGACCCTGACCCACGCCGACAAGAAGGCCCGTGCCGGCCGGGTCGAATACGTTTTTCCCTGCGCACTGGGCCGCATGCATCGCGGTGAGCGCGGTTACGGCATTGCCGTCGACGACCGGGTCGTGCTTGACGTGCTCGCTTCGCTGCGTGGCCGCTGACCCGATGGGCGGTTTCCCGCCCTGAAGGGGGGAAGGGGTGTCTGCCCCGCCCGATGTGCTTCGACACGAACACTCGCCGCTGCCGGGCGATACCATGCTCGCTGTTCCTCTACCTGCCCGCCCGGTTCGGGTTGCTCGCTTCCTCCGGAAGCTCGGTTCGGCGCACTCGCTGTGCCGAACGCGAAGAATTACGCGCATGCAGGCGGTCTGCGCTCGGTTTCCGGCCCCAATACATTAACGGCTGTTGGTGCTTGCGGGGCGATGCCCGGCTGTGGACAATGTTTGCAACTCCGGGCACGCCGCCACGCCCCCGAGCCGGTAATGCCCGGCGTCGAACCCGGATGCAGGGCGGGTCGTTTTTCGAACTCCCTCTGCTTTTCTCCTTTTCCCCGTAATCGAGTGAAGTCTTCCGTTTCGATTTATTTTCTCGCCTTCGTAGGTCTGTCTGCACCCTCGGTCGGCGCGCGGCTGTATGCCGATGAACCCGTCGAAGCGGTCGAAAAAGGGGTGAAGGAGGCGTCGGCGCCGGTTTCGGCGAAAGAAGCCCACGCCGAACGTGAGCGCGACGTCGACGAAAAGGGGGCTTTGAAGGACGAGCTTGCCGCCCGCGACAAAGAGTACGACGACAGCGTTGCGACCTACGAGCGCAAGAGCATTTCCTACCTGCGAGCGAAAGCTGCGACGTCCGTCCCGGCCGACGCATACGAAATCATCGTTCGCGAGGTTCGCCGTAACGTCGAACTGCCACGCTTCGACTACAACGACGTCAGCCACCTCGAGCGCATGAGTCCCCAGGACGCGGCGCGTGCGGTAAAGACCTATCTCGACGAGGTCAAGGTAGACCGCGCCCGATCGAGTGCCGATTACGACCTGCGCTTCAAGGATTACGTCATTACCGGCGCCGATCTGCGGCGCATTGCCGACTCGGCCTACCTTTATCAGCCTTCCGTCGAGCGTTATGCAGATCGGAAAGAGCGCTTCGTTTACTACGTGAATGGCGCGGCCCGGGTCGGCTATCGCTGGGTGGCCGAGGTGCGCGTGCGTGTGCGTTTTTTCGCCGTAGACTTTGCCGAAGGTAAGGCAAGGCAACTTGCTTCGGTACAGGCCGTGGGTAGCGGGTCGCAGCTCATCGGCGGCATGTACGGGGCCTCGGGAGCCAGGGCCGCCGCCATCAGGTCGGCTGCCTCGAGCGCGGGAATGGAGCTCGAGAAGCAGGTGCGCGGTATCGAGCAGTTCAACCTGTTGACGCCCATTACGGTGGCCGGTTTCAATTCGGTCAGCTTCGGGCTTTCGCGCAAGGAAGGTCTCAAGCTCGATCAGGGTTTTTACGTTTACGACTATTACACCGACGGCAGCCGTAAACGGGTCGGCTATGTCAGGGTAAACCGGGTCGGCGACGGCGAAATCGTGCTCGATTCCGACGCCCGGAATATTACGGTCAAAAACGGCTGGAGCTTCGAAGAAGGGCAGTTGCTTGAAGAATATCCCCAGAAGGGTTTTCGCGTCGAGCCGCGTATCGGCTTTCAGTCCTACTCGTTGACGGGCGACGACAGGCTGGGCATCGCCGACGGCACGGGCGGAATTCGCCTCGAATTTTCGGGGCAGTACGACATTGCCGAGCAGATGGGCATTCCCGAGTTGTACGCGACCGGGTCGGTGTTTACCGTCTTGGGCGACCAGCTCGAAGTGGGGGGCGAAGTGGGCCTCGACAAGCGCTTCTACCTGCGCCGCCTGGTGCTGGTGCCCGGGTTCAGCGTGGGGCTTCTGCGCAGCTACTTTCACTTCGACGAAGCCCCAGCGTTGGGTGTCTGGGAAGGCGGGTCGTACTACGCCCAGAGTCTCGGCATTACCCCCAGGTTCGGGGCCGAGTTTTTTCTCACGCCCGACGTTTCCATCGGCGTGAGGGCCGCGTGGCGTCTTTATACGCCGCAGACGATCTTTACGAAAAGCGACGACGGCGAGGTGCAGATTCAGCCCGAGTGGTACGGCAGCGACTTTCGCTACAACCCTTCGGGGCTCGAACTGTCGGGGGCCGTTAACCTGAGTTTCTGAGATGTTCCGGAACAGCCGGGTTCGTTGCCACGCACCCGGCTGGTTGATACCATATTGGATTCGGATACTTTCCGAGAGGTAGCTATGAAGAAAGCGCTTGTACGCAGTGGTTGGGTACTGGGTCTCGTCACCCTGCTGGTTACCGGTTGCTCGAAGAACGTGCGGCCCACCTCGTACCAGGCCGAACTGGTCGAGAGCCTCGACGGCGACCGCGTGCGCATTGCGGCCCTGGGTGTCGGCGACGATACGCAGGAAGCCCTATTCGATTCCTACCGCGCCGCCGTTTACCGTCTGAGCCAGGATCTGGTGCAGAGCCAGGAAGAGCGCATCGGCTTCGAGGGCGTGCAGGACGAGATTTACGTCAAGGCCAACCAGTACGTCGAAGACTACACCATCAAGAGCCGCCGCAAGGAGCCCCAGGGCGACGTCAAGCTCAATGTCGATCTGGTCGTAAATCGCAAGCGCCTGTCCGACGAACTGGTTTCTCTCGGCGTGTTGAAGACGCAGCGCCAGTTGCTCAGCGACCTGCGTAACCCGAGCATTGTCGTGCTGCCCGAAGAACGGCTTGCGGGCGCGGCCTGGCAGCGTTTCGCCACCGACCGCGCGACCAGCTACCTCACCACCCGTAAGTTCGAGGTGCTCGACGCCGGGCAGATTCAGAAAATCAATCAGATGACCGGCGATTCGCAGCAGGTGGCCGGTTTCGACCTCGACCCCATGGCGCAGATTGCCCTGCAGCT
>JAWLBW010000385.1:0-3520 GCA_041687475.1 bacterium
TTGCTTGTCAGAATGGTTACCCATTTCACGATGCCACGGGCGGGGTCTCGATTTGACGTTCATGCGCATATCCACATTCTGCGCCGACGCCGACGCGGAAAGCCTGGTGCCCGAGGCGTGCTCTTTTGATGGGGGAGACGATACCGGCAGGCCCCGTCCGACGGCTACCCGGTTGCCCCACAACACGTCGGCGACCGATAGATAGAGGGCATGGCATGCCGTGCAGGCATACGTTCGGCGGAGGAGCGAGAAGCTGCGATCCACTCGTGCGCACGGTAGCTGAGCAACACTCCTTTGGCGGGACCTGCGTTGCTTGCAGCCGCCGGTCCGCAGGAATGCTTAAGCGGGCGACGACGAAAAAAGCACCCGTCTCAGTTTTCTCTTCTGCGAGAATGCGGCCTCAATGCTTGGGCTTTAGTTTGCAGTAGCCTCTCGTGTAGGCACAGGTTCATCTTTCAGCCGTCGCCCCATTACCTCCCCTAATAGCTCGTTTTGTAGGGCTGTATCCAAGCGGTTTGCTTCGTCAATTTCTTGAGCGAGGATAGTCGCGATCGCCTGGATATCTTTGGATATATCATCCAAGTACGGCGGCGGGGGCTGTTCCGGAACAGTTTCCGAGCCGGGAACCAGCCTGCCGTCGGCAAGCTCAACCCAAAGGTAGGGCTGGAGTTTAGTATGGAGGGCTGAGAACTCACGAAGAAGGTTTACTGGTAAGGCACCCGTTATGTCGTCATTTTCTGTGACGAGACAATGAACTATTCTATGGCGTCGCTTTGCGCTTTGTATTTGTGCCCACCCGTTCGTCGCAATCTTTAGGATAGACCAGTAGTACGTAACCGTCGGTCGAACAGACGTTATTCCTGGGTCGGCGTTCGATAACTGGCCACTGAGCATGAGAAGCTTCGAAAAAGCTTCACTCAGCTGCTCTCTTGCTTCGTAGACGAGTTGAGATACCTCTTCATACACCTTAACCTTCAATTGCGACCGTAGCTGGAGCCGCATGTTCCTGATAGCCACAATCGCTGCGGCGAACCCGATGACAAGCGTAACGGCAGAAGGGAGCATCGGGGCCACTATTTCGGCATACACGGACTGAATTTCACCAAGCGACTTAGGGCGGGCAACAAGTATGCCGACTGACTCTGCTGAGCTCCGTTGGCTGCTTGCAACCGTCTCTGATGACAATGCTCTCTGCATATATCTCACGTTGGAAAGACACCTTCAGAATGAAACCGCCTCTTGGCTTTAGCTTATCAGAGAGCTCAGTCGCTTTTTATGTCGATCCTCCGTAGAGGGGACGGGCTCCCGCGATGACAATTTGTGCACGCCTCCACCGGCAGAAAACATGCTCCGCCCCCCTTTCCCCCAAGCAAGGGATTCGCTCCATCGTGTGCTGCGTCTTCCCCTTGGCCGAAATCAGAAGATCCGTACCTTTGCCGTCCGGAACCGAAAGAAAAGACCGACCTCCGGGTCCGTGAGATATATGCAGCATATAAATTATATGTTTCGTGGTCCGCGCACCAAACAAAGTCTTCAGAGTCGGGCTCTGTAAAGGGGCGTGAATCAATTCAAGAACCTAGGGAGGGGTGTAAATTCAACCGCTCTGTGTCCCGACTGCTAAAGAAGCATGTCCGAAAAAGACGGTGGATACTTTTCGTACTCTTGAGCGACTTTAAAACGCAACCGAGACAAACACTGGACGCCGTACCCCCCGCCGTCTGCCGTCCGCAGTCCGCCGTCCCATTCCATCCGAGCATCACGAAAGGTTGCCCCGAGGCCCGTCAATCGGTAGAATCCATGCTCGAACTTGTTCGCCCCGCCTGAAGCGGCTTCGTATATCGAAGTGTCATATTCTGCCTCTGGCGGGTAAGCCGACACCATCGCCCGTCGCTGGCTGATAAAAAGATAGGGTACTTTTCATGGAAGCAATTTCCGCCTTTCTCGAAACCGTCGTAGGCTACGTCTGGGGCTTGCCGCTGGTCGTTTCGCTCATCGGAACCGGCGTTCTGCTGTCCTTTCTTCTCGGCGGGTTTCTTGGCGGTATTCAGTGGAAGGGCTTCCGGCATGCCATCGAGGTCATTCGCGGCAAATACGACGACCCCGACGAGCCGGGCGAAATCACGCACTTCCAGGCGTTGACCACGGCGCTTTCGGCCACGGTGGGCCTGGGTAACATCGCCGGCGTGGCCGTTGCCATTCATTTCGGCGGACCCGGCGCCACTTTCTGGATGATTGTAGCCGGCGTCGTGGGCATGGCGACCAAGTTCGCCGAATGCACGCTGGCGGTGAAGTATCGCCACATCGACGAAAACGGGCGTGTGCACGGCGGCCCGATGCAGTACATCGCGCGCGGCCTCGGACCGAAGTTCAAGCCGCTGGCGGCCTTCTTCGCCTTCGCCGCCATCTGGGCCAGCTTCGGCGCGGCCAACATGTTCCAGACCAATCAGGTTGCCCTTATTCTGAATGAGAATTTTCAGATTGCACCCCTTGTCACGGGACTCGTGCTCGCGGTTCTCACCGGTATCGTCATCATCGGCGGCATTCGCCGCATTGCCCACGTGACGTCGGTGCTGGTTCCCCTCATGGGCGGCCTCTATATACTCGGGGCGCTCATCGTCATTCTCATGCATGTCGACCTGGTGCCGGGGTTGCTCTGGCAAATCGTGCACGATGCGTTCAGCGGCACGGCCGTGGGCGGCGGCGCCGCCGGTATCGCCGTGAGCCAGGTGCTCATTCAGGGTGTGCGCCGGGCGGCCTTCTCGAACGAAGCCGGTCTGGGGTCGGCCCCCATCGCCCACGCCGCCGCCACCACCGACGAACCGGTGCGCGAAGGCGTGGTCGCGTTGCTCGAGCCTTTCATCGACACCGTCGTCATCTGCACCATGACGGCGCTTGTCATTCTGGTGTCGGGCGCGTGGACGCAGGACCTGAACGGCGTGGCGCTCACGGCGGCGGCCTTCGACAGCATTCTTCCCGGTTTCGGCCGCTACTTCGTGCCGGTTGCGGTCGCCCTGTTTGCGTATTCAACGATGCTGAGCTGGTCGTACTACGGCGAACGCGCGCTCGACTATCTCACCGGCGGCAAATCGCCGAAGGTTCTGCTCGGCTACAAGCTGCTGTACTGCGTGCTGGCCGTGGTGGGCGCGCTGTGGGCCATCGGCCCGGTGCTCAATTTCTCCGACATCATGCTCGGGCTCATGGTGGCGCCGAACCTCATCGGCATCTGGTTCCTGTACCCGAAGCTGAAGGAAGAGACGACCCGCTATTTCTCACGGCTGGCGGCCGGCGAATTCGAAGCCGACGCCGTTACGGCCGCCACCCACCGTCACGAGCACGAAGAGCGCGACCGGGCGATGCGCTGACGTGCTGCACGTGCAGCACGCAATCCTTAATCTCATCATTCGTCACATTTTTCGAGTTTAAAAAAGGTTCCGTCTCGAGTCGCGTCGCCAAGCAGAGCGAGGCCGACGACGAGAGGCGTACGCGTGTGTCACGATGCACTGGGTGGACAGCTAAACGG
>JAWLBW010000386.1:0-3481 GCA_041687475.1 bacterium
TTTATACCGGGTGCGTATGCAGGTCATCGAAATTCTCGACAATCTTGTGCGCGAGCGCTGCGACGAAGTCGAAGCCTGGTTCGCCGAACGCGAAAGACGTGGCCCACGGCCCTTCTACTTCTCGGTCGACATACGCAACGCAGGCTACAAGCTGGGCGTCGTCGACACGAACGTCTTTCCGGCCGGCTTCAACAACCTGTGCGACTATTCGTACAAGCTGGGAGCCGAGCAGGTTCGCGATTACTTCACGACCAATTATCCCCAGGTCAAGCGGGTGCTCATCGTTCCCGAGAGCAACACCCGTAACCCCGGCTATACCGCCAACCTGGCGCGTCTCGAAGGGCTGGTGGCCGAGGCCGGTTTCGAGGTGCAGATCGGTACGCTCATCGAGCAGGTGCCGTCGGCGGGTGCCGAACTGCAGGGTATCAACGATACCCGCATACGCATCTTTCCCTTTCAACTCGAAAACGGAGTTCCGCACGTCGACGGCAAGGCCTTCGACGCCGTGCTGCTGAACCATGACCTTTCGGGGGGCGAGCCCGCCATCGTCAACCAGTTGACGGTGCCCGTCGTTCCCCGGCGTCGCCTGGGCTGGCACCGCCGGCGCAAGAGCATTCACTTCCGCCTGTTGCGCGACATTACCGCCGAATTCGCGTCGGCCTTCGGCCTCGACCCCTGGCGCCTGGGCGCCGAAACGGTAGCCGTCGACAATGTCTCGTTTCAGCAGGAAACGCCGCCGCACCTTCGTGAGGCGGTCGAGCAGGTTTTTGCTTCGGTGCACCGCAACTACCAGGAGCGCGGCATTGAAGAACCCCCGTACGTATTCGTGAAGCATGACGCCGGTACCTACGGCATGGGCGTGCTGGCGCTGCAGAACCCTGAAGAGCTCGATTCGCTGGAAAAGGCGCTTCGCAAGAAGATGAAGACGGGCAAGGGCGGTTCGGAAATCAACAGCGTTATCGTGCAGGAAGGCCTGCCGACGGTCGACAGGGTCAAGGCCTGCGTGGGCGAACCGGTCATTTACGCCATGAACAACCGTATCATAGGCGGCTTCTTCCGCATGCACTGCGAAGTCGACGAGCGCGCCAGCCTGAATAAGCCGGGGCAGGTATACGCGCAACTGTGTTCGACGCCCAGCCCCGAGCAGAGCCGCAGCGCGACCTGCTGGCACGACTCGCGCCTCTTCCGCGTGTATGGCCTTCTGACTCGGCTGGCAGGACTTGCGGTCATGGCTGAAGCCGACGAGATGGAGAAGACCGCGTGAGATCGTTGTTCATCATGGATCCGCTCGAGCGGATCAACACCTATACCGACACCACCTACGTGCTCATGCTCGAGGCCGAGCGTCGCGAACACGAAGTCTGGTATACGACCCTCGACGGCATACACGTACTCGACGGACGCGTGCACGCCCACGCCCGGCAGGTGCGCTTCGAGCAGACCGGGCACCTCTTTTTTCAGGTGGTGCGCGAGCATGATCTGCCGCTCGACGATGTCGACATTGTCTGGCAGCGCAAGGACCCGCCCTTCGACGACATGTACCTGAACTCGACGCAGCTGCTCGAGGCGGTGTCGCCGAAAACGTTCATCATGAATCACCCGCGCGGGCTGCGCGAAGCCAACGAAAAGCTGTACGCGCTGAACTTTCCCGACTGCACGCCGCACACGATGGTGAGCGCCAACCGCGACGACATTCTTTACTTCCTCAAGCGGGTGGGCGGTAAAGCCGTCATCAAACCCCTCAACCGAAGCGGCGGCGTGGGCGTGTTCCTGCTCGACGCCGAAGACAAGAACCGCAACGGCCTCATCGAGTCGACCACCGACGAAGGGCGCACCTACGCGCTCGTGCAGGAATACCTGCCCCGGGTGGTCGAAGGCGACAAGCGCATCATTCTGCTCGACGGCGAGCCGGTGGGCGCCGTGCTGCGAAAGCCCCACCCCGAAGACCTGCGCGGCAACATTCACAGCGGCGCCAGCACCCACGCCACCGAAATCACGCCGAAAGAGCGGGAAATGGTTGCCCGCATTGCCCCCCGCCTGAAGCAGGACGGCCTGTACTTCGTCGGTCTTGACGTGATCGGCGAGCGCATTACCGAAATCAACGTGACCTCGCCCACGGGGTTTCAGGAAATTACCCGCCTGACCGGTGTGCAGCTCGAAGAGCAATTCGTCGCGTTCGCCGAAAAGAAAGCAAAAGAGCTGCGCTCTTCCTGATCGCGGCCTCCGCAGATCCGCGGGGGGCACCCCAGCCTCTCCCTGTCAGGAATCTTTCTCGGCCCGAGTCTGCGAGTCGGCCGTCTCCGACCCGCCGTTACCCGGTTGCTCCTCTTCCAGTTCGGGCGTTACGTGCTCGAGCACCTTGAGCAGGACGGCCAGGGCCGGCGGCGCCAGCAGAATTCCCAGAAAGCCGAACATCTGCCCCATGCCCACGATGGCGACGATGGTCATGGCGGGGGGCAGCGACACCTGCTTGGCCATGACCGCGGGCGTAATGATGTTGCCCTCGGCCGACTGCACCACCGACCAAGCGACAAGTACCCAGAGGGCCTGGGGAAACGAGATGGTCAGGGCGAGCACGAAGGGGCCTGTAAAAGCCAGTGTGGGGCCGATATAGGGTATGAGTTCAAGTACGCCGGCCGCCACGCCGAACAGCAGCGGGTACGGCACCCCGATGATCCACAGGGCCACGCCCGTCGTAATGCCGACGAAGACCATGGTTATGCCGGCGGCTTTCAGCCATTGAATCAACGCGTCGTGCAGATCGCCGAGTACGCGGTTAACATCGGCCCGGCGATAGGGGGGAATCAGGCGCAGGAAACCCCGTCGATACAGGTCGGGACTCAGTGCCAGAAAAAAGGCGACGAAAAGTACGGTAATGAGGCCGACGACACCCATGACGCCCACGCTCAATGCCTGAAACCCCTGCGTAAGGGCATCGCCGGCAATGCCGGTCGATTCACCGCCCCCCGAGACGAAATCGCCCAATCCGAAGCGTTCCAGCCAGGGGCCGATTCGGTCGCGAAAGTTTTCGAAAAGCGAGGGTAGCTCGTCGATCAGTGAACGTATCTGATCTCGCAGGGGTACGATCAGCAGGGTGCCCGTACCCGCGAAGATACCGAGAGAAAAGAGTACCGCAAAGCCGACCATCAGGCTGCGGGGGCCGCGGTGGCCCGTCAACCGGAGAAAGAAACGGGCCATGGCAGCCCAGAGAATGGCGATCAGAATGGCCAGAAAGAACATGAGCACCAGCGAGCGCATGAAGAACAGCGCTGCGAGCCCCAAGGCAATGCCGGTTACGGCGAAGGCCTTTCGAATGAACAGATGCAGTTCCTGCTGACGTTCCTGGTCCATGCCTACCTGCCTCTTTCCACCATAGCATGGAAAAAGAGGCACGGGGCGAAGGCTCAGCGCCGGCCGCGGTGCGGGCTTCTATCTTTGCCCGAGCCGCTTTTCTACGGGGGGGGGGCTTTGTCGGACGCGT
>JAWLBW010000387.1:0-3477 GCA_041687475.1 bacterium
GAACGCGTCATGGACTCGAATGACATCGAGCGTGAACGCGGCATCACCATTCTGGCCAAGAACACCTCGGTACAGTACGGCGACATCAAGATCAACATCGCCGACACCCCGGGCCACGCCGACTTCGGCGGCGAGGTCGAGCGCGTGATGACCATGGTCGACGGTGTGCTGCTTCTGGTCGACGCCGCAGAGGGGCCGCTGCCGCAGACGAAGTTCGTGCTGCGCAAGAGCCTTGAACTCGACCTGAAGCCCATTGTGGTCATCAACAAGATTGATCGTCCCGACGCGCGGGCGCACGAAGTGCTCGACATGGTGTTCGAGCTCTTCATGGAGCTGGGCGCCACCGACGAACAGCTCGACTTCGTGACGCTGTACGCCTCGGCCAAGAACGGGTTCGCGCGTTACGAGCTCGATCAGGAAAGCCCCGATATGAAGCCCCTGTTCGACACCATCGTCAAGGTGGTGCCGCCGCCGCTCGGCGACGACGAGGGCACGCTTCAGCTGCAGGCGAATTCGCTCGATTATTCCGATTTTCTCGGACGCATCGCCATCGGTCGTATTCGCCGGGGCAAGATTCGCGCGAACGAAACCGTGTCGCTCTGCCGTCGCGACGGCACGATCGAACGCGGCAAGATCACCAAGCTTTACCAGTTCGACGGCCTCAGCCGCAAAGAGGTTGAAGAGGCCCGTGCCGGCGACATCGTCGCGGTGGCCGGCTTCGAGCATGTCGACCTTGGCGATACGTTCGCCGACCGCGAAAATCCCGATCCGTTGCCCCCGATGACCATCGACGAGCCGACGCTGGCCATGAACTTCATGGTCAACGATTCGCCGTTTGCCGGTCGCGAAGGCAAGTACGTGACCAGCCGTCAGATTCGCGAACGTCTGTACCGCGAAGCCATGATTGACCCGGCGCTGCGTGTCGAAGATACCGACAAGCCCGACACCTTCAAGGTTTCGGGCCGCGGCGAGCTGCACCTGACGATTCTTATCGAGAATCTGCGTCGCGAAGGTTATGAATTCTCGGTTTCGCGACCCGAAGTCATCATGAAGCGCATCGACGGTCAGATCTGCGAGCCCATGGAGTCGCTGCTGGTCGACGTGCCCGACGACTGCGTGGGCGCCGTCATTGAACGTCTCGGCCGGCGCAAGGGCGACATGTCGAACATGGAACCCACCGGTAACGGTTCGACCCGCATGACCTTTTCGATTCCCGCCCGCGGGCTTATCGGTTTCCGAACCGAATACCTCACGATTACGCGCGGTATGGGCGTCATGAACCACCAGTTCGAAGGTTATGGGCCTACGAAGGGCGACATTCCCGGACGTACGCGCGGCGCGCTTATTTCCATGGACGAAACCGAAACGGTTGCCTACGCGCTCTTCAATCTGCAGGATCGCGGCGAATTCTTCGTCGGCCCGGGCCTGCACGTATACGAGGGCATGATTCTCGGCGTGCACAGCCGCGACAACGACCTGGTCGTAAACGCGGGCAAGGGCAAGAAGCTCACCAACATGCGGGCTTCGGGCAGTGACGAAAACGTCATTCTGACCCCGCCGCGGCGAATGAGTCTCGAACAGTGTGTCGAGTTCATCAACGACGACGAGCTGGTCGAAGTCACGCCGGAAAGCATTCGCCTGCGCAAGAAGCTGTTGACGGCGAACGACCGGAAAAAAGCTTCGCGCACGGTCGAAACCGTCTGACCCGGCGCATCGGTTCTTGCACAAGGGGCGCTTCGGCGCCCCTTCTCTTTGCCCGATAACCACGGGCCTGGAGTAACGAATGAAACTGTACCTTCCCGAGTTGCGGCTGCGGCTTGAAGAGTCCGACGACCTGTTGCGAGAACGTGCCGCCGCCGTTCTGCAGGCTCCTGCCGAGGCCATCAGGCGTCTCGATGTGCGACGGAAATCGCTCGATGCACGTCAGCGCGACGTCGTGTGGCAGGTATATGGTCTCGAGCTCGAAGTCGACCCCGCCCTTGTCGACTCCAGGGCGGTTGCCCATTTCAACAAGCTGCCCAAGCGTGCGCAGCCCGCGCCGCAGCCGCCACGGCCCTCGAAGAAGCTTGCGGCGCCCGTCGTGGTTGTCGGGGCAGGGCCTGCGGGACTCTTCTGCGCGAAGAGACTGGCCGAATCGGGGGTTGCCGTCACGGTCATTGAACGCGGCAAACCCATTCGGGGCAGGGCGCAGGACACCAAGGTCTTCCGCAAAGGCGGCCCCCTTCACCCTGAAAGCAATATTCAATTCGGCGAGGGTGGCGCCGGGGCGTACAGTGACGGAAAGCTGACCTATCGTACCGACGATCCTCTCGCGGCCTGGGTGCTCGAGGGGTTCATCAACTACGGCGCCCGCGAAGAAATTCGCTATCTGCATCGTCCGCACATCGGTACCGAACACTTGCGTGCGTCCATCGTGCGCATGACCGCCGACCTGCGCGATAAGGGCGTCGAATTCCGCTATGAGAGCCGGGTCGAGTCGCTGCTTTTCCGTGACGCCGGCTCGGCGCGCACGGTTACGGGCATCAGGCTGGCATCGGGCGACGAGCTGCCTGCCTCTTCGGTGGTGCTTGCCGTGGGGCATTCGGCCCGCGAGACTTTCGAGAGTCTGCACGCCCAAGGGGTTCCCTTCGTGCCCAAGGCCTTTGCCGTGGGCGTGCGCGCCGAACATCCCCAGGCAATGGTCGACCGCAGCCAGTACGGGCGCCATGCCGGCAATGAAGGTTTGCCGCGCGCCAGCTATGCTCTTTCGCAGAAGGTCGAGGCGGGTCTTGAACGTGGCGTTTACTCGTTCTGCATGTGCCCGGGCGGCGAGGTCATGGCCTGTTCGAGCGAAGAAGGCGGCGTCGTGACCAACGGCATGAGCTATTCGGTGCAGCGCTCGGGCTTCGCCAATTCGGGCGTGGTCGTGTCGGTCGAACCGCAGGATTTCGGGGGCTCTCCAGACGATCCCTTTGCCGGCGTGCGCTTCCAGAAAGCGCTGGAAGAATCGGCCTTTGCGCTGGGGGGAGGCAACTATCATGCACCGGCCCAACGCGTAAGCGACTTTCTCAAGGCGAAGGTTTCAGGAACCGTTTCCTCCGACGCGACCACGTATCGGCCGGGCGTTCGCGAAGCCGATCTACGCTCGATTCTTCCCCCCTTTGTGGTGGCCTCGCTCGAGCAGTCGCTGCCGACCTTTCAGCGTCGCATTCCCGGTTACGCCTCGGAAGAAGGCATTCTCGTGGGGGTCGAAACGCGAACCAGCAGCCCGGTACGCATTCCCCGCGGCGAAGACTTTCAGGCCGCAGGGTGGGAAGGGCTGTACCCGATGGGCGAAGGCGCCGGCTACGCCGGCGGAATCGTCAGCGCCGCCGTTGACGGCGTGCGGGCGGCCGACGCCATTCTGGCTTTGCTTGCCTGAGCGGGCGCGTACCTCTTTCGGGGCAGGTTCGGCAAGGAATGGTCAGCCTTTCGGGCCTCAACATTACACGCGCCGCG
>JAWLBW010000388.1:0-3444 GCA_041687475.1 bacterium
CGAATACGCTGCGAGGTAAAAAACTGGCCGTAGCGCGGGTAGCCGTACTGAAAGGAAAAGAGAAGCCGCAGGCGGCGGGTCGACGCCTGATTGGCCCACTGCAGGCCGCCGACAATGGACACGCTGGGCGTCCACTCACGATGCTCGAGCACCAGCAGGTCGGCTGCGGCGACCGGGCTCATGAAGGCGGCCGAGTCGGTGGGAAAGCGCCAGGGCGGCCCCCTGTACTCGAGCCCCGTCTGCACGCTGAAGCGGTCGATTGCCGGCGAACGATGCAGCAGATACCCGCCACCCCCGTAAAGGCGCCAACGCCCCGCCTCGACGGCCCCCAGCAGATCGACACCCTCCATGCTTACGTCAAGGGGGGCGACATCGGGCCGCGAAACGAGAAATTCATCGCCGAGGTGGCTGCTCAGGTGGTACAGCCGCAGCCGCGCCGAATAGCGGCCGAGCCGCGCCGTAAAAGGTATGCCGATCCAGTAGTCGATGTTCATCAACTCGTCGGAGCGGGTGTCCATGTTGAACTGCGAGAACACGCCGGCCGCCATGCCGACCTGAAATGCCCGGCACCCCTCGGGGTCGCGGTAGCCCCAGAAGTCAAAGTCCAGGCCTACCGCGGTGGTCCACACATACAGATCACGCTTGCGCCGACTCGGCGAGTCGCCGTCGACGTAGAAAATGCGATCGTACCGGGCGAAAATGCGGGTTTCCTTGGGGTCGGCCATGAGAGGTAGAAACACCTCTGTAGGTGGAAAAGGCACCGACTCGAGCGTCACGGGTTCTGCCGCCTCGCGCTCGCAGCGAAAGCCATCGGCCCGCGCCGAAACCGGCAGCAGCCAGGCCAACGCCAGCCCCATGGCCCACCCCCACTTCATGCAACAAGCCTACGCCTTCCGCCCGACGGGCGGAAGGCGGTCCTTGCTTGTGACACACCGGGCGCTCGACCCTGCGCCTCCCCTTCCCCCCGAAAGGCATCTTTGCTGTTACGCGCCGTCGGTTGGCGTTAGAATATGGGCATGCGACGCGAACAGTGGATTGGTCAGCTTCTCACCATCGGCTTTCAGGGTACGGCGGTCGACCCTGATCTGCGCGATCTGGTGGAATACATTCGCCCCGGCGGCTTCATCTATTTCAAGCGGAATGTCGGCGCGCCCGAAGAGATTCGCGCAATGAGCGACGCCCTGCAGGCAATGCAGACCGAGTGGCCTGCGTTTCTCGGCGTCGACCAGGAAGGCGGCATCGTAGCCCGTTTACGTGCTCCTTTCACCGAGTTTCCGGGTAACCGGGCACTTTACGAAGCGTGGAAACGCGAGGGTTCTGCGTCGTCGATAACCGCCCAGGCCGAGGTTTTCGCCCGTGAACTGCGTCAGGTCGGCCTGAACTGGGATTTCGCCCCGGTGCTCGACGTCGACTCGAACCCGAATAATCCGGTCATCGGGCAACGCGCCTTTTCTACCGACCCCGACGAGGTCGGTCGCACAGGCATTGCCTTCGCCCGGGCCCTCGAAGCCGGGGGCGTACTGTCGTGCGGCAAGCACGTGCCGGGTCACGGCAACACTTCGCTCGACTCGCACCTTGACCTTCCGGTCGAAGAGACACCGCTTGAAGTGCTGCGCAAGCGCGAGTTTCTGCCCTTTCGCGCCTACGGCGACGCCGGGCTTGCCGCCCTCATGACGGCCCACGTGGTTTTCAAGGCCATCGACCCCGCGCGCCCGGCTACCCTGAGCGAAAGGGTGTTGCAGCAGGTCGTACGCCGCGAACTCGGTTTCGAGGGGCTGCTCGTGACCGACGACATGGAAATGAAGGCCATCGACGACCGCTACGGCATCGAGCAGAGCGTCATCGAGGCCGTGGTGGCCGGGTGCGACGTCATTCTCATCTGCCACTCGGCCGACAAACAGCGGCGGGCCTGGGAAGCCCTGGTCGAAGAAGACCGCAAGAGCAACGTCGTTCGTGAACGCATCGACCAGGCACTGGGGCGAATCCGACAGGTCAAGAAGCGGCTTACCGCGCCGCCGACCTTCGACCCGTCACAGATAGGAAGAGCCGATGCGCACCGGCTTACCGACACCCTGCGCGGCTACGCCGCCCAGCTGGCCCAGCGCGACCCCACCGAACAATTGGGCTGACCGGTAGCCTGACCGGATGAGCCGCGACCGGGCGAAGGGGTAAAGTGTTCCGCCCCTTCCTTCCCCCCGAAGAATGGGCGGTAAGGTTTATCCCTTGCGGCTCAGCCGTTGAGCAGGGCTTCCATGACCAGGTCGTGAAAGGCCGGCCGAAAGGCGCGAATGCCTTCGTTTTCCCTGGTGGGGTGAATACGGTTGGTAAGCAGCACCACGATGATGCGACGCTCGGCATCAATCCACACACTGGTGCCGGTGAAACCGAGGTGCCCGAACGATCGGGGTGAAAACCATTTTCCCGCCGTCGAAGCGCCGGGAGTCGGCGTGTCCCACCCCAGGGCCCACGTGCGGGCGGCGTCGTCGGGGTGTACCCGCTGCCAGAAACGCTGCACCACCGCGGGCTCGAAGATTGTCTGTTCGCCATGCCAGGCCCGCAGCCAGGCATCGGCCAAGGTAAGCACGTCGCCGGCCGAGGCGAAGAGGCCCGCGTGACCGGCCACGCCGCCCATGAGCCAGGCGTGATCGTCGTGCACCACCCCCTGCAGCACCTCGCCGCGCCACGGACAACGCTCGGTGGCGGCAACCTGCCGGCCCGAATCCATCTGCGCGATCGGATGAAAGGCGGCCGCAACGCCGAGCGGTCCGGCAATTCGCTGCGAGAAGGCCGTGTCAAGGCTCACGCCGAGCAGGTGCGCGACGAGCTCGCCCAGAAGAATGAAGTCGAAGTCGGAATAGCGTTGCTCGGAGCCCATGCGGTAGGCGCAGGGTTCGCGCAGAATGCGGGTCACGATGGCCTGGTGCATGACTTTTGCAGGCAACGCCGTCGGATCGAGATCGTCGGCCAGCTCGCGGTAATAGGGAACATAGGCCGGAAGTCCGCTTTCATGCGCCAGGAGCGCGGCAATCGTGATACCGGCCTTGTCGGTTCCCCGTACGTAAGGCAGGTGGTCGCCCAGCGTGTCGGTCAGGTCGATGCGTTTTTCCTGCACCAGCAGCGCCACAAGGGCGGCGGTACTGAGCGGCTTGGTCAGCGATGCGATATCGAGCAGCGTCGCGACGTCCATCGCTCGTGCCATCGGCTCTCGAGCGGCCAGGCCGAAGGCTTCATGCCAGACGATTTCGCCCTCGCGGGCCACGGCCACCTGGGCGCCCGGAAAGGCTCCCTCTTCCAAGGCGCGGCGCACGAAAACGGCGGCAGACTCGAGCGAAGGCGCCGGCGCCACCGGCGGCAGCTTCACGTGCGCACCCGGTGCGAAGCGCTCCTTCGCAACAGGCGGCGCAGGTGCATGGACACTTCGAGCTCGCCGCTCGAATCGGCCTC
>JAWLBW010000389.1:0-3444 GCA_041687475.1 bacterium
GCAACAAGCAAGCCCTTGAAGCCCACGGGCGGCTTTTCGTCGTTGTCGTTTCCGAGGGCGCCGAAAATCATGTGGCCGCCGATGAACAGCAGCAGGCCGAAGGCAACCCAGTGGTCGACGGCTTCGAGCCAACCGGCGAACAGGCCGCCGGCAAAATAGCCGGCGACGGCCATGCCGCCCTGAAAAAGTCCGAACGTAAGGGCGAAGCGAAGAGCGGCGGCCCAGATGGCGTGGTTGTGGCGTCGCGCCGCCAGTCCGCCGACCAGCGACACGGCAACGCTGTCCATGGCCAGGGCCAGACCGACAAGGAAGTGTGAGGCATAATCCATAACCGTACAGTATGCCATTTCCGCACCGGCGTGCGGAATGGCATGCCCGATGCCCGATGCCCGATGGCCAATGCGTGCAGAACGGTCGGACGAGCACCGCAGGTGCTTGTCTACGTACAACCGTGCACCGGTGTCATTCCACCCGAAGCGAAGCGCAGGGTGGAACCTGTACCATCGGATCGTTCGGAATCACGTCAGCCGTGCAGCACGCCGCCGCTGTACTTGTTCGGACGTCCGACGTCCAGAGCTTGTCCTGAACGAAGTGAAGGAACCGATGACCACGGTCAATCGTGCAGCACGATCTGACTCCTCTCCGGGGGCAATTTCGTCGTACTCGCCTTACACAAGGGGAGTTCCCCGTGATGCCCGGTGCGCTTCCGGGCGGACGTCTGCCCCAAACCCCCTCAAACGAAGGGGATTAACTGAACGCTGCCTCCGGCAGCGGCCATCGTGCGCGGAAGTACTTTATTTTGGTGCTGCCGCTGAAAGCGGTTTCCGCTAATCCGCCTGCCTGGCGGGCGGTTTGGAGGGTGAGTAATCAGGTGACGGTCGCCGGAGGCGAGCTACATTCATACGCCCATGTAATGGGGGCGTAGGGAGAAATTGAGCCTTCCGCCCCCCGACAACACCGCTCAGCCGTGAAACCCGTCGCTGTTCGGCCGAATATCCGGAACGACCTCAGGTTTTTCGATATTTCAAAAAATCATTCCCGGGGAATGAAAAATTCAAATATTGGAAAGTCAGGGGTCGATTGGCCGAATCGTGGCTGCTGACTCCTTTCCGGGCGCAATTTCATCGTATTACCCTTGCTTAAGGGGGACCTCTCCGTGCAGCACGCCCCCGCTACTATTCGGACGTCCGCCGTCCGACGTCCGACGACCCCCGGCCAGCCGTGCAGCACGTCCATGGTATACTTCCTTCGTATCAGCAGAGAGTCGACATGACCATTCGCGATATCGAAGCCGAAGTTCTCAAGTTGCCGCGTCACGTTCGAGCCCGTCTGGCAGAGTTGCTTTTCAATAGCCTCGACGAAGACGTAGAGCTCGATGAGGCCTGGGAAACCGTGGCCGAAGAGCGGTATGCAAAGTATCGTAGCGGCCAGGAACAGGTTCATCCTGTTGCGCAGGCCCTTGCGCGACTTCGTGCTGAACTGGGCAAGTGACGGAAGTCGTTCTTGTCGATGCAGCGCTGGGCGACGCCCGCCGGGCCACGCGTTTTTATGAAGGAGAAACGGCGAGGCTGGGCACCGAGTTTCTCCAGGAACTCGAGCGAGGTCTCGCACGATTGGCGCAATCTCCGGAAATCGGCGCCCCACCGAAGCGCGGCGCCAGAAGGTTTCTCCTGCGCCGCTTTCCCTATGCACTGATTTATCGTCTGGAACCGGAGCGTATCGTTGTGTTGGCGATAGCACACCAACGGCGCCACCCTGGCTACTGGGTTCGCCGCAAGTAAATCTTGCCTGTACCTCGGCAACGACTTCACGTCCAACCGCGTACACGTGCAGCACGGTCTGACTCCTCTCCGGCGGCAATTGCGTCGGGCTCCCCTTACACAAGGGGAGCACCCCGTGGTGCACGTCGCCGGCAACCGGCTACCGACAACCGGTAACCCCGGTCAACCGTGCATCACGTCGCCGGCCACACGTCACTGGTCACTTCCGTGCAACCTTGCAGACGTACGTATCACGTTTCACGTATCATGCCAGTCCGGCCGTACTGCACCCTTCCCGGTATAATAACGACCGGCATAGAAGAAAGGAGTAACCCGTGGAAACCCTGAAGACCCTGACCTACGAAGTGACCGGCCGCATCGCGCGCATTACCCTGAACCGGCCCGAACGCGGCAACGGCATTACCTTCGAAATGCCCCGCGAGCTGGCGGCCTGCGTCGAAAAGGCGAACCTTGACCCCGCCGTGCACGTCATTGCCCTCTCGGGTAATGGGAAAGGTTTCTGCGGCGGCTACGATCTGGTGGCCAGCGCCGAACACAGGGTCGAGGGCGATGAATTTTCAACCTATACGAAGGGCTCGCCGCTCGATCCCGAAGTGCTCTTCGACAACCACAACCCCCACGAGACCTGGGACCCCATGGTCGACTACCAGATGATGAGCCGCAACATGCGGGGCTTCATGTCGCTCTTCCACAGCGAGAAGCCGGTGGTGTGCAAGGTGCATGGGTTTTGCGTGGCCGGCGGCACCGACATGGCCTTGTGCTCGGACCTGCTGGTGATTGAGGATACGGCGAAAATCGGCTACCCGCCCGCGCGGGTGTGGGGCGTGCCCACCACCGCGGTGTGGAGCTATCGCATCGGTCCCGAAAAAGCCAAGCGCTTGCTCTTCACGGGCGATTGCCTGTCGGGAAAGGAGGCCGTCGAATGGGGGCTCGCCATCGAGTCGGCGCCCACGGAAAACCTCGACGAGCGCTTCGAAAACCTGTTGCACCGTATTGCCCGGGTGCCGGTAAACCAGCTCATCATGCACAAGCTGCTGGTAAACCAGACCATGATGGCGCAGGGCCTGCACACCACCCAGATGCTGGGCGTCATGTTCGACGGCGTTGCCCGTCACACGCCCGAGGGCTACGCCTTTCAGCAGCGCTCGGCCGAGGTCGGCTTCAAACAGGCCGTACGCGAGCGCGACGAACCCTTCGGCGACTTCGGCAGCTCGACGAACAAGGGGTAATCACCCGGTATCGCGCAGTGCGTGGTGGCGAGATGTGCCGTGACTTCCCCCAGGCGTCTTAGAGGGGAAGGGGAACGTGCGTCAACGCAGCGATTGGCGTTGGCTCGACGCGGCTTGTTCGATGACCTTTTCCTTCCACTGGTGAAAGGCCGGACGGTCGACCACCACTTCCTTCGTGTCGCGCTGGGCAATCATGCGGCGGGTGGCCTTGATGCGGTCTTCGGTCACGGGGTGGCTCTGCATCCACGCAAGCAGACGCGGCGTCTGACCTTCCTGTTGCTGCAGGAACTGGAAGAAGCGCACGATGCCCCGCGGGTCGATGCCGGCGTCGTGGGTGTACTTGACGGCAATTTCGTCCGATTCGCGCTCGGCGTCGCGACCATACTGCAGCAACAGGGCCGTGCCGCCGACCTGCGCCGCCAGCTGGTGCATGG
>JAWLBW010000390.1:0-3421 GCA_041687475.1 bacterium
GAGCGTCTCTGACATCGCGTTTCCGGAAGGAAGGGGGGAACCTTCACGGCTCCCCTCGTTCGTCAGTCAATATTCCGAAGCAATTCGTTCACGCCGACCTTCTCGCGGGTCTTCTGGTCGACCTTCTTCACGATGATGGCGGCGTACAGGCTGTACTTGCCGTCGGCCGAGGGCAGGTTGCCGGGTACGACGACCGAACCGGCGGGCACGCGGCCCTGCAGCACCTGACCGGTTTCGCGGTCGTAGATCTTGGTGCTCTGGCCGATGTACACGCCCATGGAGAGAACCGAGCCCTCTTCGACGATGACGCCTTCGACCACTTCGGAGCGGGCGCCGATGAAGCAGTTGTCTTCGATGATGGTGGGGCTGGCCTGCAGGGGTTCGAGCACGCCGCCGATGCCGACGCCGCCCGAGAGATGCACGTTCTTGCCGATCTGGGCGCACGAGCCCACGGTGGCCCAGGTGTCGACCATCGAACCGCTGTCGACGTACGCGCCGATGTTCACGTACGAGGGCATGAGCACGACGTTGGGAGCGATGAACGAACCGCGGCGCACCGTTGCGGGCGGAACCACGCGTGCGCCTTGGGCGCGGAAGGCCGCGTCGTCGTACGAAGCGTACTTGGTGGGCACCTTGTCGTAAAAATTGGTGAAGCCGCCGGCGGGAATGACTTCGTTGTCGGCGATGCGGAAGGACAGGAGCACGGCCTTCTTCAGCCATTCGTTGACGACCCAGTCGCCGTCTTTCTTCTCGGCCACGCGGGCCTTGCCCTTATCGAGCAGGTCGATGGCTTCGAGAATGGCTTCCTTGACGCGCGGCTCGACCGCGGCGGGGGTAATCTCGGCACGTGCCTCGAAGGCTTCTTCAATGATCTGCTGAAGGTCGCTCACGTTTTTCTCCCTGTCAACGCTTGAGATTCAAACCGGTAATTATAACACGTGCTGCATCCCTCGTTTCACTCGGGACAGGCTCTTGCACGGTGGTCGTCGGATCCTTCACTGCGTTCAGGACAGGCTCTGGTCGTCCGTCGCTCGAATAAGTACAGCGGCGACGCGATGCACGGATGCACGGGATCCCACTTCCTCCCCCTCCAGCCGAACTGCAATCGGCTTTCGATCTCCCCCTCCTTTCTCCATACGCACGCGAGCGTGCCGGAGTGTCTCTGACATCATGTTCGTCATTCGCGGGTTGGAGACGGAGGGGGAGGACGTGCTGCACGGTTGAAACAGCAGGAAAGCAGCCGTGTGGAAGCAGGAATCCGGAAATCGTGTAGAGACTCTCTGCGTCTCTGCGTCTCCGTGTATCCTCACTGCCCCAGAGCGTTGTCAGCCGCGTTCGACCAGCGCGCGAATTCGCTTCGCCGCTTCCACGCATTCGTCGACGGTCGCCACCAGTGAAATGCGAATGCGGTTCTTGCCGGGAACGAAGCCGTGGGCCTCGCGCGACAGGTAGCTGCCGGGTAGCACGCTCACGTTGTAGTCGCGAAAGAGGGCCAGACTGAACTGCTCGTCATCTACCGGCGTCTTCGCCCAGAGGTAGAAGGCGGCGTCGGGGGCGGGGGCCTCGAGCACGCCTTCGAGCAGGGGGCGTACGGCCGCGAACTTGGCGCGGTACAGGTCGCGGTTATTCCGTACGTGCTCTTCGTCGTTCCACGCGGCGATGCTGGCGCGCTGCACCGGAAGGGGCATGGCGCAACCGTGGTAGGTGCGGTAAAGCAGGAATTTCTTCATCAGCTCGGCATCACCCGCTACGAAGCCGGTGCGCAGGCCGGGCAGGTTCGAGCGTTTCGACAGGCTGTGAAAGACCACGCAGTTGCGGAAGTCGTCGCGACCGACTTCCCGACAGGCCTGCAGAAGGCCCGGCGGGGGCGCGTCTTCTCGGGGAAATATTTCGGAGTAGCACTCGTCGGAGGCAATGACGAAGCCGTACTTATCGGACAGCTCGATGAGGCGCTTGAGGTACCCCAGGCTCGCCACCGTACCCGTGGGATTGCCGGGCGTGCACAGGTAGAGAAGCTGGGTACGCTCCCAGACCGAGGGGGGAACGGCTTCCACATCGGGTAGAAATCCGTTTTCTTCCGTGCAGTTGAGAAAGTACGGCTCGGCGCCGGCAAGCAGGGCCGCCCCTTCATAAATCTGGTAGAAAGGGTTAGGCATGACCACCAGGCCCGGCGTTGCGCGGTCTATGATGAACTGGGCAAAGGCGAAGAGGGCTTCGCGGGTACCGCTTACAGGCAGGACGTGACGATCGGGGTCTACCCATGCATGTGGAAGGTCGAAGCGGCGAATCAGCCAATCGGCAATGGCCCGGCGCAGTTCCGGCAATCCCCTTGAGGCAGGGTAATTGCCGTATTCGCGCTGGTAGCGCTGCAGAATTTCGAGGGCGAAGGCCGGCACTTCGTGCTTCGGTTCGCCGATGTGCAGGGCAATGGGGCTGTAGTCGGCGTTGGGTTGCACGCCCTTACGCAGGGCTGTAAGGCGTTCGAAGGGGTAAGGCTGCAGGTGCTCGATTCCGGGATTCATGGTCGCTCGGCGTGTTTCAGTCGGCATGGGAGGAATACCCCGTGTGCAGGCAGGGGGAAGGCTGCCATCGGGGAAGGCGTGCTGTCTATTTTACCGGTCGGTGAGGACGCAGCGCCAGCTGCCGCGCCTGCGGCGCGGAATGCCCAATGCCCTGCCCAGATTCCCAATGGTCAATAAGAATTCAGGTTTGCTGAGTCGGTTCTACGGTGCGTAACGACTTCCTGCTGTCACGCTCCCTGCATTTCCTCAACCCCGGCGCCGTAACTGCGGCCACGACCGCACGTAATCGCGCTGTTCGTCGGTCTGCGGTGAAAGAGGATGCCGGCGGCGCTTGTCTTCGCTGACCGTCTGCCACCATGCGTGGATTCGGGCGAGCGCCTCGTCGCCGGTCAGCCCCTGCCGCACGAGGTGGCAACCGACCACGGTGCCGGTGCGTCCGATGCCGCCCCAGCAATGCACGTACACGCAATGGTCCTCGGCCATCCACCCGTCGATGCGGTTCAGTATGCGCTCCATGTCTGCGGGGTCGCGGGGTATGGAGAAATCGGGAATCGGGTGCCGTTCGTGCCCCATCTGTCCCCTTGCGATGGTGTCGAGCAGGGGATGGTAGGGCGACAGCTCGCCCTCTTCGGTCAGGTTGAGAAAGCGGGTCACGCCGACGGCGGCGTATTGCCGCAGGCGCAGCAGCGACAGGTCGCGCTCCCAATGGCCGGGATATTCGCCGGCGAGCAGTCTGCCGGGAATGACCCAGTAGGTGTTTTCGTGGGGACGTGGGTGCGGGGCGACCATGAGACCTTCCGACCATGAAAGGGGGAGACTTTCGGACTGTCAGACTTTCAGACTATCAGACCCGCCGCGCCTGCGGCGCCGAATTGCTGATTGCCGATCCTCACAGCTCA
>JAWLBW010000391.1:0-3418 GCA_041687475.1 bacterium
GGTAGTCGCCGATGCCGTACCGGTCGCGGGCCCGCTCCCAGCGCTGGCGGTAGAGAATACGCTTGAGTCTGCGTCGGGCCAGCTCATCGCCCGAGTTACCCTCGGAGGGCAGAGAAATACCCTCTGCCGAGGGTACCGGCAGAGTCGGCACCTCGAGCAGCGCCGCATCAAGCGGCGCCGGCACGCCATCGGGCGCAGCCTCAGCCCGGGCTGCCGGAAGCAGCGCGAGGCTGAGCGCGACGCCGGCCATGACGCTTACATGGGCGGCAGACAGGCGCATTGCTCAGTACGCATCCTCCTCGGAGACCTCGAAGCTGATGCCCGGGCGCTCTTCAATGTCGGCGAAAAAGCCTCCCTTGTCGAACATGCGCACCTTCAGGTTCAGCTGCTTGCCTTCATTGGCGGTAACGTATTCGCTGGTCGTCAGTTTGAGCTTGGCGCTGTGAGAGAAGTCGAACATACCGCTGTCGCCGCGAAGAACGACCTCGAGGTCGACCTTGTGCTTGCCGGGCAACACGCTTCCTTTGTAAACCGTGAGCTGCGCATCGGGCGTCTCGCCGTCGAATTTCTTCGCATACACCTGATGGCCGTCGAGGTAATAGGTAATCGACTCGACGATGAAATCGCTGCCCAGAACGTTTTCGTTGTTCATGACGAGGCGCGTTCCCGAGGTGTAACCACGGGCCACCCGTTCGCCATAGGTAATGATGCGGCTCTTGGTCTCGATGACGCGCTCGCGCAGCAGGGCAAGCTGCTTCTGCAGGGCGGCGAGCTCCTGCTCGTAATTTTCGTCGACGGCGAAATCGAGCGACTCGGGCCGGTAGCTGTCGGCCAACTGCACCTCTTCGGGTACCCGCAGGCGCTGGCGCTCGGGCGGCGCTTCGACAGGAATGAGGGGCGTGGGCGCCGCTTCGGGAAGCACCGGACCACGATCGATCATGCGCACCGTCGGCGTAGCCGGAGCGGCGACAGGCGCGACCGGAACAGGGGCCGGCGTGGGCTGCGCCATGGGCATCGGCGTCTGAATGGGCGCGTCGACAATCGGCGCCGGTTCGGGCTCGAGAGGCACGGGCTCGGGTTCGGCCGCGATTTCTTCGACCACAGCCGGCTGTTCTTCCACCACAGTGGGAGCCGGCTGATCGGGTCGATATTCCTCGAACTGGAAGCCCGTTTGTTGGTCAAGCTCGATGGGCTTGACCTCAATCTCTTCCAACCCCGTATTTCTACGGGCGCCGGCGTTGGGATCGACTTCCTGAATTTCGGGTGTGAATTCTTCGAACGAATTGATGTCGACGTTCAATTCGTCGGCCGCCGCCGGTGTCGAAAGCAGACTTCCGAAGGCGAGCTGGAACCCGATGGCGAATCCGATGACGGCCTTGGTTGCGTTCGGTTTCAAGTCATCCCTGCTGGAGAAAAAAAAGGCCGGGCCCGCTTGCCCGGGGGCTTGCGCCGAAGTCGGCTCGCTCAGCAGCCCGTCGGCGGTTTCGAGGTTGATCTAAAATAGCAAACCCTCTGAACAATTGTCAACCAACGTTTGTTTATGGTTGGCGACAGACAAACACCGGAAAAAACTATTCTTTTGCCTCGCCGCCCATCGCCTGGTCGGTCTCGAAAAATTTTCCGGCAGTACGCAGTTGCTCCATGCGTTGCCTGGCGCGCTCGACCCATGAGGTGCGCAGCAGCAGGCTGTCGGCAAAGGAAATGATCTTTTCGTAGGCCAGTATGGCCTTTTCGCGAACCGGCTCGGTAACCCGGCGCAGCTCTTCGCGGTAGACTTCGAGCTCGACTTCATCAAGTTCGGGCGGCGTGGGGGCCTGGTTCAGTTCGCGGTAAAACTCTTCGTAGGCCAGCCCCAGTCGATAGACGGCGGCCGAAGCCCATTCGGGGTTATGAATCTGCAAAGTGCGCATGTAATGGCTCTGGGCACGCAGCAATTCCGACGCCTTGCGTTCGAGATCGGCCTCGAGGCGTTCTTCGGGCAATTCGAGGCGTATGCGACGGAAGCGCTCGAAATAGACCTGGCCCAGGGAAAACTGCGCCCGGGCGAGCGCGGCATTATCGAGCTGCGGGTTGGCGCGCAGGTAACGGCGGTACTCGCGAACATGGTCGTCGAGCGCGGCAACGGCCTCGTCATCGTCGGGGCGGGCCAGCGCTTCGGCCACCTTGGTATGCGAACCGTAACGCCAACGTTCTTCTTCGGTAGCGTCTTCATAGGCGGCCAGCCGGTCGAAGGCCCCAGCGGCCTCTTCCCACCGCTCTGTCTGCTCATACACCGCTCCCAGGTGCAGCAGAACGTCTTTCATCAACGCCGCCCGCGGCGGCAGAAGCTCTTCGGTGGCCAGATAATAATCAATGGCCCGCGCATGCTCCTGCACCCGCTCGAGGCAGAGCCCGGCGTTGTAGAACGCGAGAATACGGTAGGGCGACTCGGGAAAGCGGTCGATCAACTTCCGGTAAATGTTGAAGGCGTGCTTGAAATCGCGTGCGTCGTAGGCGTCGTTGGCCCGGCGAAACAGGTCGGTATCGGTATAGATATCGAAGCCGTCGAGATTTCCTTCGAAGTAGAAGGGACTCATGCGCAAGGTTTCGACATGCCCGCCCTCTTCTTCGCTCCGGGGTCCTTCGCTGCCCGGATTCGAGTCGGGACGCACCTGCGTTCCGGCGCAAGCCGCCATGAACGCAACCGCAACCAGAATGGAAAGTAGTGCTTTCACGCGGCCTGCGAGGCGCCCTTGAAAAGAATGAACAGAACTTTCTGAATGCGCTTGACCAGCTCGAGCGGATCGGGGCTCTGCCCCTTGTTCACGTAGCTCGACGGTTCCAACTGCTTGAGAATGCCCTTGAAGCGCTCGTCGCAGGGCTTGCTCGTAAAGAACAACAGGGGTATGCGGCGCTGTCGCCCCAGGCTGTCTTCCAGCTTGCGCAACGTGGCCGCGGCCTGAATACCGGTCATGTTCGGCATTTCGACGTCGAGTATGGCCAGCGAAATGGGCTGATTCTCTTTCAGGCGGCGAGATACCAATGCCACGAATTCGGTGCCGTTACGCGCCGAAACCACCTCGCGGGCCAGCTGCTGCTGCACGAGCATCTTCTCCAGCATGGTGCGCAGGGTGTCTGAATCTTCGGCAAACGCGACGCACTTGAGCAACTCGACCGCCTGCGGGCGCGAGTCGTCGGCCATCACCAGCCCGCAGATGGAGCAGTGCACCATCTCGGAGCCCTGTTGTACAGTAACGTAGCCCTCGGTTTCTACACCGCAGCTCGGACAGAATACGCGTTTTCCAGCCATGCCTATACCAGATTGGGTCGACTCATCATTATAGGCGCATCGCCGCTCGGGTTCAAACCGCGCACGCAAAAAGCTCCTTTAACCAACCCCGATTCGAAATTCGACTGGTACAGTAACACCTGAGCAAGG
>JAWLBW010000392.1:0-3338 GCA_041687475.1 bacterium
TCTCTGCAGCGCCCTCGGCCTCCGGACTTCATTCTCATTTACAAGAGTGGGTGAAATGGACGTCTTTTTTCCATCAATATCCCTCGCGGAGTTAATGTTCGTTCGAATCCTCGACGAGCGCCGGACCGGAAAAGGGTGTATCGATTCGAGGCAAAACGTTACACGTCCCCTGCTTTTTCCCGTCACAGAAAGCCTCCCTTTCTGTTCGAGGCCTACCCCAATCAGCTACGGCACGGAAAACGCTTATTTGTTACACTAACCGAGCAGCTTGGCCTGCAATCTGTCATACAGGCAGCGACCGCCCGATTCTACCCGTGGAGTCTTCCGTGTCATCCAGATTCATTTCCCTCTTCGCAATTCTCGGCAGCTCGGTGGTTACGGCCGCCAGCCTGCTGGTCGTGTTGCTCATCGGATTTCCCGCGCCCGCCACCGGCATGCCCGAGTCGCTGCGCATTCCCATGCTGCAGGAGCGCGAAAAGGGCGATCCCCCCGAAGAGGCGCTTTTCTCGCACTGGGGTCACGCGCAATATCGTTGTTACGAGTGCCACCCTTCGGTGTTTCCCGAACGGAAGAAAGGCTTTACGCACGACGACATGAAGCAGGGCAAGTACTGCGGCGCCTGCCATAACGACCGCATTGCCTGGAGCCCCGAGAACGACCGCGTCGAATGTGAAGCCTGCCACGTCGGGGCGCCCCGCGAAGAAGAACTCGATTTCGACGATCTCTTCGGCGATATGGGCGATGACGAAGAATCGGGCACCGAAGAATCCGATACCGAAGCCACCGGCGACGAAGAAACCCCCGACTCAGATACAGATGCCGGCGCCGACGGCGAAGCCGACACCACCGAGCCGACCGCCGACACCCCGGCCGATAAGACGGCCAACGACGAGGAGTAACACCATGCGCGCCATCGGTCTTTCCCTGCTTCTGCTGTTCAGCGCCGCGACACCGGCGCTTGCCGACCGGCCCGCCCAGAAAGGCGGCATTGAGCTGCCCGGCGATCTGCGCCTGAACGGCAAATTCGATCTTGCCTACGAACGCTACGGTTACAACAGCGATCTGCGCGACGGCGATAACGCCCTGCGCAACTACCACCACTTCGTATTTCTCTCGCGCGACACCCGCGAAGACCCGTTCTTTTTCACCGCCGAACTGGTCGACCTGACATTCTACGAAATGGGCGGACGCTTCGAACTGGGCGAACACACCCCGTGGACGCTCACGGCACGCGCCGGCAAGGTGCTCGTGCCCTTCGGCGCCGAACCCCTGTTTCACCACAGCTACGGCGGCCTCTCGGGCTTCGATCAGCCGGTGCTGCCCATCGTCTGGGCCCAGCACGGCGCATCGGCCAGCCTGCGGTACGGCGGCGAGGGTTGGAGCATTACCAACGACGTTTACGCCGTGCAGGGCTACGCCCTGGGCGCATCCGACGCCGTGCTGAACCTGCAAAGCGATTTCTCCAAATCCGATCACGTACGGGTGGGCATCGGCGACCGCATCGGCTTCGGCTGGGGCCCGTTCGTGGCCTGGTACTCGGCCTACTTCAACAGCCTGGGTTACGGACGCCGCCTCTTCATGCAGGCCTTCGACGTCATGCTGTACGGCCTGGCCGATCTGCCGGTACTGCGCGACATCGCCCTCTCGGGCGGCATCCTGCGCGCCGACATCTCGGGCGGCGGCCCCGGTCAGGATTATTACCACTTCGCCGACTACGTACAGCTGCGGTGGCGCGCCCTCGACGGCCTGTACGTAAATCTGCGCACCGGGCTTCGAACCTTCGACAACCGCGACGGGGTGTACTTCGACGATGAACGTCTCGACGTACGCGATGCCAGCGCCCACAACGTGGGGGTCATGTGGAAGTATGAAGGCTTCATGACCGAACTCACGCACTACTGGAACTTCGAAAAGGCCGACGAGGTAGCCAATGACTTCCTTCGCCTGCGGGTGGGTTATGCGTTCTGAGAAAACGATTCTGATGTTTGTTCTGGCACTGGCGCTCACGGCCTGCGGCGACTTTGAACGGGGCGACCCGTTGCCCGCGGGCGACGACGGCACGCCGACGCCCGTGACCGACACCACCGGCGGCGACGCCGTGCGCTTTGACGGCGACGTGCTGCCGGTTCTCGTCGACAATTGCGCCCAATGCCACGGCGCCGGATCGTCGACGGGGCTCAAGCTGACCGGCGAGGCCGACACCGACTTTGCCGTGGTAAGCTCGTTCGTTACCCCCGGCGACCCCGATGCCAGCTCGCTGCTGCAGAAAGGCAGCGGCGCCGTGGCCCACGGCGGCGGCGGCATACTCTCGACGGGCTCCGACGACTCTGAATTGATTGCGGCGTGGATTCGCGCCGGCGCACTCGCGGCCGCCCCCCGATAACGATTTATGAAGGAGAGAGACATGAAGACGACGAACCTGTTCACGCTCGGCCTGCTCGGCCTGACCCTCGTTGCCCTGCCCGCCCCCGCAGCGGCGGCCGACGGCAAGACCATCTTTACCGAATACAAGTGCAACCAGTGCCACACCATCGACGCGGCCGGCGTAGCCAAGGTCGAAGGCGAGGAAGAAGAGGAAGAAGAGGCTCCCGATCTCTCGAAGGCGGGCAAGGAGCACGACAAGGTCTTCATTGCCAAGTACCTGATGAAGCGCGTCGAAATCGACGGCAAGAAGCATAAGAAACGGTTCACCGGCAGCAACCAGGAGCTCGTGACCCTGGCGACCTGGCTGGCCGGACTTAAGTGAGGCACCCTAGTGGCAGCAAGTTCAACGATACTCGTCTTTGCCGTGCTCTTCGTGGGCATCGTGCTGCTCGCGTTCATCTTCAAGAACGCGGCGGCGCTGACGCGTGAGCGAGGCGGCAAGGCGCTGCTTGTCGGCGGTCTGCTCGTCGTACCCCTGCTCGCCCTGGGCGGGGGTGCCAGCGAGACCATGACGCAGTCGACCTCGACCGAGTTCTGCCTTTCCTGCCACGAAATGGAGCAGTACGGGCACAGCCTGCTCGTCGACGACAGCGAATACCTGCCCGCGGTGCACTACCAGAATCGGTACGTGCCCCGCGAGAACGCCTGCTTCACCTGTCACACCGACTATTCGATGTTCGGCGACTACAAGGCGAAGCTGAACGGCCTGCGGCACGTATACGCCCACTACATCAGCGGCGTGCCCGAGACCATCGAGCTGTACCAGCCCTACCCCAACGCCAATTGCCTGAGCTGTCACCGTTCGGCGCGTTCGTTCGTGCAGCAGAGCAAGCACAACACCGCCGATGCCCCCATGCAGGACCTGCTGAGCGGCAAGGCTTCGTGTACCTCGGCCGGCTGCCACGACATTGCCC
>JAWLBW010000393.1:0-3301 GCA_041687475.1 bacterium
AAGTCGGGGGCGTCAAGTCCAAAGGCGCGCCGCGCCCGGCGGGCCGTCTCCTGAACGTCCGGCCGGCAAACCCTGTCCGCCCGCCGGCGACGAGCGCCGGCTCGCGAGCGCCTCGCAAAGGCGGTTCCCGACCGGGTGGACAATGGTGCCCCGGCGTGGGAAGCTGTATGGTTCGAGCGCTATCACATGAGTTCCAACCGCACGACCTCTTCGTTCGTTCTCTGGGGCGTACTGCTGCTTGCCGTGGTGGGCGCACTCTACACCGCGCTTTCGCCCGGCGGGCTTGTGCAGTGGTTCGACATGCGACGCGACGTCGAGCGGCTGCGTGCCGAGAACGAGGCCCTCGCCGTCGAGAATGAGCGCCTGCGGGCCGAAGCCGCGCGCCTCGAGAGCGATCAGGCCCATCTTGAACGCGTCGTGCGCCAGGAGCTCGGCTACGTGCGCGGCGACGAGGTGATCTTTCGGTTTCCCAACGACGTGACGGTCACGGAGAAGAAGCGTTGAAGAACGAATCGGTCGGTCGTCGGGTGTTTACCCACGGCATCGTGCCGCTGGTCGTCATCAGCGGTTCGCTGGCCTATGTCGCCCACGTCTTTTCCTTTGACTCGGCCGGCATGGTCTGGGGCAGCGTGCTGCTCGTGTTGCTCTTTGCCACCCTGGCGGCCAAGGCGGCGCTCTTTCTTGCAGGCCGAAGACCCTTCGGCGGCGACGCCATGCTGGGCGTGCTCATCGTGCTCGCCGTCAAAGCCCTCGAACAATCGCTTGCCTGGGGTGTGTGCGCGCCGGGCGATCCCTGGTGCAGCTCGTCTTTTCAGGGGCTCGAATACGTTACCTTCGCCTTTCTTGCCATTTATCACGCCCCGGCCATGATGGGGGCGCTGGCGGTGTACGCCGGCCTCATCGAACTGGGCTACGCCGCGGGCCCTGCGGTGCTGCAGGCGGCCGCCGACCCCGAAATGGTGCGTATGGCCCTGCCGTATGTTTTCGGCCGCTTCGTCTTTGACCTGGCCCTGGGCGTCGGCTTCGGCTTTTTCATTCGAAGCGAGCGCGAAACCCGCCAGTACGCGGTGGGCGAGCTCGAGCGCCTCGAGCGCGAAGCCCAGAGCTTCAGGCTGCAGGACGTGGTCGCCGACCCGGGCGTCGACGTCATGAACCGGGCCGGCCGCGAAGAGGCCGAAAAGCGGGCCGTGCAGCGGCTGCGCCAGCGCGAATACGACATTGCCCGCTTCCTCAAGCGCACCCTGCGCTGCTACACGGCCGTCATCTTCCGCCTCGACCCGGTCACGGGCATGCTCGAACTGCGGGCCTTCGCCACCGACAGCCGCACCGTAAACCTGCCGGTCAGCATCAGGCCGGGGCAGGGACCCATCGGGCTCATTTTCAAGGAAGGCGACTTTCTGCAGCTCGGCGAAACGTCGAAGCCGCTTTCGACGCTGCCCTACTACGGGGCCGACGACGAGGGCGTATACAGCTTTCTCGGCGCCCCCATCATCGAAGACGACCTGGCCCTCGGCGTCATTGCCGTCGACAGCCGCGAGATCGGCGTGTTCGGCGAAGAGCACCGCAACACCCTCGAAATCGCCGCCCGCATGTCGCGCGACGCCGTACAGTACGAAGAGCTGCGCAGCCGCCAGGAAACCGAGCGCCTGCAGCTCGAGTCCATGTTGAACATCTCGAAGCTCGTCAGCGAAGAGCTCGAGGTGAACACCATGTGCAAGCGCGTGGTCGACAGCGTCTTCCGTATCGTGCCGTACCGCGTTGCCGCCGTGGTTATCTGGAACCCCGAAGCGCAGCAATACCGCATCGAGTACGCGGCGCTGGGCGAGGGCGACCAGCCCGTCGAGGCGCCTGAGTGGAAGAAGTACGCCTTCGACCAGCGGGCCGACACGGTCGTGACCTACGCCATGAAGCAGACCGGCCCCTACCTGGTCGATAAGTACCGCCGGCGCGACAAGAGCACGCGGCGCCCCATTCTGGCGCCCGAGCTGAAGACGCCCGACGTCGACTCGGTGCTTGCCATTCCCCTGTTGCAGCAGAACCAGCGGGTAGGCTGTCTCGTGGTGGCCGCCATGGGCGACGGTGTCTTTCAGGAATCGGAACGCCGCATGTTCGGTATTCTGGCCAACCACTTCGCGGCCAGCCTGCTCAACGCCAGCAAGCATCGCGCCACCGAGACCCGCGCGACCACCGACATGCTCACCGGCCTGTCGAACCGGGTCAAGTACAAGGAATTCTACGCCGCCGCGATTGCAGGCGCGCGCAAGAAGAAACATCCGGTCTCGGTGCTGCTGACCGACATCGACCACTTCAAGAAGATCAACGACACCTACGGTCACCCCGGCGGCGACGCCATTCTCAAGCAGGTGGCCGATATTCTGCGCAACTGCACCCGCGACTCCGATCTGCCCTGTCGGTTCGGCGGCGAAGAGTTTCTCATCGTCTCGCCCGAAACCAACCGCAAGGACGCGGTGAAGCTGGGCGAGCGCATACGCAAGACCATCGAGAAGTTTCCCTTTCAACTGCCCGACGGCCGTGTAGTCAAGGTCACGATGAGTATCGGCGTGGCAACCTTTCCCGATGACGGGGCGCGGGAAGACAGCATTCCCGACAAGGCAGACCAGGCCCTGTACGGCGCCAAGGAAGGCGGCCGCAACCGCGTGCACAGCTACTGCGACATGCCCGGCGACCAGACCACTACGTGGACGCAGCGAGACAATGCCCCCGACGCCCCCGAGCCGGTGCCGGCCGGCTCCGACACGGTGGGTACTGCCACCACGACCAAGGGAGGGCGCACGTGGCGCTTTGGTTGACGCTGGCCGCGGCGCTTGTCGTGGCGCCGATCGTGAACCGGGTCGTGGCCGTCGTCGAAGGCGCGCCCATCACCCTCTGGGAAGTTGACGTCGAAACGCGCCTGCGGGGGCTTGAGCAACGCGGGCGCATCATTACCACGCCGCTCAGCAATCTGCAGCGCACCGAATCGCTCGACCAGTTGATTAACCAGAAGTTGGCTATCGAAGCCGCCGACCGCTTCAGCGTGTCGTGGCCGGCCGAGGTCGAAGTCGACGCCGAGCTGCGCGACCTCGCCGAGCGTGTCGAGCCCCCACTCGAAGAGCAATTGCAGGAAGCGGGAATCGACGAGGCCCGCCTGCGGCAGCGCATACGCGTGCGACTGCGCCTGCGCGATCTCATCAATCGCCGTCTGCGCGATCTGGTGCAGGTTACCGAAGCCGAAGTACGCGACTACCTGGAAGAACACCCCGCACCGGGCACCGATGCTTCGCGACTAGTCAGGGAATATCTT
>JAWLBW010000394.1:0-3277 GCA_041687475.1 bacterium
AAAACATCGGTAACGCCGACTATCCGCAGGTTGCAGTTGATGCGCGGGGAATTGCAGTAGCCGTATGGCAGCAGCACGACGGCACGGGCAACAACATACGCACGAATCGCTTTGAATAGAACAAACGGCCACCGCCCGTAAGGCGGTGGCCGTTTGTTTCATGATTCATCGTCGGGTCTAACGGCGACGATTCACCGAGCCGGAGGCAACGTTTCGGACCAGGGGGCAACGAAACTCCTGCGCCGTTCGCTACCGGGCCTGCTCCTCTCCGAGCGTCAACGACAGCGGCGACAACGAAGACGCGCCGTAGTGAATGTAGCCCTGGCCGCCGTCGGTGGGTTTATCTGCGGTACCGTTCGCCCCGCCGGCACCGCCGTCGGCGCTCACGGTTCCGGTAACCGTACCGGTATTGGAGAAAATCTTGATGCGGCCGCCTGAACCGCCGCCGCCATCTTGCGCAGACGAGTTCGTGGTCGTCCCCCCCAGGCCACCGTTGGCCGTCAATTCGGCGGTTTCCGTGACATCTACATGATCGCCGTTAAGCAGAATGCCGCCGCCAGCCCCGCCGCCGCCGTTCAAGTTCTTCAGGCCTACGCCATTCGAACCGTCTACAGCAATTCTGCCGGTCACGGTAATGGTTGTGGCCGTAATGGCCAGGGCGCCGCCGCCGCTGCCACCTTCCGCATATTTCGTGCTGCCGCCCGACGACCCCATGGCGATATCGAACCCGGTATCGGTACCGTACGCCGGCCCGCCGTAGTTCATTGTTCCGCCATAGTATCTTCCGCCGTTTCCGCCGGCACTCGCGTACCCTGCGCCGCCGCCACCCTGGCTCGAGTCGGCAATCGTGCCGCCGCCGGGCCCATTGCCGGGTAACCCGAGCTCGGACTTCGGATAGCCGTAGGAATTCCCCATGATGAAGCCGTCGATGCGCACGACTTTGGCACGCACCCAGACCGGAATAAGGGGACGAAGGTCAAGCCTGTCGCCGGCCTTGATTTCGAACCAGTCGACGTCCATGGGCTCGTTCAGATAGTGCACCTCGGACGAGTCGGTGAATACTTTGGGGAACACCTCTGCAAAGTTGCCGGCCGACGCTGCCTCGTAGTTGCCGTACACCAGATGCAGCGTGTAGGGCAGACTGTCGGGCTTCGGAATGCGTACCCAGACGGTCGAGGTACCGGCCGGGTTCCAGGTCTCAAACCAGAAGGGCAGGTCGGCGTCGACGCCGTTCGTCGAGAAACGGATATCGGTACCACCGGTCGAAACCCTGGCGTAGTCGAAATTACCGGCGTCGAGCTCGACCTTGATGACCGTCTCGGTGTCGCCTTCGAGCACGGGCACGCTGGTCAACGTCACGCCCCGCTGGAACGTCCACCCGTCGAGCTTGGGGTATACCGGCCCCGGCTCATCGTCGGAATCGTCGTCCGGATCGGCCGGGTCCGCGGGATCGCGGGGATCTTTCGGATCACCCGAATCGTCGGGGTCTTCGACCACGGGGGGATCGACCTTCAGCTTGATTCCGTTCTGCGACGATTCGGAATCGCCGCATGCAACGACAGTCACCGCCAGGCACAAGACAGCCAAGGTGAGAATTCGATTCATGTATTCCCCTGCAGATTTGACACTCGGACGGTAAACAGTCTGCACATTATACCGCAGGCGGGCGCCCGGGCAGGAAAACGCCTGCCTTTTCAACGTCGGCGCAGCCTCGCTTCCGATGCCTTCGCCCGACATGCGGGGGATGATGGTGGAAGCGCTTGCCTTCAAACCTCCGTTCCCGAGCAACCCACCAGCCCCGCCGAAGCCACGCGCGCGACGGCCGAGGGTGCCGACACGGCCTGTGGGTGCTTTCCGCGGCGAACTGAGATGTACCGTACGCAGGCTCCTCCGTACGGAACAATTGCGGTGAACTCGAGCAGATGAAGATTAAGCTGGAAAAGGTCGCATGGCAGACGGTCAGGCGTTTGAAAATTCCCCCAACCGAAACACTTTCGTGCTGGTTACTACAACCCAGGGAAGAGCACCACGGCTTCGGCGACGGACGTCTTTCCTACCGAGTTGCTGACCTGGAGAGTAAAAGTCACCAACTCATCCGGGTTCCCACCAAGGATTTTTGTCGTCTTGGACGAAGGAGAAAGGATTGCCACGCTGCCGCTGTCGGTCGACCACGAATAACTCAGGGTCCCGCCTTCAGGGTCAACCGCAGAGACTGAAAGGAACGCCGAATCACCAAACTCCACGGGTGAGATTGCTGTGATACTTTGAATCACCGGGGCAAGGTAGTTGCGGGTTTGAACGACCAACGCGCTCTGCGCGGTGGCGCCGGTAGAATCGGTGACCGTGACGCGAACCGTGCCCACGGCGCCTTCTTCATTCGGCGCGCGTAGCGCAGGGCTAGTCACGGGAAAGCCTTCGGTGAGTACGCTGAATCCCCCATCGGCTTCCCAGGCGTACTCCAGAGCATCCTCTACCTGGTGAGAGGCGATTGCTTCGAGGTAACTCTGCTCACCGGGATCAGCGATTGGACGGCTGACGATAAGGCTTGAAATCGCAGGCCCCTGATTCCGAATGGTACTCACCACCAGTTCGGTCTGGTCGGTAGCGCCGTGGGCGTCGCTGACGACCACCCCGATTCGTGCCGAGGAGTTATACGCGTCGGGCACGTTCAGCGTCGTGGTGCCTCCAGTCTTGTCGGACAACCCCCAACCGCCGGGGGCGAGCCACTCGTAACTGAGATCGTCGCCGTCGGGGTCAACCGCGTCGACGCGAAGCTCGATAGCGGCGCCGGGCAGCACTTCTGACGGCAGGGCCGTCGCCGAGCGAATACGCGGAGACTGGTTGGGGGCGGTGCTCACCTGCAGCTGAGCACTGGCTTCACGCCCCCCGGCATCGGTAACGGTGACCATGAAGGTCGCATTTACGTCAGGTTGGTCGGGGGCTGTGGCGACGACGGTGGGTTTATCGGTCGCATCGAGCTCCCAGCCGTCGGGGCTGCTCCAGCCGTAGCGCAGTGCAACGCCATCCAGGCCTGTTGTAATTACGCGTAGGCTCACAGACTCTCCCCGCGCCACCACCTCTGGTGTTGCGAAGATGGAGACATGCAGTGGAACAGTTTTATCTGAGTCGCTCACCTCATCGCCGGAACCGCAAGCGGAAAGACTGATGAAGACAACACTGAGCATGAAGAACTGACGTACTAGTGTCCCGTTTGATTAATTCGTGACCCAACCATTCAGGCTCGCTTTTGCCCTTTCAACGGATGCAATAATGGCTG
>JAWLBW010000395.1:0-3259 GCA_041687475.1 bacterium
CCCCTGCCGCGGGGGCAGTGGCGACATGGCCGTATCGAGGATTTTACGTTCGAGGGTCGCTGTGCCGGGGTTATCTGCTGGGACGCCCTCTTTCACCTCGAGCGCGAAAAGCACGAAGCCGTTTTCAGAAAGATCGCCGACAACCTGCTTCCGGGCGGAAGACTCATGACCACGTTCGGCGGCTCTGCCCACCCCGCCTTCACCGACACCATGTTCGGCGAGGAATTCTTCTACGACTCCCATTCCCCCGAAACGGTGCTGTCGTTGCTCGAAGAACTCGGCTTCGCTTTGCTCGTCGGTGAATTCATGAACCTGCCCGATGGGGGCCGCGACAAGGGCAGGTACGCGGTGGTGGCCGAGCTGACAAGAAGCGGAAGCTGACGTCGTCGCTTCGCTTGGAGAACGTTGCTGCGTTTCGAGGCGGCAGCTTCACTATGCTGTTGCGGAATTCCCGTCGGTGGTTTGCCGTCTGCGCGTCTTCGTACAGCACGAAAAAGCCCCCTTGGAGAAGGGGGCTTTCAGATTCATCAGACCGCTTCGGCCGGACCGGCGGCGACGATGTCGCGCAGGCGGCGCTTTTCGTCGTCGTTCAGCAGGGGGTCGAGAAAGGCCAGCACGTCGGAAGCCTTGTTGAAGACGGCCCGGTTGGGATTGCCGGCTTCCTTTACCATGCGCTCGAACTGCAGGGCCAGCATGCTGCCCGTGGGCGGTAGAAGCATGCCCGTACGCTCGACATGCGGATTGTCGGCCTGCATCATACGAATGATCTGATCGGCCTGCGTGGGCGTGAGAATACGCAGTTTACGCAGATCGACGATTGCCACGAACTTCTGCGCGGCGCCTCCGTAAATCTTGCGGGTCTTCTCGATGAACGCGGCTACTTCTTCATCGGCGACCGGCGACGCGGCGTAAACCTCGGTCAGGCGGCCGACGTTGTGTTCGATATCCATCATACGGCAACTCCAGTGGTAATCGAGCGGTGAACCCAGCCCTGCGCTGTGCAATGAGAAACACGCAATTTTACCCCAGGTTCATTTTGGTTGGCAAGTTTCCTGTCTATGCGCCGGCGCCCCGCCCGACGGCTCCACGAGCGGTTTACCCGGGTGCGGGGTTCTTCGGCATTATCGCTCGGGGAATGGTTTCGAGCAGGTCCGGGCAAACTGCCGAAAATTGCTTCGAAAGAGGCGAGCCTCGTAGGGGTGCGGAAAGAAACAAAAGGGGAAGGGGCTCTACCCCTTCCCCCTCGGAATACCTATCGGCGACGCGGTGATCAGGCCGCCGAAGCCGCCCGCTTCGCTTGGGCAGGTTCGGGCACGTCGGTACCGAAGCCTTTCTCGGCGTAGAGACGATCGAAGAGTCCGGCGTACTTATTTTCGACGTTCTTGCGCTTGACCTTGAGGGTCGGGGTAATCTCGTCTTCGTCGACGGAGAAGTCGCGTTCGAGTATGTGGAACTTCTTGACCTGTTCGACGCGCGAGAATTGGGTGTTGGCTTCGGCAATGGCCGAGGCGATGCGCCTGCGTACCTCGGGGTGGGTGGTTACCACCTGCATGACGGCGCCCAGGCCCTCGGGTCTGGCCAGCGGGTTGGCCTGCAGTTCGCCGATAATGCGGTCGAGTGTTGTGCGGTCGCCGCCGATGCCCTTGTCGCGGGCCCAGTCGAGCGCTTCGACCGGGTGAATCGTCACAAGCGCCGTGAGATAGGGCCGCCGGTCGCCGTGTACGTGCACCAGGCTGATGAACGACGACCGGGCCTTGATGTCCTGCTCGATATTGGCCGGTGTGATGTTCTTGCCCCCGGCGGTAATGATGATGTGTTTCTTACGGTCGACGATGCGCAGGAAGCCGTCGTCATCCATTCGACCGATGTCGCCGGTATGCAGCCAGCCGTCTTTGTCGATGGTGTCGGCGGTGGCTTCCGGGTTCTTGTAGTAGCCCTTGAAGATCGTCGGGCCGCGCATGAGAATTTCGCCGTCGTCGGCCAAGCGGGTTTCAATGCCCGGCAGGGGTTTGCCCACCGACCCCAGGCGCACGCTACCCGCCTTGTTTACGTGGGTGATGACGGTGGCCTCGGTCATGCCGTAGACCTCGTAAATGGGAAACCCGGCCGCCCAGAAGAACTCGAGAATGTCGGGCGAGATGGGGGCGGCCCCGGTAACGAAGTGCCGCACGCGGCCGCCGAAGGCTTCACGGATTTTCGAGAAGACCAGCCGGTCGACCAGGGCGTACTGCATACGCAGGCCGGTGGGAATGGATTCGCCGCGCTGCCAGTGACGCACGACATTGCGGCCGATGCCCTCGGCCCACCGGAAGATGCGGCGCTTACCGGCCGGCGCCTTTTCGACCTCGCTCATGATTTTGGCGTACGCCTTTTCGAAGATGCGCGGCACGCTACCGAAAATCGTGGGTTTGATTTCCTTGACCTCGTCGAGCACGGTGGCGATCGAGGTGGCGTAGGCCGCCACCATACCGGCCGAGATGCGCGAGTAGAACCCGGCAATGCGCTCGGCGGCGTGGGCCATGGGCAGGAAGCTAAGGGTGTTGTCGTCTTCTTCGAATTCGACGAGCTGTTTGCCCATGCGCAGGAAGGCGATGATGTTGGCGTGCGAAATCATCGCGCCTTTCGGGGGGCCGGTCGTGCCGCTCGTGTAAATGATGATGGCCGTTTCTTCGGGTTCGATGGCTTCGACCCGGCGCTCGATTTCGTCACTATTCAGGGGCGTCGCCAGAAGTGAGTCAAAGGCAACGATGCGTTTGTCGCGCCCTTGGACCGAGTCGAGCTCCTGATAGTTCCACACCACGATACGCTCGACCTTGGGAATCTCATCGCTGATGGACAGCAATTTTTCGATTTCTTCGCGGCCTTCGACAAACACGACCCGTGAGTCGGAGTGGTTGAGTATGTACGCCAGCTGCGACGCCGACAACGTGGGGTAGGCGCCGATGGTCACGCAGGCGGCAAGCTGGCCGGCGAAGTCGCCGATGGCCCATTGGGGGCGGGTGCCGCCTACGATGCAGATTTTGTCGCCGGGTTTCAGGCCCCAGCCGATGAGGGCCGAGGCCACGGCGGCGGCCCGATCGTGAAACTGTTGCCACGAGCTGGCACGCCATTGACGGCCGACCTTTTCGAGGTAGGCGTCGCGCGTGGGGGTGGCCCGCACGCGTTTACGGAACAGGTCGGGCAGGTTCACGGCCTCGTCGGCGACATGGTGGGCGGGGCGCGCAGACGGCATCTTCTGATCGAGCATGGGCTGCCTCCT
>JAWLBW010000396.1:0-3236 GCA_041687475.1 bacterium
GGAACGGGCCTGGGCCTTTCGATCGTCAAGAAAATCATGGAAGACCACCATGCCTACATTCGCGTACACAGCAACACGCCCGAAGGCGCCGTGTTTCTGCTCGAGTTTCCGGTGGCCGAAGCCCACTCGCACGCGATAACCTGAACGCTGGAACCGGCGGTTCTTTTCGGTCGCCGGTCGCAGGTCGAATATATCAATGTCTGAACGACTTCTCATCGTCGATGACGAACCCTCGATACGCCGCACGCTGCGTGGCGTGCTTGAAGACGAAGGCTACGACGTCGAAGTAGCCGCCGAGGGCGCCGAAGCCCTGGCGCTGCTCGACAAGAAGCGCTTTGACCTCGTGCTGCTCGATGTGTGGATGCCGGGGATCGACGGCATCGATGTGCTGCAGCGTATCTGCGCGCGCCGCGAGGCGCCGCGCGTGCTCATGATGAGCGGGCACGGCACCATCGAGACCGCCGTGCGCGCCACCAAGCTCGGCGCCTACGATTTCATCGAGAAGCCGCTCAATCTCGACCGGTTGGTCATTGCCCTGCGTAACGCCCTTGAGGCGAGCAAGCTCGAGCACGAGAACGATACGCTGCGCCAGACAATTACCGATCAGTGGAACCTGGTGGGCGAAAATCCCCGTATTCGCGAGCTGCGCGACATGGTGCGCAAGGCCGCGGCCGCGAGCGCTTCGGTTCTCATTACGGGCGAGAACGGCACGGGCAAGGAGTTGGTGGCGCGCGCCCTGCACCGGCTCAGCCGGCGTTCGGGCCGCCCGTTCGTGGCGGTCAATTGCGCGGCCATACCCGAGGAGCTCATCGAAAGCGAACTGTTCGGGCATGAAAAAGGAGCGTTTACCGGTGCGGTCGGGCAGAAACCCGGTCGCTTCGATCAGGCGAACGGGGGCACGCTGTTTCTCGACGAAATCGGCGATATGAGCCTGAAGGCCCAGGCCAAGGTGTTGCGTATTCTGCAGGAGCAGACCTTCGAGCGGGTGGGCGGCACGCAACCCATATCGGTAGACGTGCGCATTGTCGCGGCCACGAACAAGGATCTGGCCGCCGAAATTGCTTCGGGAGCCTTTCGCGAAGACCTGTTCTACCGCGTGAACGTGATTCCCTTTCAGATTCCGCCGCTGCGCGAGCGAGCCGACGACATACCCCGTTTCGTTCAGCACTTCGTCACCCGCTACGCCGTCGAAACCGGCCAGCCCGAGAAGCTCTTTACCGAGGCTGCGGTCGAGTGCATGAGCGCCTATGGCTGGCCCGGCAATGTGCGAGAATTGCGCAACGTGGTCGAGCGCCTCATGGTGTTGGGGCCCGATGTGGTCGACGCGGTCGATCTTCCACCCGAAATTCGCACGGCGCGCAAGCGGAAGTTCCGTGGCGATACCAGTCTGCAGGAGGCGCGCGAAGAGTTCGAGCGCGACTTTCTGGTGACCAAGCTGGCCGAGCACGACTACAACATCTCACGCACCGCCGAGGCCATCAACATGAGCCGCGAGAACCTGTCGCGTCGCCTCAAGAGTCTGGGCATTCAGCCGCGTCGCACCTAGGGCGTATTGATCGGGCGAACGTTGGTGGGGCGAACGGGAGAGGGGCGAGGGGGAGCGTCAGCCTGGCATCGACAGTGCCTCTCTAAGCTGTGATTCCCCGATTCCCAAGTCCCCAGGTCGCCCCTTCTCAGGCTCTCGTGCTCTCACGCTCGACGGACAGTTCGTGCATTCCGTCACCCCCCCTGCGTTCGGGCGAAGCGGTCGGCCCAGCGAATGGCCTGGGCCATGCTGCGGGCGTCGGCAATGCCTTTGCCGGCAATGTCGTAGGCGGTTCCGTGGTCGGGGCTGGTGCGTATGATGGGAAGGCCCAGCGTGAGGTTGACGCCGTCCCAGAAATGCTCCATCTTGAGGGGAATCAGGCCCTGGTCGTGGTACATGCACACGACCGCATCGTACGAGTGGCGCGATTCCTTGCCGAAGAAGCCGTCGGCGGGGTGGGGGCCGTCTACGTCCATGCCGCGGGCCTTCATTTCTTCGATGGCGGGGCGAATGGCCCTCGTTTCTTCGTCGCCGAACAGCCCGCCTTCGCCTGCGTGGGGGTTCAGACCGAGTACGGCAATCTTCGGCCGTTCGATGCCGAACCAGGCCGTCAGGGCGGCGTGGGTCAGCTCGATTTTCTCGACCACGCCCGGGCGTGTTACCTTCGACGCCACGTCTTTCAACGCGCAGTGAATGGTGACCAGGGTTACCCGCAGCCGGTCGCCGGCCAGCATCATGGCAAACCGTGAGGCGCCGGTGCGTTCGGCGAGAAACTCGGTATGTCCGGGGTGGGTGAAGCCGACCTCGGACAGTTTTTCCTTCTGAATGGGGGCCGTTACCAGGGCGGCGCAGGTTCCGTCGCGAACCGCATCGACGGCCTCGGTCAGGTGCAGCAGGGTCGAGCGAGCGGCGGCCCGACTGGGCGCACCCGGCTTGAAGTCCTGCTCGTCGAGCGCCGTCGAGGCGCGCAGAAACACGCCGCCCGCGGCCTCGGGCGGGGGCGGCCCAGCCTCAATGGCCAGCCCGAGCGAAAGCTGCCTCTTGACCGATGCCACGGCATTTCCGTCGCCGAACAATACGACCGGACGTGCGGGCGGCTGATCGGCCAGCGCCTTCAGGGTAACTTCAATTCCGACTCCACCCAGATCGCCCAGGGAAACAGCAAGCGGCAGCATTCGTTCATTGAACCAGCCCCCCGTGTCGGCGGCAAGACCCGCGGTGTAGTGGCCATGTCAAGGGGGTAGGGCCGGCATGGTTTCCCCATACTTGCTTTTCTACCCTCCTTGACATATCGGCAAGCCGACGCCGTAATGGTTAGAAAGGTCGTCGGGCAAATCGCCCGAACAACGAGGGGTTGGCAGGGCAGCCCTTGTTGCACGGCCGTAGTTCTACATATCTTGGGGAATGTGGCCGAAAGGCCGGGGAGGTCATCTTATGGCGCAGATCAGGCGTCTGGCGTTGCTGTTTGCCGCAACGCTGGGAGTGGCGTTTTTCGGGGCGAATACCGAGGCGGCCGAAGTGCCCTCGGGCATTCAGGAGTACTACGTTCTCGGCCGCGAGGCCAATCTGTACCAGACGTTCAGGGACGTGGCGATCAAGGAAGGGCGTACGTTGAATCACGCCGGCGTCGAGAGTGTGATCACGCTTGCCGCGTCGCTTGACGGCCAGGTTGTGATTTACGATCACTGGGAAGACGGGTACGACGAAGACC
>JAWLBW010000397.1:0-3226 GCA_041687475.1 bacterium
GGCAGCGTATTGTCTTTCGTGCTCGAGGGCATACATCCCCACGACATCGGCACCATTCTCGACAGGGAAGGGGTGGCCATTCGCACGGGGCACCACTGCGCCCAGCCGGTCATGGACCGTTTTGCGGTTCCGGCGACGGCCCGGGCTTCGATGACGTTTTACAACACCCGCCGGGAAATCGACGTCCTGGTGGCCGGCCTGCAGAAAGTCAGGGAGATGTTCGGCTGATGTCCGATTTACAGGATCTTTATCAGGAAGTGATTATCGACCACTCGAAGCGGCCGCGCAATTTCGGCAAGCTGGCGCAGGGTGGGCGAAAGATGGAAGGGCACAATCCGCTCTGCGGCGATCGCCTCACGCTGTATGTCGACGTGGCCGACGGCGTGGTCAAGGACGTAGCCTGGGAGGGTGCCGGTTGCGCGATTTCGACGGCTTCGGCCTCGATCATGACGCAGGCGCTCAAGGGCAAAAGCATAGACGAAGCCGACCAGATGATTGAAGGTTTTCAGCACCTGGTTACCGGCAGGCCGCAGCCCGAAGGGGCGCCGCCCCTCGGCAAGCTCGAAGTTTTCGCCGGCGTCTGCGAGTATCCCTCGCGCGTCAAGTGCGCCAGCCTGGCCTGGCATACCATGCGCTCGGTGCTGCACGGAAAGAGCGAGCCGGTATCGACCGAGTAAGCCTCGGCCAGGCCGGCGGGAATTGGAAAGGGACACGAAGTAAGGAGTGAAGGGGTTCGAAGATGTACGGCAATAACGAAGAAGTCGTTCTCCAACGTGATTGCACGGGTATTCAGGTTCCCTTCGGCGAGAAGGTCGAGCTGCCCGCCGGATCGCGGGTTCGCATTACGCAGGCGCTGGGTGGCTCGTACACCGTCGTGACCGAGTACGGCCACATGGTGCGCGTTTCCGAGGCCGATGCCGACGCGCTCGGCAAGGAAGTCTCGGACAATGGCTACGGCGATAAGCCGCTGGCCGGCGAAGAGCTGGAAAAGGCCGTCTGGGACCAGATGCGTACCGTGTACGATCCCGAAATTCCGGTCAACATCGTCGAATTGGGCCTCGTCTATTCCTGCAAGCTGGCAGATATCGGCGAAGGACAGCACCGTGCCGACATCATCATGACCCTGACGGCCCCCGGCTGCGGCATGGGCCCGGTCATTGCCGACGACGTGAAGAACAAGGTTACCTCGGTGCCCGGCGTCAAGGAAGCGAACGTCGAAGTCGTGTTCGAGCCCCAATGGGATCGCGACATGATGTCCGAGGCTGCAAGGCTGCAGCTGGGCATGTAGTTTCGACCGCTTCGGAGCAAGCGCGGCGGGGAAGGGGGAAATTCCGGTATCGGAAGTTCCCCCTTGTCGCATGAACGTTTCGCGTTTACGCCTGGGACGGCTTGTCGCGCTTCGAGCCGCCCATGCAGGGCGGAGCCGGGTTGGCGACATCGCCGCCCGCGGCTTCCCACTCGGCGGGTGTCAGGGTTTTCATGGTCAGCGCGTGAATGCGTTGCATCAGGTCGCCCACGGCGCCGTACACCGTGCGTTGCCGCTGCAACAACGACCGGTTCTCGAAGATCGGTGAAACGACAACGAGGTTCCAGTGCGACTCCGAACCCGGCGGAACGCTGTGGCGATGACTTTCGTTTTCCAGGTTCATGCGCTCGGGCTGCAGTTGCTCGAGCAGCCTTTGTTCGAGCTGTTCGCGTACCGTCATGACATCTCCGCTTTGGTTTCCATCTCTTTATTGTATACAGGAGCCCGCCCATGAATGACGAATTGGAAGCCCTTCTCGCCCAGCCGCCGTATCGTTATCACTGGCAGGAAATTACCGAGTTCGACACCGTCGACAAGCGCGCTTTTCTCATGGACGAGTTGCACGCCGGCCGCATCGGCATTCACGAAGCCTATCTCGACTGGCGGCCGAAGAACATTCCGCCCGGCGACGATGAAATCATCGGCTGGTTGTGGGTCATACGGCCCGACCTCGAAGCCGGTTTGCTCGAACGGGCGTCCGAAACGCTTCGCAATGTCATCAACCGATTCCGCGAATCACGTTAGAGATCCCAGAGCCCAGATCGCAGATCGCAAACCGGAGTCCGAATACACGGTCTGCGTTACGCATTCCGCGTGCCACGCTTGCGTTGTTCCGCCATCCGGTCGATTTGGCGAAAATAATGCGTCGAATCGCCTTCAAGCACCGTCGCTGAGCTGCTAGCCTGTAGGATCAGGGACAACGCAAAGGAGAGACGAATGCGCAATTTTGTGTGGATGGCCGGAATGGCCGCCCTCATCCTGGCTCCGACGCAGGCGCTGGCCGCCAAGGCTACCGCCGAAATCATGAACACCGAAGGCAAGGTCATCGGCAACGCCACCCTCGAAGACGGGAAGGGCGGGGTACGGCTTACCATCAGCGCCGAGGGCATCGAGCCGGGCGTGCACGGCTTTCACGTGCACGAGAAAGGCGAATGCAAGACCCCCGACTTCAAGTCGGCCGGCGGCCACTTCAACCCCACCGGTACCGAACACGGCTTGTGGAATCCGAAAGGCGCCCACAAGGGCGACATGCCCAACCTGGTCGTGAAGGACGACGGCAAGGCCGAGGCAGTCGGCGTGCTTCGCGGCCTGTCGGTGAAGAAGGGCAAGAACTCCGTGCTCGATAAGGACGGCTCGGCGCTGGTCATTCACGCCGGCCCCGACGACCACCGCAGCGACCCTGCCGGCGACGCAGGCGGCCGCGTAGCTTGCGGCGTCATCAAGTCTGCCAAATAAGAAGCACCGGAAAGACTACCCCTTCAGGGGGAAGCAGGAGAGCTTCGGCTCTCCTTTTTTTCATGCGGAATATCAATTCCGTTCAACCCGTCGAAATTTCTTTACTTTTCTCTTGCTTCGCGTTCTGTTGGTTTTGCATCTGACCGGGTCTGAACAGATATGCAGACGGATGTGATATGTTGATCCGTATGAGAACGACTCTCAACTTGAACGATGCATTGATTCGCGAGGCCAAGAAGGTTGCCGCCGAGTCGGGGAGCACCGTAACGGCAATTATCGAGGCTGCCCTGCGTGACTACCTTCACCCGGGCGCGAGAACTCGCTCGGCGCCTTCGAAGCTTCCTGTTTCGCTCTGCCGCGGCGGCTTGCAGCCTGGCGTTCAACTCGATAGTACGTCCGACCTCCTTCACGATCTGGATGTCGAGGATGCGCATTTTTGACGTCAATGTCCTGGTTTACGCTTTC
>JAWLBW010000398.1:0-3213 GCA_041687475.1 bacterium
CTATCGTGCCCATCTCGTCGTCCGTGGCGCCCTGCGCCACCGGCGACTCGATGTGGAAGTATTTGTCGTCAGATGTGATGAATCATCAGATTAAGGATTAAGGATTGAGGTCGAAGACCGTGCACCAATAAGAAAAGCCCATCCGGAGGGATGGGCTTTTCATCGGTAAAGAACCGTGCTGCAATCAGAAGTAGTAGCGCAGCTTGAGCAGGCCACCGGTCAGGTCGCGAAGGCCGAGCTGCACGTAATCACTGTCTACGGCATCGATACGGTCCTGAACGGCGTTATAGGTTTCATCGGTCTGGAAGAGCAGGTCGATGGCCACGCCTACGTTGGCTTCAAGGCTGAACTTCTTGGTATTCGGGAAGAAGTACTCGGCGCCGACACCACCGAAAATGCTGAAAACACTGTTCGAGTCGGTGGTTTCCTGGCTGCCCGAGCCGAATGAGGTTGCCTGACGGGAAAGCCCAAACCGCCGAGAACCTGGAACGCGACCGGATCGGCCGGGTTCAGCTTGTGCACGAACTGGGCGCCCAGCCCGAAGTTGCTGGTATCCAGGTCTCCGAACGTAACGCCGAGATCGAGAAGCAGATCGATGGCGTTCTGCTGATCGAAGGCGATACGAACGTCGGCCTGGCCGGTCGAGACACCGATACCGACCCGTGGGCCCTGCTGGGCCTGTCCCTGCTGCTGGGCGAGGGCCGGGGTGGCAAGCGAAATTCCGGCCAGAGCGAGTAACGTCGAGAAAAGCTTCTTCATGTAGTACTCCGGGAGGTTATCGCTCGGATAGTAGCACGGCTGAAACCCGCGCGGCAAGAGAAAGTGCACCCGAAATTACGCCTCAGTCAAAGTTGCGGATTTTTGCCCGGAAAGCGATTCGGAAGGTGTAGAATGCAGGGCATCACGGGCGAACGGAGAGCCTTCGTTCGCTTCAAGCGTAATACGGCCGAAAGCCATGGCCTTAGCGAAGGACGTGTCTTTTCAGGAGAGAGAGAATGGCGAAGCCCTTGCAGTTCTGGCTTCTACTCGGGTGCACGCTCTATATACCGAATTCCGGGGCGAAGCCGACTACCGCGTGTACCTGACCGACTTCCGCGGCGAAGATACGGCCGGGGGCATGTTCGACGACTGCGAGTTCACCCGCTTCAGAGGCGCGGCTTCGTGGAAGATTTATCTCACCAAGTTCAAGGGCGACGCCGACCTGATTGTATACCGGAAGGAATTCGCCACACGCTGACCGTGGTGAACGGATGGGGAGAAGGGGAGACCTGGCGAAGGGGCGGCCTTTAGAAGGGGCCTCCCTTTTCGACGCGAAGCGTAGTAAGATGTCGCTCGCCGGCGGCGAGCTGCAGTCATACCCCCATGTAATGGGGGCGCAGGGGGCAGACCGACGACGGACGTCTGACGACCTACGCCATCCGTACTACCGTATCACATCGCCCAGCCGGCTCCACCGCACCGACGATTCGTCGCGGTCCCAGCTCCAGTAAATGACCATGGCGCGACCCTGCACGGCGTCGATGTCGACCATGCCCCAGAAACGGCTGTCGTTCGAGCGATCACGATTGTCGCCCATCACGAAAATCTGATCGGGCGGAACGGTAATCGGTCCGAACGTGCGCATCGGCGGAAACTCGTCGTCGCCCAGCAGAATGTCGTGCGGCTCGTCGCCCAGCTGTTCGCGGTACATGGTACTGCGCACGGTTTCCGACCCGCCGACCTCTTCATAAACGTAGGGGCCCGCCTCTGCTTGGGAAACGATTTCACCGTTGATGGTAAGCACGCCGTCGCGCATGGCGACCGTATCGCCGGGCACGCCGACCACGCGCTTGATGAAGTCCTTGCTCGGATCCTTCGGGTAGCGAAAGACGATGACTTCGCCGCGGTCGGGCCGACTGAATTCGACGAACTTACCGTCGCCGAACGGAATGGGAATGCCGTAAACGAACTTGTTGACCAGAATATGGTCGCCCACCAGCAGTGTCGGGATCATCGAGCCGCTGGGAATCTTGAATGCCTGCACGATGAACGTGCGAATGAACAGCGCGAGCACGGCGGCCACCAGAATGGCCTCGATGAACTCGCGCGTCTGATTCTTTCTGGGTTTACCCGTGTTTTCGGCCGGTGCGCCGGCGTCTCTGGTCTCGGTCTCGTTCATCAGCCTTTTTCGCTCGGCGAAACCTGAAGCACGGCCAGGAAAGCTTCCTGCGGAATCTCGACGCTGCCGATCTGCTTCATGCGCTTCTTGCCTTCTTTCTGCTTTTCGAGCAGTTTCCGTTTACGGGTAATGTCGCCGCCGTAACACTTGGCGAGAACGTTCTTGCGCATGGCCTTGACGGTTTCGCGGGCGACGATACGGCTGCCGATGGCCGCCTGCAGGGCGACCTCGAACATCTGCCTCGGAATGAGCTCACGCAGTTTGGCAATCAGGTCGCGCCCCCGGTAGTAGGCGGCGTCGCGGTGCACGATCAGGCTGAGCGCGTCGACCGGCTCGGCGTTCACGAGCACGTCGAGCTTGACCAGATTGCTCGCACGGAACTCGAGGAAATGATAATCCATACTGGCATAGCCGCGCGACACGCTTTTCAATCTATCGTAAAAGTCGAGCACGACTTCGGCGAGCGGCAGTTCATACTCGAGCATGACCCGCTGGGGCGTCAGGTACTTGAGCTGCCGCTGAATGCCGCGGCGTTCCTCGCAGAGCTTGATGAGATTGCCCACGTATTCGTTGGGCGTGTGCAACGAGGCAACGATGTAGGGTTCTTGAATTTCGTCGATAATCCCTTCCGAAGGAAGTTCGGTAGGGTTGTGCACGCTTATGACGTCGCCGTTGGTCTTGACGACCTTGTAAACCACGGTCGGAGCCGTGGTAATGAGGTCAATGCCGTATTCCCGCTCGAGACGTTCCTGCACGATTTCCATGTGCAGCAGGCCCAGGAAGCCGCAGCGAAAGCCGAAGCCCAGCGCCTTCGAGGTTTCGGGTTCCCAGTGCAGGCTGCTGTCGTTCAGGCTCAGCTTTTCCAGCGCGTCGCGCAGATCGTCGTACTGCGCCGAGTCGGTCGGGTAAATGCCGGCGAACACCATGGGCTTCACTTCCTTGAAGCCCGCGAGACCCTTCTCGGCCGGTTTCCCGGCATCGGTTACCGTGTCGCCGACCTTGGTGTCGGCCAGTCTCTTGATGGCGGCGGTAAAGAAGCCCACCTGACCGGGGGC
>JAWLBW010000399.1:0-3172 GCA_041687475.1 bacterium
GAGCGGTTCGGCCAGATCATCGTCCAGGAAATCTTCGGCAGGAGGCTGCACTTCGGCCTGGCGGGTCAACACCTGCCCGGTCTTGGAGCGCACCTTCCGGGTAACCTGTCGGTACTTCGGAATTTCGATGACGAGCTGGTTACCCTTAACCCCCGACGCGAAATTCGCATGGCGGGGTAAGGTAAGCTCGACCCGCGCGACAGCCTGATTGTCGGTACCGAACTGACGCGTCTTGACGGTGCTGACCATCGAATTTTCAAGCCGAACCCGGCGCTCGGCCGTTCTGACCCGACTGTCGGCAAGGTCGACAACAATGCGGTGAGGCTGAGACAGCTTGAATACCGTATAGGTAGGCCGCTCGGCACCCTCGACCACCACAACCGTGCGGTTGTTGAAGTCACGTACGCGTACGGCGCTTACAGCATTGCCCTTCTCCTCGGGTCGTACCTGCGAGCCGGCACATGATACCAGCGCGAACGCGAGGAACAGGTTGAGGACGAGTCCGCTTATACTGCGCTTCATCTCCGGGCTCCTTCTTCAGTGGGAAGCTCAACATCGACACGGTTGGTCACGACTTCGCCACGATAATTCACGTACTTTTCAAGAACGACCAGGCGGTCCTTACTGATGCTTACAATCTTGCCGTTGTTCTTGCCGATTGGCGTACCGACTTTGGCAATGTGCGGCTTTCCATCGGGCGAGCGCAGCATGGCTACCGGCTGGGCAATGCCCCAGACGATGCCGATGATACGGTACTGTCCGACGTCGTACTGACAGAGTGGGCCGCAGTGGGTAGCTTCCTGCGCGCCGGCCGCTCCCGCGGCAGGCTGGAACGGATCACGCAGCGAGATATCGTAAGCGAATTCGCTCGTTTCTTCGGCAGCAGGTTCCTCGGTCTCGGGCGATGCGGCGGCCGCCTGCGGGACAGGCCGTGCCGCTTGCGGTGCCGGCGCGGGGGCAGGCGCCGGCGCGGGGGGCGTCGGCGTATCGCCGCAAGCGCCCACCAGCATAGCGAGAAGAACAGGACCAACGATTCTGAGAGCTGTTTTCATAAATGAGCCCCCCGTTTATCGCCGCTTCGGCGGCTGTTTCCGGCCCCCTGCGGGAGCCTGCTGATTCTGAGGATTGTCGACGAATCGATACGTCTGCGCACTGACCTTGGCTTCAACATGGTTCTCAGTGCCTTGATCCTTGCTTTTGACCGGCTTGAAGTTGACATTTCCTATGGTGATGATGCGGTCGAGCTTGCCGACTTTCTCGAAGAAACGGGCGAGACGATTATAGTTGCCGGTCAGCTCAAGCTGCAGCGGCACCACTGCGTAGAAATTCTGCTGCTGCTCAGAGCCCGGTCGAAAGCTGCGAACGACCAGTTCTTCTTCCTTGGCGAGGTTGGGCACGTCAATGAGAATGCGGTCAAGCTCAGACGTCGAGGGCAGCTTCTTCAGGGCAACTTCGAGCCGCTCGTCAAGCCGTCTGACCTCTTCCTGAAAGGAAGGCAGGTTGTCGGCAATGGCTTTCTTCTCGTTGTATTCCTTGCGCACCTTCTCGTATTGAACCTTCGCTCTGGCGAGAGCCTTGGTCTGCGGAAGATACATGAAGTAGAAAAACAAGCCGCCAATGAGCACGAGGAGCCCGACCAGGGCTGCCGCCTTCGTTTTGACGGGTAATGCCTCGATCTGTTTCCAATCGATGTTGACTTGCAGCCCCATATTACCCCTTCTTGCCTTGCCGAACCGGCTTCACGTTGAACGTGAGTTTGAACGAGACGACATCGTAGGTATCGACCGTTTTGCGCGCCGTTTCGCTGAGTACGACATTACCAATCTGCGGATTGGCGTTCAGATTCTGAATGAACTCAGCAATAATCTGATTATCGAAAGCATAACCGTCGACGGAAACACTGTTGCCCGAATAGGCCAGGGATTCGAGCCAGGACTGTTCGGGTAGCGCGAGGGCCACACTTTCCATCATGCGTACGGTATCGAAACGGCCTTCTTCCAAATCGGAAATTACAGCCAGTTTCTTCTCGAGATCGGCTTTCCGATTCTTGATTTTGTCAATCTCGCCGATGATGCTCTTGAGCTTTTCGATTTCCTGCTGGGTCTGCCGGGCCTGCTGCTGAGTCCTTGTCACCTGACTGGTGATGTCGGAATAGAACCAGTAGCAGATGCCGAGCGTGAGCAGCAGAGCGAGAACGCCGATGGCGGCCTGAACCTTGAGGGTTTCGGCGCGCTTATCGATCTTGACCGGTAGTAAGTTGACCTTAATCATTCGTCGTCTGCCCTCCGCATGGCAAGGCCCACGGCTACGGCCAGCGACGGAGCGATACGCGCGAGTTCATCGGCGTCGACCTTCTTGCTGACCGCGATGTTCTGGAAGGGATTGAGTAGTTCGACCGGGTAGCCCACGGTGCGCTCGATAATCGTATCAAGGCCGGCCGTAAGCGCCATTCCGCCCGAAATGTAAATGCGCGAAATTCGGTCGTCGGCATTCGTGGTCGAGTAGAAATCGAGGCTTCGGGCAATTTCGCCGGCGATGTTCTGGCTGACCTGCTGAATGATATCGCTCACTTCCTGCGGAACGATTTCATCGCTGTCGCCCTGACCGGCACGCTTGAGCCTTTCGGCTTCTTCGTATTGGATGCCGAGATTCTTCTGAATCATCTCGGTAACCGTGTTGCCGCCACTTGTGATGTCGCGAACGAAGGTCGATACCCCGTTCTTGACCACGTTGATGTTCGAGACGCTGGCGCCGATGTTGATGAGGGCGACGATTTCGCCCATCTTGTCGGGGTAGTTCCACTCGAAGACATTGCCCACGGCAAAGGCGTCGATATCGACGACCATGGGGGTAAGCCCGGCTTCGGCAATGACGGCCGTGTAATCGTTGACCAGGTCCTTCTTGGCGGCAACGAGAATGACGCCCATCTTTCCCTGTTCCTCGCCTTCTTCGCCGAGGATGTGAAAGTCGACGTTCACGTCGTTGATGTCGAAGGGAATGTACTGCTCGGCTTCCCAGGTGATGTTTTCTTCGAGTTCCTGGCGGGTCATTACCGGCAGTGAAATCTTTTTGATGATCACACTGGTACCCGAGATGCTTGTGGCGACGAGTTTATTTTTCGTCTTCATCTCACCCAGGAGCTCACTCACGGCATCGACGATGGCGCCTGAAT
>JAWLBW010000400.1:0-3157 GCA_041687475.1 bacterium
CGGCGGGTCGCTCAGCCGGTGGCGCCGGAACCGCCGCCGCCACCGCTCTTGCCGCCTTTTCCGCCGCTGCCGGGCTTCTTCTTGCGCCGGCGCCCGCGGCTGGTGAGGAGAAACAACCCGGATGATGGCTCGAATCGCATTCTTCCTGTTGCTGCTTGCCGCACCCATGGCCGTGCAAGCGCAGGATGCCCCCGACAATACCGGGGTTCGCGTCGAAGACGCCGAAACGCGGCAGGTTCGCGAAGTGGCCAAGGAGCTTCGCTGCGCCGTATGCCAGAACGAATCGGTAGCCGACTCGAACTCGCAGCTTGCCCGCAACATGCGCGACCTCATTCGCGAACAGGTGCAGAAGGGCAAGAGCAACGACGAAATCAAAGCCTACTTCGTCTCGCGCTACGGCGATTATATTCTCATGGAGCCACGCACGACAGGTTTCAACCTCGTTCTGTGGATTGCCCCTTTCGCCGCCCTGCTGGCCGGCGTCTTCGTGCTCACGGCCCGCGCGCGCAAGCGGCGTGAAGTCCGGCGCAGCGTCGCCTCGTACGAAGAACCCGGCCGAAACCTCGACGAAGACACCGACGCCCTTATTGCAACCCTGCGCCGCTCGACCGGCGAAGAAGGTAAGAACGAATGATCTGGTTTCTGGCGGCGGCCATTACCGCCATCGTACTCATCGCCGTGTTTCTGCCCCTGTTCACGAACCCCCGGGTTCCCTCGGCGAAAAAGGCCCTCGACAAGCGGAAGCTCGCGTTGGCCGATCAGCTCGCGCAGCTCAAGCGTGATCGCGACCAGGGCGCGCTGACCGACGAAGAGTTCGAGGCCCAGAAGGTCGCCATCGAAACCGATGCCCAGGCGCTTCTGCAGGAAGAAAAAGAGCTTGCCCCCGAAGCGGGCGTCGAAGAAGGCTCACGCGAGCGCCGCATGCTGCGCGTCATGGTGGGTGCGCTGCTGCTTGTGCTTGCCCTGAATATTACCGGCGCCGTTTATTTGTGGAAGGGCGGCTGGCAGACCCTCACCGGCGATGCCCCGGCCACGCAACAGGCCCGACGCGGCGGCCCCCCCATGGGCGGAAACGGCGCCCCCGACCCGATGGCCATGGTGCGCCAGCTTGAAGAAAAGCTTGCCCAGAACCCGGCCGACCCCGAAGGTCAGGCCATGCTCGGCCGCTCGTACATCGTGCTCGAACGCTTTGCCGAAGCGGCCGAGGCGTACGGAAAGGCCGTCGAGCTGAACCCCGCCGAGCCCATGTACCGCGTCGGTTACGGCGTAGCCTCATTGCGTTCGGGCAATGTCGACGGCGCCCGTGATGCGTTCGACAAGGTTCTCGAGATGAACCCCGACAACATGGACGCCCTCTGGTTCAAGGGCATGATTCAGATACACGACCGCAATCTCGAAGGCGCCAAGCAGACTTGGGCCCACCTGCTCGAGGTCACGCCCGCAGAAGCGCGTCCTGAAATGCAGCGCCAGATTGAGGAAGTGCTGACGATCATGTCGAACCCCGAGATGTTGCCCGACGCGCAGTAAAGAAGAAACGCGGAACCTGAAAGAACGCGGAACGCGGAAATGGGGAGCGAGGAACGCGGAATGGAGAATGCGGAGTGCGGAGCGTCGAATGACCGTGGAGGCAGCCAAACCCCACTCCTGCTTTGCGATCTGCGATCTGGGATCTGCGATCCCGGCCGCCCCGGTTCTCTCTTGATCTCGGCGCCGGTTGTCCGGTATACTGTCTTCTTTGCTACCGAATTGCCCAGGTAGCTCAGTCGGTAGAGCAAGGGACTGAAAATCCCTGTGTCGTTGGTTCGATTCCGACCCTGGGCACCACTATTGAAAGGCCTTCTGCGAAAGCGGAAGGCCTTTCGCTTTTTCAGAGCTTCACAAGAATCCCTGCGTTGTTGGTTCGATGGAGTTTATCCGCCGCAGCAAAGCGCAGGCGGAACCCTGGGCACCATTTTGGGCCTTCCTTCCGTTCTGGAAGCAGCCCTCTTTTCTTTGCCTGACAGCGTCGATGACCAATGGCCAATGACGGTCGGAGATCCGATCTTGCGGAATGCCAATGGCTGTCCGGGCTTTCACGGCACTCGCTGACTTCGAATCATCGACTGCAATCCCGGCATGGATGACCATAACCGCGAGTGGTCGACGTTTCTACGGCTCACGATTGGCGCAGGACGTTTGGCTCTACCGCGGCAATGGCAGTGCAAGTCTGCATGGCGTATTCCGCACCCTGCCGGTCCATTTCAAGCCGAGCGCCTTCCGGGTACGGTTTCACTCCGGCAGGACCGAAATAATTCAGGGATTGCTTTTCCTTTCCCTGATACTCTTAATTCCTTGGTAAAACTTCCCTGCCGACATTCCGAAATCACCGGTGCATGACATGACGCTCTTCGGTTCACGGTTCGTTGCGGTTCTCCTGCTGGTTGTCCTTGTGCTTCCTGCTTGCGTCGAAATCGGCGAAGAGGCCGTCGACTTTGATTTCAGAGCAACGCTCACCTTGGATACTCCGAGTGTTCTTTCGCTGGGTGACGAGCACCATACCTTCACGGTGCTCGAGGTTTACGCCGAGCGCGCCGTTCTGAAAATCGAATCGGAGCCGGTCATTCAAGCCTACACGGTCGGCAATCCCCAGCAGGTAGACCTCGACAAAGACCAGGTACCCGACCTTGTCGTACTCGTCGAGCGAATCGAAGGCGACGAAGTGTTCGTTCGCCTTCGCGACCCCCAATCCGCATCCGGCGAGGAACAGACGGTTGCTCCCATGCCTCACGACTCTTGGGACATCGCCCCGTCGGAGAAGCCCGAGGGAACACTGCTGCATACGCTCACGATATCGAACCTGGTCGAAGGGCCCATCGTGCTGTTCGACATCGCCCCGGTGATGGACGACTGTACCAAGCGGGTGGAAGCCGCCTATCCCGACCATCCGAGCATATACGCCGACTACCTCGAGGAAACGGAAGGCCGAATTCGCATCGAGTTCACGTTGGGCGGCTCCCGCTCGTTTCCGTATTTCGAGATCACGACGGAAGAAAAGCGGCCCCGCTATTCGGAATGTGTCGACCAGTGGGGGCATGGGCCGATGACGACGACCGAGCTCGTGCTCGACCAGCGCGTCGGGGTCGATCTGGAAGGCGACGGCGACCTCGACGTCGATGCG
>JAWLBW010000401.1:0-3132 GCA_041687475.1 bacterium
GGGCGGGGGGGGGTCAGCGGGCATCCCGCCCCCGCGGCGCGGCCGGCGCGGATTGACGAACGTTCGTGACAGGCGCAAGATGGGGACATGCGGTACGTGCTCGACGCCAAAGACCGCCTGCTCGAACTGTCGCCCGAGTGGACGCCGTTCGCCCTCGAGAACGATGCCCCCGAGCTTGCCGCCGATAAGGTTCGGGGCCGCTTGATATGGGACTTTCTGGCCGATCGCACGACCTGCCGGATACTGGCGGCGCTGTTCGATCGGGCACGCCGGGGCTATCCGGTAGGCTACACCTTTCGCTGCGACGCCCCCGCCAGCCGGCGCCTCTTTTCCATGAGTATCAGCTCGCTGGCGCCCGGTACGCTTACCCTCGAGACCGACGTGGTGCTGATAGAAAAGCGCGAAGAACCGATGCCCCTGCTCGAACGCGCAGGGCCCCGCGGCGAACAGCACCTGCGCATGTGCAGCTGGTGCAAGCGCGTCGCCGACGAAAAAGGCGGTTGGGTCGAGGTCGAACAGGCCGTACGCGACCGCAACCTCTTTCACGAAGAACGCCTGCCCGAATTGACCCACGGCATCTGCCCGACCTGCCTCGAAACCATGCTGTCGAAGCTCGACGAGAAGGAGGCGGAGCAGGTGCGCCGCGCCTACGAAAACGACGCCGGGTAACCCGAGCGACCCGGTCGAAACGGCATGCCCGCATGGGCACCCCTGACCGCAGCGGTCGTTCGGTCTGCACGTTCCACGCGCCTGCCTACAGGCCGCCGTCTACCGCCAGGCGAAGCAGCCGGACGGCTGCGATCCCGTCAGCCGGCCAAAACCTGCCGTACGAAATCTGTACGAAATTCCCAATCCCCCATATCCCCTATTCCTAATCTGGGATCTGCGATCTGCGATCTGGGATCTCCTCACATATCCAACAGCGATATCAACAGCTCGGCCTGAAAGCGGGCGTCGACCAGGGCGTTGTGCACCAGCTCTTCGGGCGGGGCCACGAGGTTGGGGTAAATCTCGAGCAGATTTTCCTTGTTCGTGTCCGTCCACAGAAGCTGGTGCTTCCCCCCGGCATAGGCCTTGGTGTCCATGGCGTTGTAGCCGTAGGGGTTGTCGACGTCGAGGGCGTGAAAGTAGTAGTTCACGTGCATCCAGTCGAAGGGGGCGTTGTGCCCCACGAAAACCGGTCGCTCGCCGTTGCGGCAGATGTCGCGGGTGAAATCGCGCAGCTCGAGCATGACCTGCCGGGGCGGTAGACCGTTCTTCTCGAGATGCTCGCGCGAGAGGCGGTGCACCTTCTCGGCTTCGGGGTCCCAGCCGTGGTAAATGGGCTTGAGCTCCCAGTACTTCTCGGCGCCTTTGCGGTGCCGGACGTCGCCCCCCTGCCGCTCGGGATGCACGGCGACCACGCCGATGGAAATCAGGTTGTACAGCCCGGGAACCGGACCCGAGGCTTCGACGTCGATGGAGAAATAGATGATTTCACGGGCCATGTCACACTTCCCTTCACTGCCTTCACTGGCTGATAACCCCTGCATCGGTCAAAAACACCAACGCAGATCAAACTCTGCATGTTACCATAGTCTGCTTACAGGGTGCGCATCCTTTTGCCGACGGCACCGTGGAATGACCGCACCGAGCCCCGGTCCCTTGACGATCCAGGGGGTGGATGGTAGCTTGATTGACACGTCAATCAACTCGCCGACGCACACCCGGCGAGACCATGCACACCCGCCGCCCACCAGCTTTTCAGCGGAGTGACGACATGTTTTCAAAGATTCTGATTGCCAACCGCGGCGAAATCGCCCGCCGCGTCATTCGCACCTGCAAGCGCCTCGGCGTCAAGACGGTCGCCGTCTACTCCGATGCCGACGCCGATCTGCCCTACGTGAAAGAGGCCGACGAAGCCGTGCACATCGGCCCCGCCTCGCCGCTCGAGAGCTACCTGGTCATTCCGAACATCATCGAAGCCTGCCGCAAGACCGGCGCCGAAGCCGTGCACCCGGGCTACGGGTTTCTGAGCGAGAACACCACCTTCATTCAGGCCTGTGACGACGCCGGCATCGTGTGGATCGGCCCCCACCCCGACGCGGCCGAGCGCATGGGCAACAAGACCGCGGCCCGCGAGCTGGTGCGCGCCCACGGCGTGCCCGTGGTGCCCGGTACCCCCGGCCCGGTTCACGACCCCGAAGAGGCAAAACAACACGCGGCGGCCATTTCGTACCCCGTCATCGTCAAGGCTGCCGCAGGCGGCGGCGGCATCGGCATGCAGGTGGTCGAAAATGAAGACCAGCTGGCCAAGGCCCTCGAAGCCGCGAGCAACCGCGCGGCCCAGGCCTTCGGCGACGCCTCGGTGTATCTGGAAAAGTTCGTCGAGGGGCCCCACCACATCGAAATGCAGATTCTGGGCGACGCCAAGGGCAACATCTACCCGATTTTCGAGCGCGAGTGCTCGGTGCAGCGCCGCCACCAGAAGGTCATCGAGGAAAGCCCCAGCCCGTTCGTCACGCCCGAGCTGCGCAAGAAAATGAGCGAGATGGCCGTCAAGGCCGGTCAGGCCGTGCATTACAAGAACGCCGGCACCATCGAGTGCCTGGTCGACATGCACCGCAACTTCTACTTCCTCGAAATGAACACGCGCCTGCAGGTCGAGCACCCGGTTACCGAAATGGTCACGGGGCTTGATCTGGTCGAACAGCAGCTGCGCATTGCCGCCGGCGAAGCCATTACCTTCGACCCTGCCCAGCTCACGCAGAACGGCCACGCCATCGAAGCACGCATTTATGCTGAAAATCCCAACAACTTCTTTCCCTCGCCGGGAAAAATTACGCGTTATGAGGAACCCCAGGGCCACCACATTCGCGTCGACAGCGGCTACGGCCAGGACAACGAAGTCACCATCAACTACGACCCGATGATTGCCAAGCTCATCGTCTGGGGAGAAGACCGCAAGGCCGCCATCGCGCGCATGCGCGAAGCCCTCGACGCCTACATCATCGAAGGGCCGAAGACCAACATTCCCTTCCTCAAGAAGGTGGTGGAAGATGAGGACTTCGTCGCCGGCAACTACGACACCCACTTCGTGGGCAAGCTGCAGAAGAAGTTGAAGGAACAGAAAATCAAGCTGTGAGTTGCATC
>JAWLBW010000402.1:0-3128 GCA_041687475.1 bacterium
CTTTCACTGGTTCCTCACAGGGTTGGTAAAGAGTAACCAGTTACACAGTTAGTTGTACACCCTCGCTGAAATTGACTGCGCGTGTGGATCGCAGCCGTCCGGCTGCTTCGCTTCGCCCTCCAGCACGAAGCCCCTCTCCGTTATGCCTTGCATCGGGCTCCCCATCTGCCGTGGGGAGCGCACTGTAGGCAAGGGTGCGAACGTCTCGCCATGCAGCATCCCTCGTCGAACTCGGGACAGGCTCCACCGGCCACAGGCCACAGGTCACTACCGTGCAACCGTGCAACCGTCACGTCTCACGTATTATGTATCACCCGGTGCAACCGTGCAGCACGTATCCGGCCACCGGCCCACCTCCCTGCAGCCGTCCATCACGGAAACCTCTCACCTACCACCTCGTGCACCGGTGCAGCACGTGAACGGTTACTGAGCAAGCCCTCGCAATTGGCGCCGGTGCCTCTCACGCGTAATCTGGTCGCAAGAGGACGGTTTTGTCGAGAGGAGGCATCATGATTCGAGGACTTACCGGGCTGGCCGCCGCGCTGGCGCTTGCGTTGCCTGTCGCGCCCGCCTTTGCGCAGCAGCAGAGCGAGGAAACCGAAGGGTTGTACGAAGAGACCCAGCAGGCCGAAGACGCAGCCGGCGACGTAGTCGAGGAAACACGCACCGGCATGGAACGTTCCGCCGAAGAGGCGCAGCAGTCCATCGACGAAGATCTGGAAGAGGCCGAACGCGAGCTCGACGAAGAAGTGCAGGAAACGCGCACGCCCGAGCAGCAAGAAGATGAAGCCATGCTGGAAGGCACCGGCGAGGAAATCGAAGACACCGCTTCGGGCGTCGGCGACGACATTCGCGAGGCCATCGTTCCCACAGGCGAGCGCGCCGAAATGGCGCAACCCAAGGAATTGAGCCTTGAAGCCGGTCTGGGCTTCAGCAACTTCACCGGTCGGCTGGGCGACAGCTATAAGACAGGCGCCGGGTGGAACATCAGGGCCGCCTACAAGGCCGATAGTCTCATCGGGGCCGAATTGGGGTACTTCGGGTCGGCCAACCCTCGCGAAGATTCCCTGGAACCCGGCGATTGGGGCTTCATGAACGGTCTTGACCTGGGCGCCCGTATAAGCTGGCAGAACGATACCATCTTCCGCCCGTTTGTGGCCGGGGGGGCCGGCATCTCGTTCATGAACACGTTCTTCGAGACCAGCCTCGACCTGATCGGGGGTGAAGAGGCCGATGATACGTGGATGCTTCACTTCCCGGTCGGTGTGGGCGTGAACAGCTACCCCGGCGAAAACCTGATGGTGGGTCTGCGCTACGACTACCGCTTCCAGACCAACATCATCGACAATGATATTCCGTTCGGCAACAACTGGCAGCTCGTGCTGAGTGCCGGCGCCACGTTCTGACCGAACGACAAGGAGTTAACCTCCCCCCAAGAGGTGACCCCGGGGACGAAGCAGCTTTGCTTCGTCCCCTTTTTTGTATCATGGCGGCTTGAGGAAGCAGGATACACCCTTCGCTCAAACTCAGGGCAGGCTCCGGCGCGGAGACGCAGAGTTCTTCGGGCTCATTCAGATTCCGGTCACCTTGCGTTTGTCGAAGGGTGTGCTTTAGGGACGTTGCGTGCAGATTCACCTCGCTGGGCTTCGACAGGCTCAGCCCGAACGGTATGCGGCTGTCGTTAACAGTCAGTAGACTGACGAATCCTTAGCCCCCTCTCCGGTTGTACCGCCTGCAGACTCCCCATGGGGAGTGGGCAGGTGGTTTTTCCGCTATCCCCTTCATCTAAAACGACGGAGTGCGCTGCAACGCCGACCTGTCGACCGATGTGTGGTACTGCGCAAATCATCAGCCGTATTCTCGGTGCCTCGGCGTCTCCGTGTGGTGGTCCGCACTTCAGCCTTTCCTGTCGCGGCGGGCTTGGGCGCGCAGGCGGCGCAGGCCGTCGACCCGTTCCTTGAGGCCGGCTTCGCGGCCGGTGGCCTTGGGTTCGTAGTAAACGCGGCCGGCAAGCTCCCGGGGAAGGTATTCGGCCTCGGGTACGAACATCGCGGGGCGGTCGTGGGGGTACACGTAGCCCTCGTGGTAGCCGAGCTCCTTCATCAGCTTGGTGGGGGCGTTGCGTATGTGCATGGGAATGGCGAACTGGGGCTTGCCCGCGACGTCGCCGAGCGCCTTCTTCCACCCGGCGTAGCTGGCGTTGCTCTTGAACGTCGAGGCCAGGTAGGTAACGCCGTGCGCCAGGTTGATGCCGGCTTCGGGCAGACCCACGAAGTGTACGGCGTCCTTGACGGCGTTGGCGATGACGAGCGCCATGGGGTCGGCGTTGCCGATGTCTTCCGAGGCGAAGACCACCAGGCGCCGCGCGATGAAGAGCGGGTCTTCGCCCCCGTCGACCATGCGCGCCAGGTAGTGCAGGGCCGCGTCGGGGTCGGAGCCGCGCATGGATTTGATGAGGGCGCTTGCCAGGTCGTAGTGGGCGTCGCCGCCGGCGTCATGGTAGGCAGCGCGGTGTTGAAAAGCCTTCTCGACGGCGGCGCGATCGATCTTGCCCTCGGCATTACGGCTGACCCAGGCGAGCTCGAGTGAATTCAGGGCGCGTCGTGCGTCGCCGCCGGCCATGTTGATGAGGGTGTCCAAACCTTCGCTGTCGAACGGGTCGCCTTCGACGCCCAGCCCGTGTTCCGTGTCTGCCAGGGCGCGCAGTACGATGGTGCGCATGGCCTCTTCGTCGAGCAGCTTGAGCTGCAGCACGCGTGAGCGCGAGAGAAGGGCCGAGTTGACTTCGAAGCTGGGGTTTTCGGTGGTGGCGCCGATGAGGGTAATGAGGCCCTGCTCGACATGGGGAAGCAGGGCGTCTTGCTGGGCTTTGTTGAAGCGGTGAATTTCGTCGACGAAAACGAGGGTGCGGCTGCCGCTGCGCAGGTTGCGACGTGCCTGGTCGACCGATTCGCGCAGTTCTTTTACCCCGCTCAGTACGGCGCTGACGGCGATGAACCGGTCGCCGTGCGCCTCGGCAATCAGCCTGGCCAGCGTGGTCTTGCCCGTGCCCGGCGGCCCCCAGAGAATCAACGACGGCAGGGCCGACAGCTGCAGAGCCTGGCGCACGAAGCCGTTACCGGCGAGCA
>JAWLBW010000403.1:0-3067 GCA_041687475.1 bacterium
CCGATGAGTATGTCGACCTCGCCCTTGCGGGCCCGTTCGAGCGCAGTCTTCTGGTCCTTCGCCGTGACGAAGCGCGAGAGCATTTCGATGCGTACGGCAAAGGCCTCGAAGCGCTCGCGAAAGGTCTGCAGGTGCTGAAAGGCCAGAATGGTCGTGGGCACGAGCACGGCCACCTGCTTGCCGTCTTCGACCGCCTTGAATGCGGCGCGCATGGCCACTTCGGTCTTACCGTAGCCCACGTCGCCGCACACCAACCGGTCCATGGACCGGGGCTTCTGCATGTCTTCGATGGTTTCGCGAATGGCCTGGGCCTGGTCGGGCGTCTCTTCGTACTCGAAACTGCGCTCGAATTCGTCGTACAGGTGGCCGGGCGCCGTAAAGCCGTGCCCCTCCATGACCTCGCGGGCGGCGTACAGGTCGAGCAGGTCGGCCGCCATGGCAAGAACGGCGTCCTTGACCTTCTTCTTCGTCTTTTCCCAGCTCTGCCCGCCGAGCTTGTCGAGACGGGGTTCGGACCCCTCGCTGCCGAGATATTTCTGCACGCCCTCGAGCCGGTACACGGGCAAACGCAGAAGGTCGCCCCCGGCGTATTCGATGGTGAAGAAGTCGCCCGTCTGGCCGGCGATACTGCGCGTCTGCAGGCCCAGGTAGCGTCCCACGCCGTAGTCGACGTGCACCACGTAGTCGCCGTGCTTGAGCTCGCGCAGGGCCGCGATGAACTTTTCCTTCTTCTGCTTCGTGGGCGGCGCATGGCGGGTGCGCGTGCCGAACACGTCTTCTTCGGTCACAATGGCGAAGCGCTCGCGCCCCACCCGCAGTCCCCGGCTGATCGGCGCCTGAAACACCGACACGCGGCCGCTCTGCAGCTCGTTCGACGAAAGCAGGTCGAGCCCGTAGGGTTCGAGCAACTCGCGCATGCGCTCGACTCCCCCCCGGGTGCGTGCCGTGACGCCGACCCGATAACCGTGCCCCGTCCAGTACCGCAGGCGATCGACAAAGGGTTTCAGGTCGCCCGAACGGTGCAGCTCGGCGTGCAGACCATCGTGCCCCTGCCCTTCGAGGCGCGTCGTTTCGCCCAGAACCTTGAGCGATTCGATGCGCGCGTGGTGAAAACGGCCCAGCGCGTTCTTGACGGTTTCTTCGTCGGCGTAGAATTGCCCGGGTTGGGGGACGAGCCGTTCTTCGTCAAGAAGCTGACCGTGTCGGTTGCGGGCCTCGGCGTGCAGATCGTCAATGCCGCGAAGCCCCTCGTCACGCTCGACCATCCACACATGCGTATCGGGCGGAAGCACCTCCCAGAACCAGGCGCTCGGCACCAGCAGCGGAAGCAGGTAGTGCTCAAAAGGAAAACTACCCCTTTCGTCGAAGGCTTCGAGCACGGCATCGAGGGCGTGCCGGTCAAGCTCGACGTCGGCGGCCAGCTCGCGCAGGCCCGCGCGCACCGCGTCGCGTTCATCGGGCAGCCAGAAAGATTCGCGGGCGGGCAGAATCAACACGTCCTCATCGGCTTCGTAGGCGCGAAGGCTCACCTGCGAAGCCGGATCGAAGCGGCGAAGTTCGTCGACCTGGTCGCCCCAGAAATCGAGACGCACCGGGTAGCTGCCCCCAATGGGGAAGATATCGAAGATGCCGCCCCGCACGGCGAATTCGCCGGGGTCTTCGACCTGCAGCACGCGCTCGTAACCTGCCGCCACCAGTCGCGCGGCCAGCTTTTCCTGGGGTATTTCGACGCCCTTGCGCAGTACGATGCCGGCCTCGGCAAGACGCTCGAGACCGGTCGTGCGTTGCAACAGGGCTTCCCAGGTCGTGAGCACCACCGGGGCAGATTCCTGTTTGAGGGCCCAGAGCGCCCGCAGCCGCTCGCCCACCGTCTCGGGATGCGGCGAAACATCGTCGAAGGGCAGCAACTGCCAGGCCGGAAAGGCGTGAACCCCCGAGTCGGTCGGCGCCGTACCCGGTAACGACTTCAGGTCGAGAAACCAGGAAAGCTCTTCCCGCATGCGCTCGAGCTCGGCTTGCCCCGGCGCAATGATGAGCGTCGGCGCGTGCGTCGAGCGATAGAGCGACGCCAGCAGCCAGGCCCGCGCCGCCCCCCGGAGACCGGAGATACGGGCGCCCGTCTGCTGAACCAATTGTTCGACAATTTCGTCGAGTCCCGGCGCTTGCGCATCAGCGCCCTCGTCGCGCCAGAGATCGGCCGCAAGGCCCGAGCCTTGTCTCAGTGTGGGGTCTTTTGCTGCTGCCACGAATCGAAATGGGGTTGATCCCTACAGTATACCCTGAAGTCCTACCCTTGGCGCTACCGGAGAAGCCCGGAGAAAGGGTGATGATGCCCTGGCCGGCGCAACGCGCGACCCGGTTCAGCGCACGATGAGAACCAGGGCCCCGGCCACGTAGGCGACGAGCATGAGCACACTTTCGAGACCGATGTTGCCGATGCCGTGCTTTTCGCGGGTCAGAAGGCCCATCAGCAATATTCCCATCAACAGCATGCTCCAGGCCACGAGGTAAGTCTGGTCGGGGCCGATGGTGTGATAGATGGACCCCTCGCGATAAGCCACGTCGGAAAAAGCGACAAACAGCGTGTCGTAGGCGTTGCCGCCCACGATGTCGCCCACGGCCAGCGTCAGCGCGCCCCGGCGCACCGCGGTAATGGCGGTAATGAGTTCGGGCAGCGAGGTAACGATGGCCGTGAAAAACGTGCCCACGACGCTCTCGGGAATATCGGTGGCCCGCGTGATGACTCCGGCCGACTGGGCAATGGCCCAGCCGGCAATGCCCACGGCCAGGGCCAGTACGGCGTATTCGCCCCATAGCGAGACGTTCTTTCGCTTACCCCCGGCATGCTCGTCGGGCTCGTCGAGCACCGTTTCCAGGGTCATGCGCGGTTGCCACATGGGTCTTCCATGCGCTTTGTAAATGATGCGGCTTCCGAGCACATAGCCGGCCAGCAGAATAATGGTAATCGGGTGCACCCCAAGCACGGAAACGTCGGGGGTCAACGGGCCGAGAATGACGAGACTCAGCAGGCACATGAGCAGAGACGCGCTCAACAGGTTCTCGGCCG
>JAWLBW010000404.1:0-3042 GCA_041687475.1 bacterium
GTAGGCGGCCAGCTCGGCGTTGACGGCGTGAAAGCGGCGTTCGACTTCGTCGGCGGGCTCGGTGCAGTCGAGCACGTGCACGAACGACTGGGTGCGTTCGATGTGCTTGAGAAAACGCAGACCCAGGCCGGCTCCTTCGCTCGCCCCCTCGATGAGACCGGGAATGTCGGCCACGACGAAGCTCTGTTCGGGCCCCACGCTCACCACGCCGAGGTTGGGTACCAGCGTCGTGAACGGATAGTCGGCGATTTTCGGCCGGGCGGCGCTGATGCCGCTGATGAGCGTGCTCTTACCCGCATTGGGAAAGCCGATGATGCCCACGTCGGCCAGCAGCTTGAGCTCGAGCCGCAGGTGGCGCTCTTCGCCCGGCAGGCCCGGGTTGTTCTGCCGGGGCGCGCGGTTGATCGAGGTGGCGAATTTCAGGTTGCCCCAGCCGCCGTTGCCCCCCTTGGCGATGACGACTTCCTGCTCGTCGCGCACGAGGTCGGCCAGCAGGTCGCCGTGATCGGCGTCGAAAACCAGCGTGCCCACGGGCACGTGCACGATTTCCTTTTCGCCGTCGCGGCCCGTGCAGTTCTGGGTGCCGCCCTTCTGACCGTTTTCGCCGTGATACCGGCGTTTGTTGCGGAAGTCGGCCAGCGTGTTCAGCCGCGTCGTCGCCTTGATGACGACATCGCCGCCATGCCCGCCGTCGCCCCCGTCGGGGCCGCCGTAAGGCACGTACTTCTCGCGGCGAAAACTCAGACAGCCATGACCGCCGTCGCCCGCCTTCACCCAAATCTCTGCTTCGTCGATAAACCTGGCTGCCACGTTCGTATTCCTCTTGATCCATACAGGATACCGGGTTTTCGCCTGAAACGGAAAGACCCGCACCCTCGATTTGCCTTATCTTTCATTCCCGCTTCGGGGACGGGCGCAGACCTGCCGAGGCAAAAGTTGGAGTCGGCGGGCGCCTCCTGCTATTCTGTTTGCTGTTCGAATGGCGGCCGGGTAGGCCGCAATTCACCATTATCTGCATGAAACGCGCACTCGCTTCATACGCAAACCAGACACGCCCCGTCATTCGCATGGAGACGGTGCTGGCCAACGATCTGGCCACGGGAAAGTCGCCGCTCAACCGCTTTGAGGCCGATACCGTTCGGTATGCCCTGGCGCTGGCGCAGCTGCGCGTCATTCACGTCGACGGGCACGACGTGGTCGTCGCCGACGAGCTTCGGTATTTTCGCGAGCGCGTGGTCGATGCCTTTCGCCCCATTCTTCTCGACAATCACGGCGCCATCGACCATCACGAGATTCAGCGGTTGGTGCCGGCGCTGCACGAAGAAGTGCTGCGTATCGAAGACCGCTTGCTGCGTGTGCACGTCAACGATTTCTCGCGCGAACACCTCGAAGCCGAGCTGACGCAGAAAGAGCTTGTGCTCGTGCTGGGCGGGGGCGGCGGGTCGGGGTACGTTTACCTCGGTGCGCTGGCCGCACTCGAAGAAGCCGCCATTACCCCGTCGTACATGCTTGGGGCCAGCATGGGCGCCATCATGGGGGGAATTCGCGCCATGCACACCCGGTTCGATATCGACTGGGCCCTCAACATCATCAAGGGGCTGCGCTGGCGCGACGTGTTCCGGCTCATGACCATGGAAAGCCGATACGGGCTGCCCGCCACGCTGCGCCTGCACCTGCACAAAGCGCTGAGCCATCACTTTCTCGTCGACGGCGAACCGATTCGCCTCGACCAGCTTTCCATTCCCACCGAAATCATCGTCGCCGGCATCAAAAAAGGCGGCCTGCCGCACGATCTCAGCTACTACGAAGGCATGCTCGATCTGGGCGGTGTGCGCGGCCCCATGCAGATGCTCGCCTTCCGCCGCCGCATCGGCCGCATGTACGAGACGCTCAAGGAGCTGCTCACCAACCCCAGCATTCTGCACGAGCTCGTCGTCGGCCGCGATCCGCTGACGCACACCTTCGACGTCATTGACGCGGTCGGCTTCTCCAGCGCCATTCCCGGCGTCATTCACTACGACGTCATACGCGACGACCATCGCATGCACTCGATTCTGCAGGCGGTCATGGCCAAGAACGGCCTGGCCCGTCTCATCGACGGCGGCGTGGTCTCGAACGTGCCCGCCCGCGCCGCGTGGATGGGGGTGCAGGAAGGCAAGATCAAGCGGCGCAACGCCTTCATTCTGGCGCTTGACTCCTTCGCGCCCAGCTTCAACGCCAACGTCATGTTCGCGCCCGTGCAGCACCTGGTGCAGCAGAATGTCAAGCGCGACCGGCCCTACGCCCACTACGTCAAAGCCTTTCACGAGGTGCTGAGCCCCCTCAGCCTGGTGCCGAAGTACGAGCGGGTAGTCATGGCCGTGGCCAAGGGTAAGCGGGCCATGGAGCGCGACATGGACTTCATCCGGCGCATGCTCGAGCCGATTGCGACCCCGATGTCCTACCGCCGCGACGGCGCTACCCCAATCGTCTGAAAGAAACGGATCCCAGATCGCAGATCCCAGATCCCAGATCCCAGATCCCAGATCCCAGATCCCAAAACCCGGATCCAGCCAGATTTCGGCGTTTTCGGTTCCGTTCCGCGTTTCGAGCTCTGCTTCCGCGTTGGTGTGAGTTCCGCGTTTGTGTGAAATCAGCCCGTCAATCCGTCTTCGACCCAACGAATCTGCCAGCGCGCATCGATCAGCCGCATTTCCAGCGGATTGTCGGCCAGACCCTCGGCCACTGAGTGCGACGGATTTCCCGGATAACTCAACGTAATGGGGTCGGTGTTGGTGAGCTCGGGACAGAGCGGCGCCACGCTGCGCGCGGCAAGGCCGTCGAGCGCCTCGTCAATCGTCGCGTAGCGCTTGAGGCGATGCAGCGTTACCAGGGTCGGCGGGGCCATCTGTATTTCGCCGTCGGCCACGGCGGCAAGAGCTTCGTCAGGCGTGTAGAAGGCCCAGCGAACCGCCTCGGCGTTGGGCGTGGGCCGGGCATCGGGTGAAACGGCCGCTGCGAAGAATCGGGTGTCGAAGCGACGCTTCTCGAACGTGGGCGTAA
>JAWLBW010000405.1:0-3038 GCA_041687475.1 bacterium
TCTGGTTCAGCAACGGCCTTCGCTACGATGCGACGTCGGGCACGATAGTCGCCCTGCAGACCACCCTCGAAAATCCAGACGTACTCTCGGTTTCGGGTCACTTTGCGCACGTAGTCGGTAACGGCCTGACGCAGTTGATCGATACGCGCACGAACAAGCGGGCGACCCTCGACATGCTGCATTCCTACTACAGCCTGCCGACCGATGCCGTGGTCATCAACAGCAACGACCTCGTCGACTTTTCCGATCTCAGTGAACGGGCGGTTACGTACGAGACCACTTCGGAGTTCAACGGCGCCGTCAGCTACAGCTATACAGGAGAATTCGTGTTCGCCGACGACGGCATCGTAACCCTGCTCATGTGTGCCGAAGAAGGAGAAGGAGATATCGCCCTCTACCTGTGCCACGTGAACGGCGATGGTTTCGCCCGCCCCCTTTCGACGTATCAGTTTCCCACAAGCCTCACCGAGCACGGCAAGGGCTGGAATCCCAACCCGAAAAATAACTTTTCCCTTCATCGAGCGGGCGAACGGTATGTCGTGCGCATGCAGGACAAGGTTGTCGTCGTAGAGCCCGACGGCACGCCGACCGAGGCCTTTACCGGGCACACAATCACCAGCCTGGCCACAGGTGGAAACCGTCTGTACATCGTCGCCGAGAATGCCTTCGGCGAAGCCGTTTCCGGCATCTATGATCTCGATACCGAAGAGCTGACTTCTCATGCCGGGTTCGCATCCATCGACCAGTTGTACGCACTTGAAGAGTAGCCCGCAGCGGCACTCCGATGCACGGTCTACACGGCCTTCTCCCTGCGGGGGGAAGGCCGTTTTTCCGTTCTGCACGCCTGAGAGGGAGAGCGTGAGGTGGGGCGATGGGGAGCGGAACTCGGAACGCGGAAACGCGGAACGTAAGTAACGTGACGCGGATCTCGGAACGCGGAACCTATCACCTATCACCTATCACCTATCACCTGTCACCTGTCACCTGCCCCCCTCCGCGGTTTCCCTCCAGTGATGCGTCTGGTGAAAATGCTGTTACTTCTAAGTTACTTGTCTACCTTGTTTTTTTTTCCCTCGTTGACAAAACTGGCGGATGCTGTGAAAATGACTGCCCAGTAGGCGGGTAGTAAGATGGCACGTGATTCGAAAACCATTCCAGGGCGTCGGCTGCGCACACCAAAGCGTCCGCGTCCCCGTGTCGACCGCTATGCCGATTACCGGGCTTACCTGGCCGACATGTATGCCTGGCTCAAGGAACAGGACCGCAAGGTTTCCTATCGTTCGCTGGCCGAAGTCTGCGGTTTCAGTTCGCCGGGATTCCTTCATCTGGTCATTCACGGCAAACGTAACCTGAACCCCGACTCGGCAACCCTGGGGGGTATTGCCGACGGGTTGGGCCTTTCACAGCGAGAAGCGAAGCTTTTCGCCGCTCTGGTGGGCCTCAACCAGGAAACCGACCCGGATACGCATAACGAGCGCTTGCGTAAGCTTGCACGCAACCGTCCCTTCCGCGAGAACCTGAATCTCGACCCCGATCTGCTCGAATATCTGGGTAGCTGGCAGGCCGTTGCCGTGCGTGAGCTGGCCGGCAACAATGATTTCCGCCCCGACCCCGTGTGGATTTCCCGACAATTCCGCATGCGCATGACGAAGCAGCAGGCGGCCGATGCGCTGGCGCTTCTCCTTCGCCTTGGTATGCTGCGCGAAACCCATTGTGGGCGTATCGAGCAGGCCGAAGCCCAGGTCACGACGCCCGACGAAGTACGCACCGAGGTCTTTCGCCATTATCACCTGCAGATGGCGCGTCTCGCGCAGTCGGCTCTTGAAACGCTTGCGGCCGAAGAGCGCACCTTCGGCGCCGTTACGGGGCGTGTGCGCGCCGCAGACCTTCCAAGGGTGCGTGAAAAAATTCACCAGATGCGCAAGGAATTTCACGCCTTCCTCGAAACGCTCGAAGCCCCCGAGGCCGACAGCGTCGTACAGGCGAATTTTCAGTTTTTTCCTCTTACCCGAAGCGACGGGGAAGCATCCTCATGAAACACAGATTTTTACAGATTGCCGGTTTTCTTCTGGCGATGGCCGGTTGCGGCACCAGTGTCGGCAACGGCGTGATGCGGCTCGAACTTACCGACGCACCGGGCGAGTACGAGTCGGTCAATGTCGAGCTGGGCGCCGTGCAGGCCCATTACCTGGGCGACAGCGAAGACAAAGGGCAGGGCCGCTGGATCACCATCGTCGCAGACGGCGGGGCACACGACCTGTTGAAGCTGCAGAACGATGTCACGGCCGTGCTTGGCGAGCAGCAGCTGCCGCCCGGCAGGTACACCGAGCTGCGTATGATTATCGACGCGGCCGACGTCGTGGTCGACGGCCAGACCCATAAGCTCGACATTCCGAGCGGTGACGAGACCGGCCTGAAGTTTCCCTATCTGTTTTCCATCGAAGCCGAAAAAGACTATGTGATGGTGCTCGACTTCGATGCGGCTGCCAGCATCAAGACGACCGGTGGCGGCGAATATAAGCTCGAACCCGTGATTACCGTCAAGCGATTTGAAGCACTCGACCCTGCAAACTGAGGAGTAGCACACATGAAAGCACATAAGCCCCTGATTTCTACGGCGGCGCTGGCCCTGGGCCTCATGGCCTGTGGCGGTACCAGCGTAAACAACTCGAGAAACGGCACGCTGGGTATCGCCGTTGAATTGACCGATACCGCTCCTGCCGCTGCCCCCTTCCGGACCCTCGATGCCATTGATACGCGCGCCGACGTGGCCATTACCGCGGCAACCGTGAACGTTGCCGAGCTTGCCTTCAAGGCAGGCCCCGGGGTGTGCGACGGGCTGCGTGAACGGAAAGACGAGCAGAATTCGCAGAATGACGGTGGGGCCGACGCCACGGACTTCAATGCCCAGGCCGCTGCCGAGGTGACCGGTGTGACGGTCGAAATCGAGTGCGGCGGTAACGACTTCATCATCGTCGAGGGACCGTTTCGCTTCGACCTGATTACCGGCGAGTCGGTGCCCTCGCTTGACGCGGTCA
>JAWLBW010000406.1:0-3032 GCA_041687475.1 bacterium
GCTGTGAGGATCCCCTCGTTCGCGCCCACGCCGCCGCCACTTCGGAAGAGGTGCCGACAACGCTGACCCGCATGACCGGGCGCGACCGGGCCGCCGTCAAGCTCTCGCTGCGCGCCCAGCGACGCAGGCACCGCGATCCCGTGCGCGCCATCGAAGCCACCGTGGTGCGCTTTCCCCAATTCGAGCCTTCGGTACTGCGGGCCTTTCTGCACCAGGAATGCGGCCTGCCCATACACAGTGGCAGCCAGTACGTACTTCCCTTCTGACCCGAAACAAAAAGAAAGGGCTCCGGCAGCCAATACCGAAGCCCCTCGTGCAGGAGCGGACCTGTGGAATATCGTCTATTTTGCTCGGATCGCCACAGCGGCAACAATCGCGGCCGCCACACCAATCAAGGCCGCATCGACCGGACGGTTGCGCAGCGAGGCCGCCCGGTTCTTCATCTCGGGAATCAAATCGGTACGCATGCGCTCGGCGCCTTCACGCGCACGCAGGCGCATGTCTTCCCACCGATCGGGAAATTCATCCATCAGCTGGTGCAGGTTGACCCGGCGCAGTGAATTTTCGACCATGCCGCGGGAAACCGGATGATCGTCGAGCCACTTGCGTGCACGCGATACCGTGTCTTCGCCCCGTGAAACAAAGGTCGACAGCTCGCGAATGAGCTTCTGCGCCTGCTCTTCCAGGCGGGGAATAACATCTTCGACGGCTTCGAGCCGTTCGGCGACGGCATCGAGCTGACGATCGGACTTTTGCGGTTGGGCCATGCTGGAAACCTCCCTCTACAAAGAGAACCCCTGTAGCACCAGTGTAAGGCCGTTTTGGTCGTATGGGAACGGGGTGGAGGGTCGGACGTGGGGGGAATTTTACAGGAGATCGCGGGGGGCGCAGAGGGGACTCGATTGCTCCAACGATTCTGCACCTGCTGCGGTTCATTTTTCTTGTTGCGTGGCGCACGGTCGGACGGGGTTCACCCTTTACTCGGGTTGTAGTTGTTGGTGATGAAAGGTTTTCGTGGTTGAGGCTGCAGTGGCTTGCCGTCGGCGTTGACCAGGCGGCGTAGGCCGTCTTTCAGCAGCTGCTGGTTGAAGTTGATCAGGAGGCCGACCGGAAGGCCGGCCAGGCGCAGGTAGGTGAGCACCTGTGCCTGGTGTACCGGGTGCAGTCGTTCGATGGCCTTGAGCTCGACCACGGCGGTGTCGTCGACGAGCACGTCGACCCGGTAGCCGCAGTCGACGTGGTAGCCCTTATAGGTAACCGGTATGGCATATTCGACGCGTACGTCGTGGCCGCGCATCGTGAGTTCGTGCGCCAGGCACGCCCGGTAGGTAGACTCGAGCAACCCCGGCCCCAACGTCCGGTGCACCTCGATGGAAGCGTCAATGATTCGACCGGTCAGTTCACTATAAGGTTCGCCCATACTCCGCAGATAGCACAGTCACGCGCCCAAAGGGAAGTAAAAAGCAACAAGCCCCTGCCTTTTCCAAAACAAGAAAAAGCAATCTACGTGCAAGTTGCACCCCGGTTCCCAAGCAGCGCCTCTCTGCGAACCCTGCGATCTCCTGTTCATCTCCTTTCCGCCGCCGTAGGGGCAGCATCATGGCGCCAAGCCGGCACCCCCTTCCACCCGGCGCTCTTCGACACGACCCGCCCGCGATCGGTATACTACAGTGCTGTGATGCCCTCTCCCACGCCTTTTTCACTACCTGCAATTTATTCGGTCCTACCCGCCGGAGGTCGCCATGCGGCCCGTTGAAGCGTGGCAGGAACGCGACCTGCGTTCGTGGGTGGGCGACAGGCTGCTGCAGGAGGCGCGCAAGCTCTTGCCGGTCGCTCGTGTCGCGTTCAAGCGAAACGATCCCGACGTCATCGACGCCACCCTGACCGACCGCTTCCGCAAGGATTGGCGCATCATGATTCACCCGGCCGAAGAGCCCATGTGGTCGCGGGTGACCTGCAGCTGCCCGATGTTTTCGGATGAGGGCATGTGTCTGCACGTTCCGGCATTGGTGCTCTACGTGCAGCGCGAGGCCGCGTCGGAAGAGACCTCGGCCTCGGCTACCGCGCCGGCCGGAACCGGGCTTCCGCCGCTCGGTCCGCAACGCGGTGCGACGGGCGGCGAACAGGCGAGAAGGGAGCTTCCGCCCATCGGTCCGCAGCGAGGAGCAGCTGCGGCACCCGAAAAACCGAAACTCCCGCCCATCGGGCCCCAACGGGGCATGCCTGCAGCGCCCGAGAAACCGAAGCTTCCGCCCATCGGGCCCCAGCGGGGCAATGCGCCTCAGGGCGGGCCTTCTGTGAATCCGGCAACGGAGTCTGCTCGTTCTTCGAGTCCGGCAGGCAGAGCCTCGCCCGCAGCTTCGACCGAACGCCACGAAAGGCCGGCGTCCAAGAACAACGACGCGCTGCAGGCGGCGCTCGCACGCATGGGCGCGAGCGTGAAGCAGGTTACCCAGGAAGAGACGCAGCGCCTGCTGGGCTTTCGCATGGAAATTGCCGCGCGCTCGGTGCAGCTGCATCCGTGCCGCCTGCGACCCGGCAATCATAAGATTGAGCCGCTTTCGGCCTTGTCTATCTGCGAGCGTATTCCGTCCTATGCCGACGACCAGCGCGAGCTGCTCATGCACCTGCAGCCGTATTCGACCGGTCGCAGCTTCAAGATTTCACGCGAGCTGTTTCCCCATCTCGTGCCCTCGCTGCGCGATGCACACGTGTTCATCGGCGACCCGCGCAATCGGCTCACGTGGCGGCCGGCGACCGCACACCTGGAGTTCAAGACAGCCGACGCGGTCGAAGGGTTCACCGTCTCGGGGCGGCTGCTCGATGAGTCGGGTGAGCCGGTCACGCTGAACGTCGACGCGCGTCTGCTGGTGTCGGGCGAGCATGCCTGGGTATACGACGGCAAGCACACCATGTATCCGGTCAACGCCGGCTCGGGCGGGCAGTTCGCCGAAACGGCGCTCGAGGGCGCCATGCCCATCATCGAGCACGATTACCTCAAGTGGGCCGAAGACATCGAGCCCGAGCTACGT
>JAWLBW010000407.1:0-2999 GCA_041687475.1 bacterium
GCCTCGTTCTTGCGCAGCACGCCGTTGTTGACGAAGACGCAGGTCAGCTGGTCGCCGATGGCCTTGTGCAGCAGGGCGGCCACCACCGACGAGTCGACCCCGCCCGACAGCCCGCAGATGACCTTGTCGTTGCCGACCACTTCACGGATACGCTCGACCTCGCGTTCGATGAACGAGCCCATGTTCCACTCGGGCTTGCAGCCGCACACGGTGAACACGAAGTTGCGCAGCATTTCGTGCCCGCGGGGCGAGTGCACGACTTCGGGGTGAAACTGCACGCCGAAAATCTCGCGATCCTTGTGGCGAATGGCCGCGATGGGCGAGTTCTTCGAGTGCGCGAGCACCTTGAAGTCGGGGGGAATTTTTTCGAGCCTGTCGCCATGGCTCATCCACACCACGCTGGCGTTTTCCTCGCCCTGCTGGAAGCCGTGAAACAGATCGCTGTTGTCGTCGACAATCAGGTCGGCGCGGCCGTATTCACGGTGCGCCGCCTTGTCGACCGCGCCCCCGAAGAGGTGGGCCGTCAGCTGCAGACCGTAGCAGATGCCGAGCACGGGCACGCCGAGATTGTAGATTTCAGGGCTGACCAGGGGGGCGTCGGCCTCAGTCACGCTGTGCGGGCTACCCGAGAGAATAATGCCCTGCGGCTTCATCTCGCGCACGGCTTCGATGTCGATGGTGCACGGATGAATCTCGGAATACACATGCGCTTCACGGATACGGCGCGCGATGAGCTGGGTATACTGGCTACCGAAATCGAGAATGACAATCTTGTCCATGAGAGGCCCGGCGAGAGGGAGTGGGTAAACAGATAATGGTAGCAAAACCCATGCGGCGAAGCCAGAAGCGAGCCGGTCGTTCAGGGCGCCGGAAGTCTCCCGGGTAAGCCGTTAAGCGTCCTGCTTCGGCCTTCCCTACATATGTCTGTGGAAATTCTCTTTCGGGCAAGGTAGCATAATGGGCATGATTTATCGCTTTGGTGAAAATACGCCTCAGATCGACCCTTCGGTCTTTGTCGCTCCGGGTTCGCACGTCATCGGTAATGTTACGCTCGGCGCCCGTTCCAGCGTCTGGTTCGGCAGTGTCCTGCGCGGCGACGTCATGCCGATCCATGTCGGCGAGCGCACGAACATTCAGGACATTTCCATGGTGCACGTGACCGAGGGCATGTATGAAACCCGCATCGGCGACGACGTCACCATCGGGCACCGGGCCATGATTCACGGCTGCACCATCGGCGACCGTGTGCTCGTCGGCATGGGCGCCACCATTCTCGACGGCGCCGAAATCGGCGATGACTGCATTATCGGCGCCGGCGCGCTTATTCTGCAGCGCACGAAAATACCCCCGCGCAGCTTCGTGGTCGGCGCGCCGGCGGTCATCAAGCGCGAAGTGCAGGAGCATGAGGTTCAGCGCATTCTCATGTCGGCCATTCACTACGCCGAGCTGGCGCAGGAATATGCCGAGGGAAAGTGCGAGCTGCTCGTACCGAAGCCAACCCCCTGAGCGAGTGGGCATGAACGAGAAACTCGAGTTTCTGAAGAAAATTCTTCTCTTCCGCAGCTTCACGCCCGCCGAGCTCAAGCTGGTCGAGCCCATCTGCGAAGAACGCACGATTCCGGCCAACACCTTCGTGTTTTCCGAAGAAAGCGTGGGAAACTCGCTGTACGTGATTCGCCGCGGCCAGGTCAAGGTGTCGAAGGACATCGAAGGCCACGGCAACGTACCGCTGCTCGTGCTGGGCGAAGGCGAGTTTTTCGGTGAAATGGCGCTGATCAGACCGGGCCCCCGCCTTGTGACGGTCAAGACTCTTGAGACCTCCGAGTTCGTGATAATCTCGAAGGAACAGTGGGACAACTTCTGTGACGCGAACCCCGACATCGGGCGGCGGGTAACGGAACTCATCAACAACTGGTTCCTGCTCAAGCTGCGCCGCTCGAATGCCGAATTCAACAAGTTTCTGCAATGGCGACTCGAGCATGCATGAGAGTGATTCTGATTCCGGTTTTTCTGGCCGGTTTCCTGCTCTCGTGCGCCACGACTCGCTACCTGCCCCGCGCCACCGACGACATCACGCTTCATGAAGACCGCGCCTCGTCGCGCACGCCCGATATCGGCATGACCGTTGCCTTCGACGCCATGGACTGGGCGCCGGGTTATCTCGAAGACAGCGTCGTCGCCTTTCGCGTGGCCCTGAACAATTACGGCGAAACGCCCGTACCCATCGAGCCCCGGTCGTTCCTGCTGTTCGACGGCGAGGGCAATCAGTATGCTCCCGCAACCCCCGAGCAGCTCGGCCAGTTCGGCACCTGGGCTCCGTGGCGTTCGGGCATGGGCGTAGGGTACTACGACCCGTGGCGCCCCTGGGGCAGCTGGTCGATGGGGCCGACGGGCTGGTACGACACCTACGGCTACGACCCCACCTTCATGCGTGAAGTCTTTACCCGCAGCCTCTTTCCCTCGTCGCCGCTCTCGCCGGGCGCCAAGACACAGGGCTATGTCTATTTTCGGGGCGACTTCGGGGCGAAGCCGCAGGAGCTGAGCCTGCAGGTTCAGTTGCCCGAGAATCCGCCGCGGCGCTTTCCCTTCGTACTCGTGCAGGACTGAGCCGGCCTTTCCGGCCCGGCAGTGGACGCCTCCCCCGGAAACGCGCCGGTCTACAAATGCTTCCCCCAAATGTATGCGGAAGGGCTTACAAGCTCGTGAGCGAGCGATCCGGCTTCAGCTCCCCGGGGGGAAGGGCTGCGGTTCGCGCCCACTGGCTGTGTGTGGTGCACCCCCTGAACTTCCCCCCATCGAGTAAGCCTGGAAAAGACACGCTTGGGGTGGAATTTCGCCTTGAGAGTGGAGTCCTGCTTTGGATGCACTTCCTGCGATGAGCGCGTATGAAAAAGGGGGAGAGACCTGACGGCCTCTCCCCCTGGAAGCTACGAAGCATGCGTTCAGCGACGCTTGGCCGACTTCTGCTTGTTGTCCCAGCCGATGACGATCGGGGCCGC
>JAWLBW010000408.1:0-2991 GCA_041687475.1 bacterium
GAAGGACGAGAAGAAAGAGAGCGGCAACAAAGGGCACCAAACTGAAACGGCGAGTGGTCAACGTAGATTCTCCATGGCCAGAGCGCAGTCGGGTTGGAAGTGCCCTACCCGACCGTGGGCTCATTGTACCGTGGGAGCCGTAAATGCCGCAGCCCTTGCAGACAAGACGTTGGGGCACACCGGCAAGAATGCGGAATCAGCGGGCGTCGCCGCCGGTCTCGACCGCACCCGTCCTGCCCGTCCAGGGTAAATTGATGCGCAGCCTGCGTCTTTCTTCCTCGGTCCCAGTAGCCCGGGGTCGGCTCCGACGCCGGTGCAGGGCCAGGGCTTCGGCGCGCTTGCGAATTTCGACCAGCATCTTACGTTCCATGATGAACTGCCCCGGATCGACGACGGCGACGCCGAGTATTGTTCCAAGGCTCGCCTTCTTCACGGCCACCCGCACCCGCGACACCAGACGCGAACGTTCGCCGTCGAGCGGGTAAATGGCCATGGCCCAGGTAGCCGCGAGATGCGGGTCGCGGGGATTCGATCCAAGCACCAGCCAGCGAAAGGGCTTGACCGCGTGCACATACATGTTGCCCGCGCGGTCGATGGTTTCACCCGCCCGCAGCTCCTGATACTCGGGCAGAATACGGTCGGCATTCTCGACCCGCATACCCAGAAGGTGCTCGATGAAGGTATAGCTGTAGAATCCGCCCCGCGGCAACTCGCCCATCTGCGCCAGCCAGGGCCATATGTCTTCGGGTTTCGCGCAGATGGTAATCGCGCGGTTGGTGACATAAAGCGGATCGCGAATCCGCTCGTCGAGCGGCATACGGCGTGCACGTTCCTCGGCGGTTGTTCCCCAGCGCACGTGCCAGGGACGCAGAGCGGCGAAGTAGCTGAGCGCGACAGCGCTTCCCCCGGTCAGAATCCATCTTGCTCGCATGGGCATGAACCGATTGCAGCAGTTGCGCCGCGGCACGACCATTGTCGCCCTACGCTCGGTGGCCGGTGAGAACCCCGGTGCCCGGGCCCCCGGGGGCAAGCATACTCCGGCACAAACCTCGCCGTACAGTGTGCGCGCTCGGCAAACGAGCCATGGCCATTGCCCGCGTGACCATGGCCGGTGCAATCTTCCAACAGGTCGATTCGAAAGGGAGTGTCGAAACGCGATGCCTTCGGCCAGACTTGCACTTACCGGCGACGTCATGTTGGGCCGCCTCGTCAACGACACCATGGCTGCAAGGGGACCTGCCTGGCCATGGGGCGATGTGCTGCCCCTTCTCAAGGCCGCCGATCTGCGCATCATGAACCTCGAGTGCGTCATCACCACGCATGGAAAGCCGTGGACGCGCTACCCCAAGGTCTTTCACTTTCGCGCCGACCCCATTGCCTACGTAGCGCTCGGCATTGCCGACGTCGACTGCGTAACGCTGGCCAACAACCACGTGCTCGACTTCGAAGAAGACGGGCTGCTCGACATGCTCGACGGACTGGCTGCCCGCGGAATCGTATACACCGGCGCCGGTCGCAACTTCGACGACGCTTCACGCCCGGCCTTGCTTGACGTGAACGGCATGCGCGTCGCCGTACTGGCATTCACCGACAACGAACGTCCCTGGCTGGCGGGCGCTTCCAGACCGGGCACCAACTGGCTCGACATTCCGCTCGAACAAGAAGGCTTTCGCAGGGTGGAAGAGAGCATTGCCCGGGCCCGCGACGCCGGCGCCGACATCGTCATCGTTACCAACCACTGGGGCCCGAACATGGTACAACGGCCCCCCGCGCACTTTCGCGACTTCGCCCATGCCGTCGTTGACGCGGGCGCCGACCTGTACTTCGGCCATAGCGCCCACATCTTCCAGGGCGTCGAAAGATACGAAGGTGCGTTCATCGTTTACGACGCCGGCGATTTCGTCGACGATTACGCAGTTGACCCAACCCTGCGCAACGACCAGGGCCTGCTCTTTTACGTCGATGTGGAAGACGGCGCCGTGCGCGGCCTCGAAGTGGTGCCCACACTCATCGGCGATTGCCAGGTAAACGAAGCCCCGGCCGAAGACCGCGGGCGCATCATTCGGCGACTCATCGAACGCAGCGCCGAAATGGACACCCGGGCCGAAAGCGACGGACGGCGCATTTACTTTCGCTCCCATGTCGAAACGCTGGGGGAAGACCGTTTCAAACACGGCGCCTTACCCGAGCAACCATCGGTACCCCCACAACCCTGAAAGGAGAAAACAATGGCCATCATGCCTTTCCGAAGAGAAAGTACACTGCAGGCACGGGGCTCGCGCGGCGGCCGCGTCAGCCTCTTCGATCAGATTCAGCGCGACTTCGACCGCCTGCACGACGAAATGAACCGCCTCATGTCGGGCCTGCCCATGGCCGCGGGCGAGGGCGAGGGCGCCATGGCGCAGTGGAGCCCCCAGGTCGACGTGTATGAAGACGACAAGGGCATTCGGGTAAAGGCCGACCTGCCCGGTGTCGAACCGAAGGACGTCGACGTACGTGTCGAAGGCAACATTCTGACCATCAAGGGCGAACGAAGCGAAGAGAAGGAAGAAAGGGAAGAAAACCGGCAGCGCACCGAGCGCTTTTACGGAAGCTTCCAGCGCAGCTTCTCGCTCCCTGAATACGCCGACACCGACAATATCAACGCCAACTTCAAGAACGGCGTGCTGCAGGTGAGCGTGGGCTGTAAGCCCGAAGCACAGCAGAAGCGGAAGCAGATTGAGGTGAAAGCGGAGTAGTGCTGCACGGCTGTCCGTTGGTGGGGAGAGCGTGCTTCACATGCTGCACGGCTGTACGTCGATGGGGAGAGCGTGCGAAGGGGAGAAGGGGTGTGGCGTGCTGCACGGTCGGACGGGTGACCTTCAGACTGCAGACCTTCAGACTGTCAGACCGTCAGACTGGGGGACTCGGCCCCTTCCGGGGCCTGCGTTTTCCGCGTTCCGAGGTCCGCGTTCCGCGGTGCCCGGGTCCCCGTGCCGCACGGCCCGCGCC
>JAWLBW010000409.1:0-2984 GCA_041687475.1 bacterium
GCCACCAGGCCGAGGTCCGCCACGTGACGATGGACGCCGACGGCCTGCGCGTCGACCTGCTCGAGGAGGAGCTGGCCCGCAGCGCCGACGAGGGCAGCATATGGCGCAGCACGTTGGTGGCCCCCAGGGCCTTCTGCTGCGCCCGCCTCGTCAGGTAACGCGAGCCCAGCATGAGCAGCAACAGCATCGCCAGCGAGTCGAAGTACACATGGGCCTGGCCCCCGCCCTTGAGCAGATTCACAAAGCCCAGCACCGCACCCATGATCACGCCCAACACGATGGGTATGTCGATGGACATGCGCTTCGTTCGCAACGCCGTGAAGGCGCTTTCGTAGAATGGAACCGCGCTGAAGAAGAGAATCGGCAGCATGAGCGCGAAGCTCAGCCACGAAAACAGCGTTGCGAACGTGCCGGTAACGCCCGAGTACAGGGCAACCGAAAAGAGCATGATGTTGGCATTGGCCACGGCGGCCACGCCGATGCGCAGAAGATACCGCCGGTTTTCCTTTTCCTGCAACGCATCGGCCTCGTCGGCCCTTACCGGATGCGGGCGGTAGCCCATGCCGTCAATCCGACGGGCCACGGCTGCGAAGGTGCCACCATCGTTCAGCTGAATGCGCGCCACCGAACGACCGAGGTCAAGCCGCGCAGAGGCGACGCCGGGCAGCATTTCCGGAAGCTTCTCGACCAGCCAGACGCACGCGGCGCAGTGCACCCCTTCCAGGTAGAATTCCATGGTGCGACCGGACTCGTCGCGCTTGTAGGCGGTCACGAAGGCCGGATCGTCGAGCCAGGCATAACTGTCGCCCGTAGGATTCGCCGGCGTGCCCAGCGTTTCGCCGGTCGCGTCGCGTAATCTATAATAATCGCCCAGCCCGCTCTGCTGAAGAATGCCGAAGACCGTTTCACAGCCCTGGCAACAGAAGACCGGATCGCCGAAAGCCATGGCCCGTCCGGCCCATCGCGAACGGGGCACGGGGTTGCCGCAGTGCGTGCAGACAATGTCGGCAGCGACATCTGCAGAGGCATGGGTGGCATCGTATGGCTGAACTGCGGCGCTCATATGGGCATGCACCTGAGCGGAAAACATGCCAACAGCCCCGCGATCCCAATATATGGGCTTTCCGACCGACAACCCATGAACCGACTCGCGACACTGTGTATCGCAACGTGACATTCGTCGACGAGGTCGTCCGCGTGCAAGAGCCGGCGACGGACACAGCGCCTCAGCCAGGGCCGGCGCCCGGGACCGCAGGTGCGACAACCGCCGGGAGTCGCCGGTTTGACGGGGTCGCGCGCACTGAAAATCGTTGGTTCGGTCGATCGGCTTCAAGGAAATGCAGCGGGTGATTTCCTACCCCGCGCGGTCGCCCTCGCCCCGCGCCGTGCGCCTCGAACCGCAAATGCATCGAAACGAAACACGAAATCCTGACTGGGAAAGGCCACATAGAAACTGACCAAGCTGGGGAAAATCGAGCCGACGACGCGTTGCGAAGGCATGCGGGTGCTCTCCACGAAAGCGACCGGAATACCTTGGCACGAATCATGCTCCCCGAATCCATGACCGAACGCGACCGAGAGGCTACAATGACAATCGTGATGACCGAACTGCAGGAAATCGATCGATTCGCCGAGGTGCCCGAGCCCGTCAAGCGTGAATTGCTTGATCGGGGCCGCTTTCGGGACCTACCCAAGGGCGAAGTTCTCTTTTTCGAGGGCGACGATTGTACCCATCTTTATATCGTGGCCCGGGGCAGCATCAAGATTGCCAAGACGCTCGAAAGCGGCAAGGAATTGATCATCGACATTCTGGGGCCCGGCGAGGCCCTCGGCGAAGTCGCGCTCATCGACGGGCTGCCGTTCCCCGCCACCGCCTCTGCCCATGAAGACGCCCGGCTGTTCGTGCTCTCGCGAACCGATTACCTGGCGTTACTCGAAGAGCACCCGTCCATTGCCCTTTCAACCATACGCGACCTGGCCTTTCGCCTGCGCAACATCAACCGGCGCATGAAGGAAGTCTCGGGCGGAAACGTCGAATACCGCATTTCCCACCTGCTGCTTTCGCTCTCGAATCGGCTCGGACAGAGCGACGGCGAAAATATTCACATTCGTTTTGCGCTCTCACGGCAGGAAATTGCCGACGCGGTGGGAACTTCGCTGGAAACGGCCATCAGGGTCATGAGCCGTTGGCGCAAGGAGCGCATCGTAGACACGACCAACGACGGCTTCGTAGTCTACGACCTGAACCGCCTGATGGAAATAAGCGAAGGTTCGCTGTAAGCCACGACCGAACCCGACCCGGCTCAACCCGCCGCGGCTTCGCTCTTCAGTCGGCGTGAACACTCGGCCACGAAGTCGACCACCGATACGATGCCCACGAGGGCGCCCTCGCCGTCAACCACCGGCAAAGCACTGATGCGTCGAGCGACCATGAGATCGGCCGCTTCCCAGGCCGGCGCTCCGGACTCGATTACCGCCGGGGCGTCGCTCATGACATCTTCGATCAGATAATACAGCGACTCGGCCTCGCCTTCCTGCTCGTCTTCGGTTGCGATACGCGGGGTCAACCAGCCGAAGACATCGCGGTCGGACAGCATGCCCACCAGCTTTCCGTCGCGAACCACCGGCAGATGACGAATGTTGCGCGTGCGCATGACGAAGGCCGCATCGGCCACCCGCTGCTCGGCGTCAATGGTCTCGGGCGCCTCGGTCATCAGGTCTCGTACCAGCATGACTACCTCTCTCAGAACGACCGCTGGTAGCGGCGCAAACCGGCCCGCAGCTCTTCGCGATGGTCGGGGTGTGCAATGGATATCATGGCTTCGGCCCGCTGGCGCAGGTTCTTGCCGTACAGATGGGCTATACCGTATTCGGTAACCACGTAATGCACGTGGCCGCGCGTGGTCACGACGCCGCCGCCCGGCTTCAGGTTGGCGACGATGCGTGAAAGGTCTTTCGCGGTCGACGGCAGGGCGATAATCGGT
>JAWLBW010000410.1:0-2962 GCA_041687475.1 bacterium
CTTCCACATCGAGTCGCCGGTGGCGCAGGGCGCCACGGACGACGAGATGGGCACGATAGCCCGTACCGCCGTAGAACATCGGGAGACATGAACGAGTCCGTTTAGCTGTCCATCAGTGCATCGAAACTCACGTTCGCCTCTCAAAGCCTGTGCTGAGCGAAGGCGAAGTATCGGCCTCGCTCTGCTCGGCGACGCGACTCGAGACGGAGCATTGCTTCAAGCTCGAAAATGTGACGAATGATCAGATCCCCAATCCATAATCCACAAGCCGGGTGCAGGGGGAGTCAGGTCTTGGGCCGACCCTACGGGTGCCCAGGGTGCGTTTTCACCGATTTTTACGGGTGCCGCCTCCGACATGTTGACTGGGATCTGGGATCTGCACTCTCGTCACGCCGCGCGCATATGCGCGAGCATGTTGGGCATGGGCTCGCCCGAGAAGAACCGAACGAGCTCGTCGTGGCGGGCCCGGGCGTCGCGATAGCCCAGATCGAGCAACGCGCGTATGTATTTCTTGGTGAAAAGCAGGTAACTCAAAAGATCCTTGCCCTCACGGGGGTCGATGGACCACATGCGCATGGCGAAGCGCTCAAAGGTGCTGAAACATTCGTCAAGATAGGGGTTTTCGGCAAGCTGCTCTTCGAAAACGTCGGATAGATCGCGGCTCGGACAGATGGTCATGAGGTCGATTCGGCGAAGCCCGCGCGAAGCGATATCGCCTTTCTCACCCGACGCCTCCAGGTAGCTGTTGATACGTTCGGTAAAATCGTCGCCGTACACGGCCTTGGCCCAGTCAATGAGCCGGTTGATACGCGAGAGCTGTTCGAGATCGAACCCGACCCGGTCTTCAAAGAGCGCGTCGATGACGGCCGCCGCCACCTTGCCCGTCGGCGGATGCTCGAGACTGTGCCCGTGAGCAGCCGGTTGGGCGTGGGAATGCATGCCCACCACGAGAATACGATTGGCCCCCAGCTGAATGGCCGGACTGATGGGCGTGTTCAGGTGTATTCCGCCGTCGGAATACCAGTGGCGCCCGATGCGCACGGCCGGAAACGCAAAGGGTATGGCCGAGCTTGCCATGACGATCTTGGCCGTGACAGGCGTATCATGCCAGATGTAGTTGCCCTCGTAGGAAAGTCGCGGGTCCTTCTGAACGAAGAGCTCAATCGTATTGCTGGTAAGGTTGGTCGCCGCTACCGCCAGGGCACTCAGGTGACCGGCCTCGATGTTGTGCTGTACGTGGCTGAAGGGAAGAATCGACTGTATGTAGGCAGGAAAGGGCGACGTATCGAACAGCGAAACAAATCGCCGGGTAAACGGATTTCGATGCCGCCCCGGGTTAAAGCGCATGAAATTGCCGGTCAATGTCGTTCCGGTGCGCAGCAGGAACTTGCCCACTTCACGCCAGTCTCGCTTGTAAATCCGGTTCTCGTCGACGTTCTCCCACAACTGGCGCGCCATGGCGCCCTGCTTCTCGGGCTCATGGGCGCTGCCGGCCATGAAGGTCGCATTGATGGCCCCTACGCTGGTGCCCGTAATGACATCGAACCTCCGGCTTCGCAGCTCTCGCGGAAGCGCGGTGCGAACGTAGTGCAGCACGCCTGCTTCGTAGGCTCCCCTGGCGCCGCCGCCCGAAAAAACCATGGCCCATTTTGTCGCCATGCCCGCATGATAGCACCACGCCCATAACGCGCAAGACAAGGGGTATGTGAGGTCGAGGGACGGTGAAACGCCCCCTTTCTTCTCCTCAGGTGGAAGGCTCCCGAGCGCCCCGACCCCATACCAAGGGTGGAAATCGGAGGGGTCTTTGTGGAAGGCTGAAAACCATGACGCCATTCGCCGACGAGTTCCAACAGAAGCTTCGCGCTTTCATCCGTCGCCGCGTTTCCGACACCGAAGACGCGGCCGACCTGCAGCAGGACATTCTGCTCAAGCTGCACAATCATGCGGAAAAGCTCGACGACGAAAAGGTGCAGGCCTGGGTCTACAAAGTTGCCCGTAACGCCATCATCGACTACTACCGCACGCGTAAAATCAAGGTGAGCGCGCCGGAAGTGCTTGAAAGTCTTCCCCACGAGCCGACGGAAGAAGCGGCGGGCGAGTTGCTGGCGTGCATGCGCAACATGATGCAGAGCCTTCCCGACGATTTTCGCACGGCACTCTTCATGAGCGATATCGACGCCCGGCCCCAGCAGGAAATCGCCGACAGCCTGGGCATTTCCCTCTCGGGCGCCAAATCACGCATTCAGCGGGGAAGACAGAAGCTGCGCTCGCTCATGATGGAGTGCTGTCACATCGAGCTCGACAAGCACGGCAACGTCGTCGAGCACATCTGCCGGAACTCCGAGTGTAACTGCTGTCACTGACCCCACATGGCCCGGCCAACCGCAGGCCTGACGCGTACAATGCGATACTATTGGCCGCGTTCGCCCGATACGCTGCCGGAAGTGCAGAAAAAGCGACCGCGCCGCAGCTTCAGTTCAGCTGTGGTTACCTTCTCGAACCCACCCGCCGACAAAAGCGTCTCGACGTCGGGCGGATCGTAAAAGCGAAACCCCTGTCGGGTAACCGGCAAACGACGAAGCTCATCGGCCCCGCTGTAGCCGATCACGAAACGTGCGCCCGGCTTGAGTACGCGCCCGACTTCGGCTACCGCACGGGCGGGATTTTCCCAGAAATAAACGGTGTTGACCGTACAGGCGGCCGAGAAGGCACCCGAGTCGAAAGGAATCTTTTCGATGGAAGCTGCTTCCAGGGCTACGCTGCCGCTTGTCAGCTCTTTGCTGAAGCGTTGGCGGCAGTGCGCGATGACATCTTCGGAAATATCTATACCGACTGCCGTGGCTCCTGACGATAGTATTCTTGCAAGAAGGTCTCCCCCACCGAAGCCGATTTCCAGTACGCGTTCGCCTTGAAGAGGGTTCAGCTGCTTATGGACAAAGGCATTCGGACCGGCGTTCATGCG
>JAWLBW010000411.1:0-2930 GCA_041687475.1 bacterium
CGGAGTGGTTCACAGGTCAGATGGAGGGAGCGGCCTTCCATCCGGATCCACGAGCCGGCTGGAAAGCCGGCGGACCGGAGTGGTTCACAGGTCAGATGGAGGGAGCGGCCTTCAATCCGGATCCACGAGCCGGCTGGAAAGCCGGCGGACCGGGATGGACGCAGTGCGCATTCCATTATTGGCATCCCGATGAGGGCTCCCACGCCACCGCAAAAGAAAAACGGCCCGGTCGAAACCGGGCCGTTTGAATGGTCAATGACCTGTCGCGTTCTGCTTATTCGCAGGCAGCGGCGTAGTTGGCGTTGTCGAACGCGTCAAGCCCCTTGTTCATGTCGAGGCAGTAGTAGTCGACGAGCCAGTTCAGGCCATAGTTGAAGCTGAGCGAGTCGGCGGCAGCCGGAGCAGTCTCGCCCTCGAAGAGAACTTCGAGAAGACCGCCGAAGCTGGGCGACTGCAGCGAAATGTACGTGAACAGCGGGCTCGAGGCGCTGGGGGCCAGGCCGTCGGCGTCGAGTTCGGTGTACGGGGTAAGCGTGTCGTCGATGTCGTGCACGTTGTAGCTTACCGGATCGCTGTAGTAGAAGTGCCAGGCGTCGCCGGTTTCAACCGTGTTCACGCCAAGACGCTCGACCGTGATGGTCGTGCCGTCGCCGTACATTTCGAACTCGATACCGAGGTCGTACTGCATGGTGGCTTCGGCTTCGGTCACGAATCCGAAGTAGGTGGGCAGCATGTCGCGAACGACGAGGGGGTTCTCGAAGAAAGCGCCCGGATTCAGGTAAACCAGATCGGGAATTTCCTTCGAGATGAGGCGGCTGATGGCGCCTTCGGTCAGGTCGTCGCCATAGGTGGCCTTGAGCACTTCGAGAAGCGACTTGATGCCGACACTGGCGCCATCGGCCTCGATGTTGTCGCGCAGGTCTTCACCCAGCTTGACGAACGATTCCCACACGGCCTTTTCGATTTCGAAGCTGTATTCGCTGTCGATTTCGACCGGTTCGCCGTCGGCGGTCTTGATGGTGGCGTTCTTGTTCAGGGTCTCGATCATGCGAATCTTCACGCCGTTCGGGTAACCATCGGCGTTGACCGACCAGGCGATGACCTTGTCGTCGGCCGAAAGGGCGGCGTTGGCCTGAATGGCGGCAATGGCGCCGTCATTGGCCGGAGCGACCTTGGCCAGTTCGGCGTCGCGGCCGACCAGGTACGAAAGCACCGACAGCACGGCGTTCTTGACGCCCTTGTGCACGTCGTTGCCCGTCAGGCGAGCCTGATCTTCGGTGCTCGAAGCCAGCGTGAGCAGGTCGGGGTTCTTCACGAGGAAGCCGGCCAGACCTTCGGTGCTGAGTTCGGGAAGCTCGAGCTTCGACACCACGAGTTCGTGGGCCATGACGTAGTCGAGCAGGCCCTGCACGCCGTTGAAGGCGGCAGCCAGCAGGTGAATTTCGGCCAGCGTCCACGTACCGCCGACGTCGAATACGGCTTCACCTTCGATGACCGGGGCTTCGTCGCCGAGCAGGCCGAGAATGGCTTCGACGTCGAGCGGCAGCGGGAAGCTGTCGATCTGGTAGGTGGGGTTGTCGAGGCCGGCCAGAATGAAGGCCTCACGGTCGAATTCACGCATCGAAGCCTGAATGGGCTCGAGGAAGCTGCCGACCAGACCCTTCAGGTCCTGGGCGCTCGGCTGCATGCCGTTCTGCGGGGCGCCGAGGCTCGACACCACGCCGACGATGCCGTTGACCGAGCTGATCAGGGTACCGACGTTGGCCAGGGCGATGCAGTAGTGCGCATCGGCGTCGGCGGCGTTCTTGGCCGCCGCGTCGCGACCGGCCTTCAGGGCCTTCGAGAAGTCTTTCTTGGCGATGAGTTCCTGACAGTTACCGGTATTGTTTACCGGCTCAATAATCACTTCGTCGCCGCAGCCGGTCAGGAACAAGCTGGTCGCAACCATCGCACCAAGACCGGCGCGCGTCACGCTATTGAGCATCGATTTCATAACGTAGAATTCTCCTCCTACACGAGTTTTTGTCCCTTCAGGGGGGACAGGACTTCGCCCCACCCGGGACAAAGCGAAACGCTGTTTCTGAACGCGGACGCAATTCGACCGTCGACAGAAAAGATGTATAACTTTACATAACCAGCCCCACCCTGTCAAGCCGCTCGAGCGCCTCGGGACCGCTTGGCAAGCGCTTGTCACGCAACCTTGCAAATCCTTTATCCAACCTGACAGGGTCCGCCCAATTTAACGCAGCGCGTTACGCCCCCGGTTTCCCCCAACGCATTTGCGCGATAATAGAGAAAGCAATTACCGTGCCAGCCCCTTCCACAAAGGGAAGCAACTAAAACGGCGGTTGCCTTATACCCGGAGTGTGACAAGGCTGTCACTTCCGAGCGTTTCGTCCGGCCGGGCGCCGGCTACCCTGCGTGACATTTTGATCAGGGCGACTCAGAGGCCGACAGCCGACTCGCCGGTCACGAATTCGTAGACCGCGTCAAAATGGGTGCGCAGGCCCCACTTGAATCCGTCGACCGGCAGGCGCTCATTGTGCCCGTGAAACATGGCGGCGAACGGCAGGTCGGCCGGCAACTTCAACGGCGAGAACCCGTAGGCCTTTACGCCCAGGGGCTCGAGCCACTTCGAATCAGTGAAGCCCACGGTAAGGTACGGTACGGCTTTCGAACCGGGGTCGTTGCGTTCCATGACCTCGGCCAGCTTGTTGTACAGCGGCGTACCCACGGGCGCCGTGCTGGGCGGTCCCTCGCGCAGAATTTCGAATTCGAATTCCTCGCCCAGCAGGTCGCGCAGTGCCTTGACCAGCATGTCGGGCGTGGTGCCGGGCAGCGTGCGGCAGTCGAGAATGACGCTCGCTTCCGAAGGAATGACGTTGACCTTGTCGCCGGCGATGAGGCCGGTGGGGTTCACCGTATTGTGC
>JAWLBW010000412.1:0-2924 GCA_041687475.1 bacterium
GGTGTATTTCACCCCGTGCGCAGCCAGTATTTCGAGGGTTTCCGTGTCGACCGCCGTTTCGGCCAGCCACATGCCCTCGGGCTTACGCTTGAACCTGTGTTCGAAGTCGCGCAGGCCCCAGAGTATCTGTGTTTCCTTATCGCGCCGGTTCGAAAGCGGAAGGATGGTGTGGTTGTACACTTGGGCGATGGCCGAGCCGTGGCCGGAAAAGTATTGCTTGCTCTCGCGATCGGCCTCGAGTATGCGACGGTAGACTTCGGGCTCCTTGTCTTCGAGCCAGGCAAGCAGGGTGGGGCCGAAATTGAAGGAAATGCGGGCGTAATTGTTTACGATGCGTACGATGCGATTCTGGCCGTCGAGAATACGCGAGGCGGCGTTGGGCCCGTAACACTCGGCGGTAATGCGCTCGTTCCAGTCGTGAAAGGGATAGGCCGTATCCTGCAGCTCGATGGCTTCGAGCCACGGATTCTCACGCGGGGGCTGGTAGAAGTGACCGTGTATGCAGATATAGCGTTCCATTATGCCGTAGATTCCTCGGACGAAAGTCGGTAAAGCGCGAAAGCACCGGGGGGCATTTCGAGCGGGCGTTGTTCGGTCGCGGGTAGCTGGTCGGGCAGCTCGTCGCCGGCCCCCCCGAAGCGCGCGTCGGAAGAGGCGATGCACTTGTGCCATGTTCCTTCGCCTCGAGGCAGAGGCAGCTTTGTTGCGCTTTCGCCGAAATGAAAGAAGGCTGCAATGCTTTCGCCCGCTGCCGTTCGCACCACGGTGAACGCGTCGGCCTCGGGAGCGCTGACGACGTTCTGCGTCTCGGGCGATAGCTCGGCAAGCGGTGTAAGTGTTCTACGCAACCGAATGAGGGTGCGGTACAGGTCGTAAAGGGCCGCATGTCGTCCTTCGTTGCGTTGTTCGGGTCGCAGCACGCAGCGCCGGAAGGTTTCCTCACTTTGCGGGTCGGGAGGCTCGCCCTTCCACCCGAAGGAGGCGAACTCACGCTTACGCCCTTCACGCACGGCCTGCACCAGCCCGGGGTCGGTGTGGCTTACGAAATACTGGAAAGGCGCCGTTTCGCCGTATTCTTCGCCCATGAAAAGCAGGGGGATGAAAGGTGAGAGAAGCAGCAGGCCGACGGCCAGTTTACGCCGTTCGAAGTCGACCAGATTGTCGATGCGTTCGCCCAGCATTCGGTTGCCGACCTGGTCGTGGTTCTGAACGCAGACGACAAAGCGTTTGCCTGAAAGCTTGCGGGTATCGGCTCCGTGTCGCCGGCGGCGGTAAGCCGAATATTGGCCGCGAAAAACGAAGCCGTGCTGGTAGCTTTCGGCTATCTGCGCGATGGTGCCGAAGTCGTGGTAGTAACCCGAACGTTCACCGGTCAGGGCCGCGTGCACGGCGTGATGAAAGTCGTCGTTCCACTGCGCGTCGAGGCCGTAGCCGCCCGCATCGGTCGAACGGATGAGCCGGGCGTCGCCGGCGTCGCTTTCGGCAATCACGTGAATGCGCCGGTCGAGATGCACGGCCTGCCGGTGCACGGCCGCGGCCAGTTCCTGCAGAAACGGGCGGGCCGATTGGTCGAGAATGGCATGTACGGCATCGAGCCGCAGCGCGTCGATGTGAAATTCGGTAACCCAGTACAGGGCGTTTTCGATGAAGAACTCGCGCACCTGGTCGCTGTCGGGCCCGTCGAAATTCAGGGCTTCGCCCCAGGGCGTATGGTATCGGTCGGTAAAGTAGGGGCCGAAGTCGCGCAGGTAGTTGCCCTCGGGACCCAGGTGGTTGTAAACCACGTCGAGCACCACGGCCAGGCCCTGTGCATGGCAGGCGTCGACCAGCTTTTTCAGGTCGTCCGGTCCGCCGTAGGTCGATTGCGGAGCGAAGAGGCCGACGCCGTCATAACCCCAGTTGCGCCCGCCCGGAAACTGGGCGACCGGCATGATTTCGACGGCCGTAATGCCCAGTTCGACCAGTCGGTCGAGTTCGGCAATGGCCGATTCGAACGTACCCGCCTCGGTGAACGTGCCGATGTGCAGTTCGTAGATGATGTACTTCGACAGGGAAATGCCGTGCCAGTGGTCATCCGTCCACCCGAAATCGACGTTGACCACTTCCGAGGGGCCGTGCACGCCTTCGGGTTGGTGGCGTGATGCGGGGTCGGGGCGTTCCTTGCCTTCGCCCAGATCATAGAAGTAGCGGGCGCCCGGGTCGATGCCGTCGATGGTGGCCTCGTACCAACCGTGCGAGCGCGCGGCGAGAGGTATACGGCGTTCGACCGGAGAAACCAGGCGTACTGCGGGATTTCGTGCATGGGGCGCCCACACGCGAAAGCGGGTACCGCCCCCTTCGAGGCGCACGGCTCCCAGGCGAGGCTTCCAGCCCAGGGTCATACGGCTTTCTCCCGATGGCGCAGGAATACCGCGCCGAGGGGGGGAAGGGTCAGGTTGACCGACCAGTTACGGCCATGGTAGGGAATCGGTGACGTTTCGCGGCCGCCGAAGTTACCCTGCCCGCTGCCGCCGTACACGGTGGCGTCGGTGTTGAGAATTTCTTCCCAGAAGCCCTCGCGGGGTACGCCGACGCGGTAGTTCTCGCGCACAAGTGGGGTGAAGTTGCAGACCACGGCGATGAGTTCCTGCTCGTGTTTCGATTTGCGCAGGAAGGTGAGCACGCTGTTGTCGGCGTCGCTGCCGTCGATCCACTCGAAGCCTTCGGTGGCGTTGTCGAGCTGATGCAGGGCCGGAAACTCGCGGTAGCGTCCGTTCAGGTCGCCCACCAGGCATTGCAGGCCTTTGTGCAGCGGGTAGTCGACGAGGTGCCATTCGAGGCTGCTTTCGTGCGACCACTCGGCCCATTGCCCGAATTCGCTGCCCATAAAGAGCAGTTTCTTGCCGGGCTGCGCGTACATATAGGCATAGAGAAGCCGCAGGTTG
>JAWLBW010000413.1:0-2886 GCA_041687475.1 bacterium
CACCCGGTATAAACATATGAGTATACCACCCATGGCGGGTCGGAAACGAGGCTGCCGGGCCGTTCGGCAGGGCAGACCGCTCATCCGTCCTTTCGGTCTGCTTCGCGGCGACGCACCTCGCGCTGCACGTCTCGACGCGCCATGTGCTCGAGGCGCTTGATACGGTGGGCCAGGCTGCGGTAGCGAATGCGTGCCTCGTCATTACCCGCAACCCCGGCCGCCGCTGCTTCTCGTTCCAGATCGGCGGCAAGCCGTCGGCCCTCTTCCCCGAGCGTGGCAAGGGCCTGCCGGGGTTCCTGCAATCTGATAGCCTCTTGCAGTTCGGCCAATCGTACAGCGTAAGAAGCCTCGACCACCCGGCGCTCGTGGCCGGTAAGTTCGGTACTTCTCTCGTAGGTACGACGGTGCGCTTCTTCGGAACGACGCTTCTGCCTTGCCGCGCGGTCTTCTCTTTCACGCCGGGCCGACGGCTCGGTCGCCGGGTCCGGCGACCGAGCTGCGCCTGCGACCTCGAAGGCAGCTGGTCGAGGTTCGACTTCGCTTGCCTCCATGCGCCCCCGACTGCGCGCGTCGCTGCTTGCCTTCGCCTGGTCTTCGAGCGGCGTGCAACCCTGGTGCGTGCATCCGGTAACCAGTAGAAGAGCCACCAACGGAACGATACGGTCAATCACGACTTACCTCATCTGATGGGGTGAAAGCCGCAGGCGGAGAAGCTCCGCCCGCGGCCCTTGAAGGTCATTGAAGATGCATGTATCTGCGACGCAGAAGCAGCCATACGGCCGGTGCGAGCAGCATGAAGGCGGCATCGGTCGGCGTCGCGCTTGTCGCACAACCGCCTTCCTCGGGTCGTACCCCGTCGTGCTTACTTACGACGATGGCCTCGGGCACCCATGCCTTGCCCAGGTCGGGGTTGATGACGCGCAGCGGGTAAATTCCGACGGGCAGCCCGTCGGGCGGAACCACGACGATTTCGCCTTCCGTGACCGAAGTTACGGTCATACCGTAATCGCCGACATATACGGCCACGCCCGCGGCGAAGTCGCTGCCGGTAATCGTCATCCACGTCACATCGCCGGCATAGAGTACCGGAGGAGTGACGGCAAAGACGGCGGGCTCACTCTGGCGACCACCGTCGGGCGTCACGATGAGCGCTTCCGACTTGTCGCTCTCGCCGGCGTCGTTCACCGCGGCCACCGCGAAGTAATAGGGCGTACGCGCCAGACCGTCGATGGTAACGACCCGTTCCCTTCCGATGTCACGCGACTGCGGGTAGCTATCGGCACTGGTGCCCCAGTACACCTTGTACGATGCGGCATTACCCACACGCTCGAAGGTTACCCGTACGGCCCCCACCAGCGATTCGGCTTGCACGTTGCGCGGCGCACCCGGTCGCATGCCGGGCAACTGCAGCAGGTCGGTTACGGGCGACCCCGCAACCGTGTTGAAGTCGGCCCCGTCGCCGTCGACAAAACCGGGCTCGGCAAGGATGTTTCCGTCGCGCACATCGACCCGGTACCAGGGGCCATTCGAGTGCCCGTACACCACATTGTTACGGGCCACGGCCGCCGGGGTGCACGAAGAGTTCAGGCAGTCGTACAGCGAATTCTCGACACCATAACCGTAGCCCGAATATGCGAGTACGTTGTTCTCAATGACGGCGTAATTATAGTTGCCGCCGTTGAGATAGACGGCGCCGGGGTTCATGCCCCAGACGATGTTTTTTCTGATTTCCAGCGATGAGTAGTTGCCCTCGATGCCGTAGCCATCGTGCCACAACCAGTTTCGGTTGCCGGAAATGACATTGCCTTCGACGGTGACGAAGCCTTCGTCTGCGCTGTCGACGTAAATACCGGTGTGGTAGTGATTCCGAATGATGTTGTTCCGAATCACGAACGGGTTGTAGGCATAGGGATTGTAGATATGGATCGCCGTATCATTGCCGGTCAGCCGGCCATCGATCACGTTGTTCTCGATCGTCAGGCTGTCATAGCCGCATTCCAACTCATCGGCGTAGACCGAAGTACCGTAGACCGCCGTAAACCGGTTATTCGCCACCGTGTGGCGACCGCAATTGCTCAGTTCAATCGGCCGGTTCATGTACTCGAAGCGGCTGTTCTTGATAACGGTGTCCGAAAACTCGGCGTACACGGCGTAACCCGACCACGGGTTGAGCGAACGGCTGCTCATGGCGATGTTGTCGATGACGATGCCGGTCGAATCTTCGATCTGAATGGCGTCGTATCCGCAGTCGTCGGCATCGGCGAAGGCCATGTTGCGCACGGTAATGTCACGTGCGTTTTCAATGTACAAGCCGTCGTCGCAGCGGAAGGCGAAGACGGTTCCGCCCGCGTCAGCACCTGCCCCTGTAATCGTCAGGTTCGACTTTCCCCTGATGTAGCCGGTCGAAGTCTTGTCGCCGCTGTCGCCACGCAGGTAGTAGCCGGCCGGAAGCTGAACCGTGTCGCCCGCACGGGCGGCGTCGATGGCTGCCTGCAGGTGCTGGTAGCGGCCGCGTTCGGCTCCGGTCGAATCAAGCAGAACGACTTTGCCGTGAACCTGCACGGTCACGAAGGCGGGCTCCGACGCGACTCCGATGGCGCCGGCGCTGTTGTCCTTCACGATCAGCTGGAACTTGTAGATGCCCGGGGTAACGGCCTTCGTACGCACGGTACCCGTGCCGTCGGGGGTAAGCGTCAGGTCGGCGGGACCCTCGACCTGCGTCCACGTATACGAAAGCGCGCCCGGTTCGAAGTTGATGCTCATGTCGCCGTACAGCCGGAACTCGATGCCCGGGTTTACGCCGAAGCGGGCCAGGTCGTAGGTGGCGCCGGTGTTGTCGCCCGCGTAGCCGATGGCAATCGGCTTCGTGGTCACCGTACCCATGCC
>JAWLBW010000414.1:0-2857 GCA_041687475.1 bacterium
ACCTTCGGTGCTCGTTTCCCGGCTTGCACGAAGGACGTGGTGACGGAAGACCGGGCCCACTTCCCCCGGGGAGTATGTTCTCCCTGTAGCCGGTGAGGGGGAACGTGCTGCACGGACGGGGTTGCGCTTCGCTTACCCCAGGCCTGAAAAAGGAAGAGGGGAAGCGGCCGAAGCCGTTCCCCTCGCACACAAGCGTCAATGGAAAAGGACGGACTTACGTGCAGACCGTCATCGACCATCGGACATCGGCCATCGGCCATTCCGTCCGTTCGTGCAGCACGTGTCAGTCTTCGCCGCCGATGCCGGCGCTGACCTGCAGACCGAACGTCAGCGGCGCGTCGACCGCGTACTGGCCCTGCAGGGTTATGCCGAGAAACGGAAACGGCGTGATCTTGGCGCCCGCCCACACATGCGGCATGTGGGCGTACACTTCCTTGGCCGCCACCGCCGCCGAGTCGGGGTCGCCGACCGTGAGCGTATAGCCGATGCCGCCGAAAGGAATGATGAAGGGCAAATCCTTGCTGATGTGCACCTGTACGCTGGCCGTGTGCAGGGTCGCCACCTCAAGACCGATGGTCTGCGTGTAGGCGGCCCGCGCACCGATGGCCGGCAGCACGATGCCGTCGCCCAGGAAGTTCCAGCGAAGTTCGCCGCCGGCGACGCCTTCGTCTTCGGCAATGCGATGTCCGTACATGAGACCGACGTCAATGTCGGCCGGAAGGCCCTTGACCGCGCGCACGAAGCCCATGTTCATGAACTCCTGGCCGCCGGTCGCGCGCCAATGGGGGGTGTCGGCGTCGAGAAGCGAAAGGCGGTAGCCGATGCCCACGTCAAAGCCGAGCAGGCCGTACGAGTTGGCGTGGTCGAACGTGGGAAAGGACATGACGTGCCCGAGGTCGCGGGCAAGGTCCTTGAATTCGCCGCTGGAGAAAGGCGTCTCGGGGGGCGCAATCGGATCGGCCGGTACCGGCGTGGCGGTGACGGCCGTGAGGCCGAGGGCAAGCAGAAAACGTTTCATCATCCATCCGCGGGTTACGGGTTGGCAAGGTAGCGCACTGTCATGTGAAGCGCCTTGTTGTTGCCCATTATTCTAGCCACCAACCGGGCAGAAGCCAAAGCAAGCGCGAATATTCTTTGCATGCGGTGATTCGGCACGCGCTTTTTGCCCCGACGCCTTGGCTTCCCTTACGGATTCTGCAACCATTGAAGGGAAGGCATGGACACCGTACTCGACCTGCATACCTTTCGCCCCCAGGAAGCAAGCGACGTGGTAGGCGACTTTCTCGACGCCGCCCTGCTGGCCGGACACACCGAAGTGCGCATCATTCACGGCAAGGGCACCGGGCAGATGCGGCGCACCGTCGAGGCCACCCTGCGCCGCCACCCCGGCGTCAGCGATTACTACACGGCCCCCTCGCACCTCGGCGGCTGGGGCGCCACCATCGTCGTACTGGGGAGGCGCACCGAGCCCTGGCCCGACATTCCCCCACCGATTCGCTCGAAGACACCCCGGTCCTTCGTAGCACTCATGCTCTTCTTCGCCCTCGGCTCGCTGGCGTTGTGGATGATGGTGCTCTTCCTGCTCATGCGATAACCGTGCATCACGTCCTTGCGGGAATCCTTAATCCCCAACCCTTAATCCTTAAGGGGAAGTCGGCTTGAGGGCCGCACGAAGGGAAGCAAGTCAGGCGGGTAAAGATCGGGGTGAGGCAGTGCTCCCCGATGCGCAGGAATCGACGGCGAAAAGTGTCCAGGTCTGAACGTCTGATGGTCTGAACGTCTGCAGGTCTGACAGTTCAACCGGTCCTCCCCCCGCTCCCCTTCCCTTCGCCTCACGCTCGCCCCATCGGACGTGCAGCACGTTCAGCACGTCAGAGCCTTGAGATTCGGGTAAAGGCTTGCTATCCTGAGCCTTTCCGCATCCGTTCCGCACAAAGGGGAAAACATGATTTCGCAGATTGACCACCTGGGTATCGCCGTTCGCAGCATCGACGACGCCATCGTTCTCTATCGCGACATTCTGGGCCTGAAGTTTGAGGGCATCGAAACCGTTCCCGACGGCATGAGCCGGGTCGCCTTTCTCAAGTGCGGCGAGGTGGCCATCGAGCTGCTCGAGCCGACCCGTCCCGATACGCCCATCGGCAAGTTCCTCGAAAAGCGCGGCGAGGGCATTCACCACATCTGCCTGCGCGTCGACAACATCGAAGAAGCACGGCAGAAGATGGCCGAAGGCGGCTTGCAGTTGCTCGATAAGGAGCCCCGTCCGGGCGCCCACAACACGCTGGTAAGCTTCTTTCACCCGAAGTCGACCCGCGGCGTGCTGCTCGAAATCGCCTCGCACCAGGGCGAATACCACCACCCGTAAGCTGCAAGCAACCACTCAGATTTTCAGAGGGCGGTTCTCCACACGGAGAGCCGCCTTTTTTTACGTGGAAATCAACCCTATTGAGGCAGGAGCAGCGTCATCCTGCATGAGCGACGTGAGGCCCCCTTTCAGGCTGATCATTGATCACATTTCCAGGCAATACCCTGCGTCGACTCTGATGACCGGTTTCCGGATTAGGTGCTGAGGCCCGGAGGGCCGGCTTATGCTAAGCCCAGGACCTAAGTCCTGGGTTACCTGGGAAAAGTCCCTGGGAACCCCGGAGGGGTGACTCATGATTTCCCAGTGTGTAACCCTGGGCCGTATCGGCGGTCTCCCGGCATAGAAATTGACCATCGTTATTACAGTCGGTCGTGTGAAGAACCCGGGGTTATCACCCCGGGCAAAGAGAAGTCACCCCTTCGGGGTTCATTTCCATTTTCGTTCTGATACCCAGGACTTACGTCCTGGGCTACAACTGAGTCGTCCCTCCGG
>JAWLBW010000415.1:0-2847 GCA_041687475.1 bacterium
ACCGCATTGCCGAGTTCGTGCAGGAAGAGCCCTTCTTCACCGTCGAGCTCGACGAGGTCTCCGACGCGACGAGCCGGGCGCAGAGCGAACTCGAAGCGCTCATGCGCAGCGTGAACAGCGCCTTCGAAAGCTACGTGAAGCTGAACAAGAAGGTTCCGCCCGAAATGCTCGTGAGCGTCGGCTCCATTGACGATGCCGGCCGAATGGCCGACACCATTGCCGCGCACCTCGACCTCAAGCTCGAAGACAAGCAGGCCCTGCTCGAAATCGGCGACGCCGGCGAGCGTCTCGAAGAGGTCTTTCGCCATCTGCAGGGCGAAGTCGAGATTCTCGAGATCGAGAAACGCATTCGCGGCCGGGTCAAGAAGCAGATGGAGCGCACGCAGCGTGAGTACTACCTCAACGAGCAGATGCGGGCCATTCAGAAGGAGCTGGGCCAGGCCGACGAAAGCAAGAACGAAATGCAGGAGCTTGAAGAGCGCCTGAAGAAAAAGGACATGCCCAAGGATGCGCGCGAAAAGGCCATGAAGGAGCTGAAGAAGCTTCGCATGATGAGCCCGATGTCGGCCGAAGCCACCGTGGTGCGCAACTATATAGACTGGGTGCTCGATCTTCCCTGGAACGAGAAAACCGAAGACACCATCGAGCTGGGCGACGTCGAAAAGGTGCTCGACGAAGACCACTTCGGCCTGGAAAAGCCGAAGGATCGTATCGTCGAATACCTGGCCGTACTCAAGCTGGTCGAAAAGATGCAGGGGCCGGTGCTGTGTCTGGTCGGGCCGCCGGGCGTGGGTAAAACCTCGCTGGCCAAGAGCATCGCCCGCTCGCTGAACCGTAAGTTCGTGCGCATGTCGCTGGGCGGCGTGCGCGACGAGGCCGAGATTCGCGGTCACCGTCGCACGTATATCGGCGCGCTGCCGGGTCGTATCATTCAAGGACTGCGCAAGGCCGGCAGCAGCAATCCGGTCTTCCTGCTCGATGAAATCGACAAGATGAGCAGCGACTTTCGCGGCGACCCGGCGAGCGCCATGCTCGAGGTGCTCGACCCCGAGCAGAATGCGACGTTCAACGACCACTATCTCGATCTGGACTACGACATCTCCGATGTCATGTTCATTACCACGGCGAACAACCTGTACCAGATTCCGGGGCCCCTGCGCGACCGCATGGAGGTCATTCGCATTGAAGGGTACACCGAAATCGAAAAGCTGAACATCGCCAAGCGGCACCTGGTGGCCAAGCAGCTCAAGGCGCACGGCCTGGGCGACAAAAACGTAACCTTCAGCGACGGCGCCCTGCTCGAAATCATTCGGGGCTATACCCGCGAGAGCGGCGTGCGTAACCTGGATCGTGAAATCGCCTCGGTCAGCCGCAAGGTGGCCCGCGACATCGTCAAGAGCGAACGCACCAAGGGCGTGCGCGTCACGCAGACCACCATCGAGAAGTACCTGGGCCCCGTGCGCTTCCGCCACGACCGGGCATCGGAGAAAGATATCGTGGGGCAGGCCCAGGGCCTTGCGTGGACCGAGGTGGGCGGCGACATGCTGGTCATTGAAGTCGCGGTAACACCGGGCAAGGGCAAGCTCACGCTTACCGGCAAGCTGGGCGACGTCATGCAGGAGAGCGCCCAGGCCGCGATGAGCTACGTACGCTCGCGCTCGAAGGACTACGGACTTTCGAACGACTTCTACCACACCCACGACTTCCACGTGCACGTGCCTGAAGGCGCGGTGCCCAAGGACGGTCCCAGCGCCGGCATTACCCTGGCCACGGCCATTACCAGTGCGCTCACCGGCATTCCGGTCAAGCGCTCGGTGGCCATGACGGGCGAGATAACCCTGCGCGGGCGGGTGCTGCCCATCGGCGGCCTCAAGGAAAAACTCCTGGCGGCCCATCGGGGCGGAATCACCGAGGCCCTCATTCCCCGCGACAATGAGAAGGACCTGCGCGACGTGCCCCAGCGCATTCGCGACGAGCTGCAGGTAACCATTGTCGACCAGATGGAAGAAGTGCTTCGCCACGCCCTCGTACGAATGCCCGGCGAGGCGGCGGCAGGCAAGGGCGGCGGCGAGGTCGAGCCCGGCGCCGAAGTGGTCACGGTCGAGGGCGAGCAGCCGACTCCTCCGTACCAGTAAGTACGACGACTCTGCCGGAGAAAGGCGCCCCGGGCCTTTCTCCGGCTTTTCTTTTTCGCGGTGGGCCGAATCTTTTTTCTTGACAGACCAACCGCCGACTGATAATCTGACTTCTTTAACGCAATACACGAATTCAACGAAGAGGACATCTGTGAATCGTCTTGAGCTGGTTGCAGCGATTGCCGAAAAAGCGAAGATTGACCGTCCCGCTGCCGAGCGCGCCCTTGCCGCGTTTACGGAAGTGGTAAAAGAAACTCTCGCCAAGGGCGATAAGATCACCCTCGTCGGTTTCGGATCGTTCGAGCTCTCGGAGCGCGCCGCGCGTGAGGGTATCAACCCCGCGACTCGTGAAAAGATTCAGATTCCGGCTTCGAAGCAGCCGAAGTTTAAGGCGGGCAAGCAGCTGAAAGAAGCTGTCCAGAACGCCTGAGTGACTCGGGGCGAATAGCTCAGTTGGTAGAGCGCCGCCCTTACAAGGCGGATGTCACAGGTTCGAGCCCTGTTTCGCCCACCAGAACGAAAGAATTTCCTGGCGCTGACCCGGAAATTCAGGTAAGATAAAAAACTTGGAACTGGGGTCGTAGCTCAGTTGGTTAGAGCGCCGGCCTGTCACTCCGGAGGTCGCGGGTTCGAGCCCCGTCGACCCCGCCAGTTCAAGCCCGACAAGGAACTTTCCTTGTCGGGCTTTTTTCTTCTCTCACCCACATCCGTA
>JAWLBW010000416.1:0-2845 GCA_041687475.1 bacterium
GTTGGTGCCGCCGTGGCACGGCCAGAGAATGATTTTCGTGCCGTTGCTGATGTCGCCGCCGTTAATATCCATGCACTTGTTCCAGTCGAGGGCCGAGCGGAACGTTCTGTCGTTCGGATTGTAGATCCAATACTGGGCTATATTGGAGGCGTTGCAGCCGGTATGAATGACATCGTTGGCGGCGTTGACTTCGGCGCATTCGCCGCGATCGTCACGCATCTGGCGCCACTGGCTCGAGGCATCGCCGCTGTCGGCAAGCTGCCACTGTTGCGCCTGCGAGCCGTCGTAAATACGTTGGTCGGCCGACCACGAGGCGCCGTGAGCATGAACGGCATACGTGTCGACGCGATTGCGGAAGGTGTCGCCGACGCGATCGAATACGGTATGGTGCGTGCCGTCGCCAGGACCGCAGGTAAACAGCCGCACGCTGGCGCCTTCACTGGCCGCCGAGAAGCTGACGCATTTGTTCGCCGACCCGCGCGTGGCGCCGACGCCGCTTTTCAGGTAACCGCTTCCGTACACGTACTGAAACATCTGATGATTGGGCTGGGCCGCGTTGCAGGCTTCGAGCACAATCAACGTGTTGTCGGCCGTTCCACCGCCCGAGGCAGCCAGGCACTGGCCGGTCTGCAGGTCGCGCAGCTGGTACCAGATGTTGGCCGCGCCGACCCGTTGCAGCGACTGCACCTGCATCTGGCCGATGTTGATGTAAATGGCCTGGTCGTCGCCCTGGCGAATGTACGATCCGCTTTCCTTATGATGGCTGTAGAAGGGGTCGTAGTTGCCGGTGTTCGGAAATCCGCTGGCTACCCAGACGGGGTGACCGCTGCTGCCGCTGTTGCAGGCGCCGATCCAGTTACAGCCGGAGCTGGCGCTGCGGCTACCCGCCCCCCGCATGCCGTAACGCGTCGAAAAACCGGTATACGACCACATATCGGCCGGGTCGTAGGGTTCGTAGGGCGTCGGCAGGCTCTCTACGCCGCCGTGCGGGTACACGAAGGCGGCGAGGTTGATCTCGGCGTCGATGCCGAGCGTCACGTCCTGAATCGGCTCGAAATCACACGCCTGGTACGGATCGTGGCCGACGTGCGGCGTCATGATGTCGGATTGTGACGAAGTCGGCGCGCACACCTGAATTTCGTCATAACATTGCCCGTCGCTGGCAATGTAAAAACCATGTTCACGATGGAGATTCTGCAGGTTGCCGTCTGCCAGACCCCGGTTGTTGCCGTTTACCGTGTTGTTCTGGTTGCAGAGCGAACCCGGTGCCCCGTATTTTCGGACCTGAAGCCATTGTTCGGTGCCCGCCTTCATTCGATACGGGTCCTGTCCGTTGCAATCGCCCCAGGTGCACGAAAACCCCGGCTGATAGGCCCAACGCCGTTCCAGCGGCGTCGTACGAAGCGGCCCCGCCTTCTTCGTCTCGTAGTTGTACCCCGGATCGAGAAGTAGGTTGATGCCGTTCGTGTCGCGCCTCGGCGAGCCCCAGGTTTTGAACATGTCGCGCAAGGAAAGGCGAAGAAATTCCCACGTGCCGCGCGTGAGCCTGACACGCGCCGCATACGGCACCACATTCGGGTCGTCGATGGCAATTGCGCGCGCAGGGTCTTCGGGCCCGCCGAGGGGCATGGCGACTTCAGCTCGAACCACCGTCGGTATCGCCAGTGCACCGACAAAAAGAGCAACTGATAAGTATCGGTAGGTCAGAGCTTTCCTCACAGGCCACCTCACGGGAACTCCAGGCCAGCTAAACGTAACACCGGAGTCACACCCGATTCACTAAACAAACGTTTGGTTTGGCAGAAGTATAACCCAGTAAGGGGTCGCTTGCAAGCGACCGTACCGCGAACAAGAGCGGTCACAGACACGGCTCTACGATGCCGGGAATATCACCAGGGTAAGTTCATGTGACACGAAGATGTCGCCCCCCGGTTTTGATGCGGCTGCGCGGTCGGCGGTGCAGGCGTGGAAATCTCAGACCCGTCACCCGGCGATAAGGAGAAACGATACTGTGGGGACACTCCCGTTACATTTGAAGCTGCAGCCCCCTCAGTCCCACAGGCCTGCCCGGGCGCACCACGACGAAAAAGGCCGACTACGAAGGTAGCCGGCCGATTCGAAGATGCGATGAGTAGAACTGCTCAAGCCGCCGCGCAGCACTTTTTGTATTTTTTGCCGCTTCCGCAGGAACAGGGGTCGTTGCGACCGGGGGTGGCCACCTTGACTACCGGCGCGTTTTTGAACGAGACGGCTTCGACGAAGTACCAACGGCCGTCTTCCGAGTCGAAACGAAAGGACGAGCGCTCGTGGTGCGTGAGGCGGTTCTTGTCGAAGATGTAGTGGGCCCGAAACTCGACCTGCCCTTCGGCGTCGCCCGCCTTGCCACCCTCGGTGTCGAGAATTTCAAGCTGGAGCCATTCCGAGCGCTGCGACCAGTCGCCCGCCGACTGCTTGTCGAAATCGTGTCTCGATTCGGGGGCGAGCGTCGACTCGAGATAGTCGATATCGCCCCTCACATAGGCCGTGTATCGCGAACGCATGAGCGCCTCGGCCGTGGGCGCGGGCTTGCCGGAAATCAAGGGTTCGCAGCAATCGCCGAAGGGCATTCCGCTTCCGCAGGGACAGACTGTCGATTCCATAGGGTCCTCGGTAACTTGACTGGTCAGGCCTTTCCGCAGCAGACTTTGAACTTCCGGCCGCTTCCGCAGGTGCAGGGATCGTTGCGACCCACCTTGGGACCGGTGTTGCGCACGGGTTCGCGACGTTCGTGGGTATGGCCGTGGCTGCAGTTTTCGTCGTGAATATGGGGCTTGGTTGCCATATAACGTAGGGGAAAGGGTAATCG
>JAWLBW010000417.1:0-2805 GCA_041687475.1 bacterium
CGGCCCCTGTACGTCTGTAAGTACTACATGGCGCGCAACCACTGGCAGATCATCAGGAACGAGGGCGCCGACAAGGACTTCGGCGACGTCGAAACGCTGCCCGTCGATGCGGCGCCGCCCGAAGTGGTGCGTACCGCCTTGCGGGTCGCGGGCCTCATCGGCGACGGCCTGTACGGGGTTGACCTGAAGGAAATCGACGGTAAGGTATACGTTATCGAAATCAACGACAACCCGAGTATCGATGCGGGTTACGAAGACCAGGTCGCGCGCGATGAGTTGTATCTGGCCATCATGCGCACCATGCTCGAACGCATCGAGCGCAGAAAGGAACGCCGCAGGTAGGCTCTTCGCGGTCAGGGCCGGAACTCAATTGTCCGGTGCCCCCTTCGGGGGCCGGGGGGAACCGCTCCGCCATCTGCCCCCCAAAAAATTGTAATTTGCCATCTGGATATTTCAACCATGCTACCCCTCGGTCTTTTTGAAGGTTTCGGTATTGAACTCGAGTACATGATTGTCGATCGCACCACCCTCGACGTGCGTGCGATTACCGACCAGGTCATGCTGGCCGCGACCGGCGAATACGCGTCGGAAGTCGACATGGGCGCCATCGGCTGGTCGAACGAGCTGGCCCTGCACGTCATCGAATTCAAGACGAATGGTCCGGTGGCAAGCCTGGCCGGAGTCGATGCCGATTTCCATGCCAACGTGCGGCGGGTGAACGAGCAGCTGGCTGCCTGGGATGCCTGCCTCATGCCGACCGGTATGCACCCGTGGATGGATCCGCTGCGCGAGACCCGGCTCTGGCCGCATGATTACAACCCGGTGTATGAAGCGTTCGACCGCATATTCAACTGTCGGGGCCACGGTTGGTCGAACCTGCAGAGCATGCATATCAATCTGCCGTTCCGTGACGACACCGAGTTCGGTCGGCTGCACGCGGCCGTTCGCCTGGTACTGCCCCTGCTGCCCGGTCTTGCCGCAAGCACGCCCGCCGTCGATGGACGCATTACCGGCATCGCCGACAGTCGACTCGACGTCTACCGCAACAACTGCGCGCGAGTGCCCTCGGTAACCGGCCGGGTGGTGCCCGAAGCGGTTTTTTCGCGCGCCGATTATGAGCGCGAGGTTCTGGGTCGCATGTATGAAGAGATCGCACCGCTCGACCCCGACGGCGTGCTTCGCGATGAGTGGTTGAATGCCCGGGGCGCCATCGCGCGCTTCGACCGGAATGCCATTGAAATACGTGTGCTCGATGTGCAGGAATGCCCCACCGCCGATCTGGCCGTGGCCCGCTTCGTAACGGCCGTGGTGCGCGCCCTGGTCGAAGAGCGTTGGCGCAGTTATGCCACCCAGAAGGAGTGGCAGGTATCGCCCCTCGAGGCCGTTTTCCTCGAATCGGTGAAGGCCGGCGAGCAGGCCGGAATTGTCGACGCCGCTTACCTTGAAATGTTCGGCATGCGTACCGAGAGGGCCACCGTCGGCGAGGTCTGGCGGCATCTTTACGACGAGCTGCGCGCCGAGATGCAGCTTGACGGGGCGGCTGCCCGGGCCATCGAGACCATACTTGAAGAAGGAACCCTCTCGACGCGCCTGGCAAGAAGGCTGGGGCCTGCACCGACGCGAACGGCCCTGCAGGCCGCCTGGTTCGCGCTGTGTACCTGCCTGGCCGACAACCGTATGTTCGGTGCTCGCGCGGCAATCTGAAGGAGATGTCTTGTGGAAGCTATCGGTTGGAGTGATTTCGAGAAGGTTGAACTGCGGGTGGGCACCATCGTTTCTGCCGAACCCTTTCCCGAAGCGCGCAAGCCGGCGTTCCGGCTGCAGGTCGATTTCGGTGAGCTGGGCGTGCGGAAGTCCAGTGCCCAGATTACCGCGCTCTACACGCCCGACGAGCTCGTGGGCCGGCAGGTGCTGGCTGTTGTGAATTTTCGCCCCAAGCAGATTGGTCCGTTCATGTCCGAGTGCCTGGTAACCGGGTTTGTCGGCGACGACGGCAAGGTGGTGCTGGCCGTGCCCGACCGACCCGTGCCCAACGGCAGCCGCCTGGCCTGAATCTGGGCAGAGTTTCACGCGGGTAGTGCAGGGGTTGCGGTGAAGACGGTCGTCGAAACCACGCAAACTTTCGAGCTCTCATTTTCGTTTCCGGAGGCATGGGGCGATGCGGTTCGAGCGGTTGGTGCTTACCTGTGAGCATGGCGGCAATCGCATTCCCGACGGTTACGCCGGGCTGTTCGCGGGCGCCGACGCGGTACTTGCGTCGCACCGCGGCTGGGACATCGGCGCCCTGAGCCTGGCCCGTTCTCTTGCGACGAGACTGAACCGGCCGCTTCTCGCGCATGAGGTGTCTCGACTGGTGGTCGATGTCAATCGTTCGCCCGGTAACCCTGCCGTGTTTTCTGCGTACACGTGCGGGCTTCCGAAATGCGAGCGTGATCGGTTGCTCGATGAATTTCACCGTCCGCATCGCGAACGGGTGACGGCGGCAGTGGCCGATGCTGTGAAGGCGGGCCCGGTACTGCACGTGGCCGTGCATTCGTTCACGCCGGTGCTCGACGGCGTCGTTCGCAGGGCAGACATCGGCTTGTTGTATGACCCGACCCGTCTGCTCGAGAAGGCCGCGGCCGAATGGTCGAGGCAGGCACTGCGTCGTGAAGCGCCGGCGTTGCGCGTGCGCAGGAATTATCCTTACCGGGGCGCATCCGACGGCCTTGCTACGATGTTACGGCGCCGTTTTCCACCCGAGGTGTATGCCGGCTTCGAACTCGAGGTCAATCAGGCTCTGCTTGGCAAAGGCGATCAAGGCCG
>JAWLBW010000418.1:0-2784 GCA_041687475.1 bacterium
ATGCTTCGGCCTCGTCGGCCCGGGCGAAGACGAGCACCACGTCGCCGCCGCCGGCGCCGCTCGGCTTGACCGCACCCCGCTTGCCGACCCGATCGGCCAGGTCGTCGACGGCGGCGGTCACGATGGGCAGGCCGGCCCGCTCGCCCAGCTCGCGCATGCGACGACCGTAGGCGGCGGCGGCCTCGATGACGCCCCGGGTATCGCCCGACGCGGCCGCAGTCAGGCCGCCCTGCGCATCGGCCCGCATGGCCGCCATGCAGGCGTCAAAGGCGCGACCGTCGGCGGCCTTGAATTCATTTACCCGGCCGACCAGGTTCGGCGTACTGGCCGACTGGCCGGTCCACACCGTAAAAATCCGTAAATCCGGCGGCAGCGGCAACGGTAGACACGTGGGCGTGCCGCCCTCGATGCTGTAGCGCAGCGTGCCGCCGTACACCGACGCGGCAATGTCGATGCCGCTGCCCGAGCCGCCCTGGGCGGCGTGGTGCACCTGCCGCGCGGTCTGCAACAGGCTTTCGGCGTCAACTGCGCCAAGGCCCAGTCCGAGAATCGACACCACCACGGCAGCCGACGAGCCGAACCCCGCTTTCTCCAGCCTGCCATGATTTCCGGCAAGATAGAAGGCGCTGGAGTCGACAACAAGCCCCGGCGCCTGCTCTCCAAAGGCAGTCGTCAGGGCCTCGGCGGCAAGCCGCCACGTCGGTTCGTCACTCTGCCACCGGCCGGCGCGCCAGGTGAGCACCACCCTGCGTTCGGTGTCGGAAACGGCGTGAATGGTTCCCGCCGTAAGATCGGGCGACACCTTCGCTTCCACAAAACGATCGACCGCGGTAACCCAGGCCGGTGCGCCTTCGAGCACGACATACTCGCCCAGCAGCACCAGTTTTCCGGGCGCCTTGGCGGCGTATGCCTTCAGCCCGGTCGTCACTCAAGACTCCAGCCGCTGGGCCAGACTGCTCTCTTCGGGACGCACCATCTGCACCCCGGGACCGGGCGAACAGACCAGTGTGTCGCGCACGCCCGGCACGACCGCCAGCGCAGCCGAAACCCGCTCGGCGTCTGCGGCGCGGCACAACACCTTGACGTGGGGACCCGCGTCAATCGTGAAATACGCCTGCACACCCTCGCCGCGCAGCGCCCGCACGGTATGAATCAGGTCGACCGTGCGACCGTTCCAGTACAGCACGCCCGGACGGGCCGCCATGCCGGCCGCGTGCATTTTGAGGGCATTGTGCTCCATGAGTTCGCCCACCCGTTCCAGATCGCGGGCGGTCACGGCCTCTTTCATCGCGGCCAGGTCGGCGTTCTGCGTTTCGACCCAGACCTTGTAATACGGCGATGTCTGCGTGGTGGTGGTCATGCCGTCGGTCGAACTGGTGGCCTTGGCGTCGCGGGTGGTCACGCCCACGACGATACGCACATCCCAGTGGTCTTCGGGCAGAAAGGGCGAGGCGATGGCGTCGGTGCCGTCTTCACGGGTACCGGCCTGCATATCGACCCAGCCGCCGTAAATGGACCGGGCGGCACTGCCCGAACCGCGTCGGGCGAATTCGCTCAGCACCGGCGGCGGCAGCAGCACCCCGGCAGCGGTCGACGCGGCGGCGGCCAGGGCCGCAAACGCCGAGCTGCTCGACGCAAGCCCACTGGCCGTGGGAAAGGCGTTGGCCGACACCACCCGGGCGCGCAGGTCAATGCCCGCCTGGGCCCGAATCAGGTCGAGAAACCGGCCGACCTTACCGGTGGCGGCTTCGTCGGCGGGTACGCCGTTCAACTCAAGGCTGTCGACCTCGAAAGCCGGATCGAAGGCCACGGCCGTTTCGGTACAAAGCTCGCGCAGCGTCAGCGAAAAGCTGCCCGTAACCGGCAGATTCAGCTTCGCATCACGCTTTCCCCAATACTTGACCAGCGCAATATTGGCGCAACTGCGGGCGACGGCAATCATGGGTTTACCTCACGAGCTCGCTCTGCGCGGCCCATCGTTCGAGGTCGCCGGTCAGAATGCGGGGTGCATGCTGCAACTCGCGAATGGTACGCGAGCCGGTCAAAACCATGGCCATGCGAAGCTGATCGAGCAACGCGCCGGCCAGTCGACGAACGCCGTCACGACCCTCGGCCGCCCGGGCTTTCAGGTAGGGCGAGGCCATGCCCACGGCGATCGCGCCCAGCGCGATGGCGTTGATGACGTCATTGCCCGTACGTATGCCGCCGCTTGCCAGCAAGCGCACCCCGGGAACCTGGCCGGCCATGAGCAACGACGCTCCGGTCGGAATGCCCCAGTCCCACATGCGCTGTCCCAGCTCGCGGCGTTCGTCGGATGCGCGCCGGGTTTCGACGGCGACCCAGCTCGTACCGCCGGCGCCGGCCACGTCGACGATATCGATACCGGCCGTGTGAATGCGGGCAACCGTGCGGCGCGACATGCCGCAACCGGTTTCCTTGACGATGAGGGGAAGGTCGAGCTCGTCGCGCAGCCGCTTCAGGGTCGTGAACCCCCCGGTGAAATCGCGGTCGCCATCGACCTGCATGAGCTCCTGCGCCGGGTTCAGATGCAGGCAGAGCGCATCGACCTCGGTGCTCTTGACCAACTCACGAATTTCCCGGGTCGAAAGCTCGCGCGCCTGCACCAACCCCAGATTACCGAACACCAGGGCATTCGGAGCTACGTCACGTACCTGATAGGTCGGCAGGGTCGAGGCATCGCGCAGCAGCGGACGCTGGCTGCCGAACCCGAAGGCCATGCCCAGTTCCTCGGCCACGGCGGCAAGATCGCGGTTGATTTCGCGG
>JAWLBW010000419.1:0-2742 GCA_041687475.1 bacterium
TCACGGCCGGGGGTCTCGCGGACCTGGGGCAAAAAGTGGCCCCCTCTCCGGGGGCACGGAATCCACGAGCACCGGCCGGGGGTATAGCGGACCAGGGGCAAAAAGCGGCCCCCTCTCAGGGGGCACGTGAGCCAGTGGGTTCACGGCCGGGGGTTGTTTCGACGTCTGACGACCTACGTACGCTCGGGCTGCACGCGCAGCGTCACCAGCTGGGGTTCGCCGGCCATGCCCACGGCTACGTCGAGTTCGCGGGCTACGTCGCCGCCGAGGGTCGAGAAGTCGAACATCGAGCGGTCGAGCAGGTGCGAGGTCTGCACATTGCCGAGCGCGCGAATCATCGAATGGCGAATCTGGGGTATCTCGCCCGAGAGGTCGTGAATCAACCGTTTGATGCGCTTGCGCTTGAGGTTCTCCTGCGAACCGCAGAGGTTGCAGGGAATGATGGGAAACCCCTCTTCCTCGGCCCAGGCAGCCAACTGCGATTCCCAGCAATACGCAAGGGGACGGATGACCGTGTTGCGTCCGTCGTCGCTGCGCAGAATGGGCGGCATGGCCTTGAGCGTGCCGTTGAAGAACAGGTTCAGCAGAAAAGTCTCGAGAATGTCGTCGCCGTGGTGGCCGAGCGCAATTTTCGTGCAGCCTTCGGCTACCGCCGTGTTGTAGAGAATGCCGCGCCGCAGGCGCGAACACAGCGAACACGTGGTCTTTCCCTCGGGCACATTGGCCTTGACGATCGAGTACGTGTCTTCTTCAATAATGCGAAACGGTACGCCGACCTTCGAAAGGTAGCCGGGCAGCACGTCTTCGGGAAAGCCGGGCTGCTTCTGATCGAGATTGACGGCCAGCAGCTCGAAGCGCACGGGCGCCCGCTGTTGCAGGTCCATGAGCAACGACAGCAGGGCATAGCTGTCCTTTCCGCCGCTCAGGCACACCATGATGCGGTCGCCGTCTTCAATCATGTTGAAGTCGGCAATGGCCTGACCGACCTGTCGCAACAGTTTCTGTTTTGTTTTTGTGCCGTCCACGCGAGCCTCGGAAAGTGTTATATGGTAACACAAGAAGAAGCTCGAAAATCGCATCGCAACCAGCAGAAGAAAGGAGCAACGGCATGACCCTGGCGAGCATTAACCCGGCCACCGGCGAAACCATTCGAACCTACGAAGAGATGGGCCTCGACGAAGTCGAGCGTCGCATCAGCGCCGCCCACCAGGCGTACGAAAAATGGCGCGCCGTACCCTTTGCCGAACGGGCCGAAAAGATGCGCCGGGCCGCCGCCATCCTACGCGAGCGCAAGGAAGAGTTCGGCCGGCTCATGGCCGATGAAATGGGTAAACCGCTGGCCCAGGGCATCGGCGAGGCCGAAAAGTGCGCCACGGTCTGCGAATACTACGCCGACCACGCCGAAGCCTTTCTGCGCGATGAGGAAGCGCCCACCGACGCATCGCACAGCTTCGTTACCTTCCAGCCCCTGGGCGTCGTTCTCGCCGTCATGCCGTGGAACTTCCCCTTCTGGCAGGTCTTCCGCTTTGCGGCGCCCGGTCTCATGGCGGGGAACGCTGCCGTGCTCAAGCACGCGTCGAACGTGCAAGGCTGCGCCCTGGCCATCGAAGCGATTTTTGCGGAAGCAGGCTTTCCCCCCGACATCTTCCACACTCTGGTCATCGGCTCGTCGAAGGTCGATGCGGTCATCGAAAATCCCCTCGTGCGGGCGGTAACTCTGACCGGCAGCACCGCGGCGGGCAAGGCGGTGGCGCGTAAAGCCGGTGAAATGCTGAAAAAAACCGTGCTCGAGCTGGGGGGAAGCGACGCCTACGTCGTTCTCGAAGACGCCGACCTGCAGAAAGCCGCCGAAACCTGCGTCTACAGCCGCCTCATCAACAGCGGGCAGAGCTGCATCGCCGCCAAGCGCTTCATCGTCGTCGAAAGCGTGCGCGAAGAGTTCGAACGCCGTTATGTGGAAATCATGAAGACCAAGCGCATGGGCAACCCCCTCAAAGACGGGGTGGAAGTCGGCCCGCAGGCACGCACCGACCTGCGCGACGACCTGCACCGTCAGGTACGCGAAAGCCTCGATGCCGGAGCCCGACTGCTTCTGGGTGGAGAAAAGCCCGAGGGCTCCGGCGCGTTCTATCCGCCGACCGTGTTAACCGATGTGCGCAAAGGCATGCCGGCCTTCGATGAGGAACTCTTCGGACCGGTGGCCGCCATCATTCCCGCAGTAGATGAGGCGGAAGCCCTTGCCCTCGCCAACGACAGCGTCTTCGGCCTCGGCGCGGCCGTCTTCACGAAGGACAAGGCCCGCGGTGAAGCCATCGCCCGTACGGCGCTCGACGCCGGCGCCTGCTTCGTCAACACCTTCGTGCGCAGCGACCCCCGCCTGCCCTTCGGCGGCGTGAAGGAATCTGGCTACGGCCGCGAGCTGGCGGCGTTCGGCATTCGTGAGTTCGTGAATATCAAGGCTGTGTACGTGGCGTAAGGCAGACGACGGACGGCGGACGGCGGACGGCGGAACAAGCACAACTGCATACGTGCAGCACGCTTCCTGAGCTTTGCGATCTGCGATCTGGGATCTGCGATCGGCGGCGCCGAAGGCGCCTCACCGGTTGCCCCCTCACCGAAGTGCACGCAGGTCAATACTCCCCGAGGGGAGTGGGCAATTGCATACGTGCTGCAGGGCTCCTCCTTTGCGATTTGCGCTCTGCAATCTGCGATCTGGGATCTGCGATCGGCGGCGCCGAAGGC
>JAWLBW010000420.1:0-2729 GCA_041687475.1 bacterium
GTTCGCCCGCACTGCGTTCGAATCTGCCGGAGCTCGCTTTTACCCGGAAGTCGCTGCCGAAGATTCGCTCGGGAATGAACAGCTCGGTAGGCGCCGCTACGGCCGGGTCGGAGCGGAAGCGATAGGTGAACCGACCGCGTCGCCGATCGTACGACATGGCCATGGGTTCGCCCGCCGTGGCCCGGGGGTAAGGGCGCACCGCCGCTTCAAGCCCGCGTCCGCCGTCGTCGATTTCGCCCGTGCCCCTGCGGTCGTCGAGGCTGTAGATGGACAGGTCTTCGCCGTTCCAGCCGTCGCCCCGTTCGTGGGTGTTGTCGGGCGTATAGTTCCACAAGGTGCAGTGCAGCAGGTTGTCTTCGACAGCACGAAAGCTGCGGTCGAGCGCCGCGATCTGTTTCCGGTAATCGCCGGTGCGAAAGGCCTTGCCGCCGTGCAGGTCGAAAGGTATGCCGAACTCGCCGATCAGGGTCGGGACGGATCCCATTTCCCTCGACATAGCCTTCAGGGTGCCCAGCTGCGCCGCAAACGAATTACGCACGGCCGATTTGCCGATGACGGGTTTCTCGGTTCGAAAGTCGACTCCGAGCCACGAATAGTACCGCTTGGTCATAAGCAGAAAAGCGTCGTACCAATGGGGGGCGAAGGCTACGCGGTCGGTTGAAGGCCATCGCGGCGGGGCCTTGGCGGCTTCTGTCTCAAGAAACAGAACCGCCGAATCGTCGACTTTACGAATGGCCTCGAGGTACCGCCTGGCGAAGGGAAGGAAGTAGTCGTTTTCAAAGTTCACTCTTCGGCCGCCGACATGGGAGAAATGGCGGGGGCGCAGCAACCGCGGCCTTCCTCCCCCGTCGATGTCCCAGACGCCGTTTTCACGCCAGATACACGTATGCCCGGGCAGCCATGCCGAAACCTTCCCTTCGTTGAGAAGCCGCTTTCCACGAGGCTGCAGGCCGCGTAGCGTAATGGCGTACCGATCGACCTCCTGTGGAATACCCGAACCAAGCAGCATGGTCTGGTAAGGAGTGGGGGTATCGCCCAGTCGCAGCACTCCGCCCGGCCGATGCAGGTCTTCCCAGCCGATGAACCCGGGCAGCGGCTCGTTCAACGTGTCGTAGCCGATCACGCAATCGAGACCGCGCAAGCGTTTCGCCACCTGCGTAACGGCGCCGATGTAATGGCGCTGGAGGTATTCCTGCACAGGCTCGCCGTCGACCATGGTACCCAGAGCGAAATCATTGCCACCGAAGAAAAGGGTGAACATGGTGCCGGCCGCCAGCTTGGTACCGTTGGTCGGCCAGATCATGCGAGGAAAGGGGTCGCCGTGGGTGGCGTGCACGATGGAGGCTCCCGTTTCCCGGAAGCGCTGCATGTCGAGGCCTGCGGCTTCGAGCGTCCACCCGGGCGCGCCGTCGCCGCCGGTGAACCGGCTCCACACGTCCTGATGGGGGTCGATAAAGAGCCGCAACCCGTGCTCACCGGCTTTCCGTACGACCGCCTCGAGATAATCGAGGTAGGCCTCGTCGTACTGTCCGGGCCCGGCGTGCTCGATAGCCTCCCAGGTGGTCAGAAAGCGAAGGAAGGTAAAGCCCCAGCGCTTCAACCTGGAAAAGTGGGCGTCGGCTTCGTCGAGGCCGACCGGCCGTCCGACGAAGGAAACATCGCGATGTTCGAAAAAGCCTTCGCGTCGATGTGTTGCCCCGTCGGGCGTGGTGGGAACCTTGCTGCTTCCGCCCAGATTCACGCCGCGTAGCAGGAGGGTGCGTCCTTCTTCGTCCTTGAACCATGGGCCTTCGATACGCATGGGTCGCCTTCGCAGAGAGAAAGCGCCATTCTACCGAATCGCCCGGACTGCGACAATCGGTCGAAGCGAAAAGGGGAAGGCCCAAGCCTTCCCCTTCAAGATTTTCGCTGTACTTTCCTGCCTCTGCACCTGCGCCGAAAACGAAGGGAGTCAGAGGCCATTACTTCAGGTTGTGAAAGACCTGCTGCACGTCGTCGTCCTGCTCGAGGCGGTCGACCAGGCTCAACACTTCCTGCGCCTGCTCGTCGGAAAGCTCGATGGTGGTAGCCGGAATCCATTCGACATTGGCGCTGAGGGGCGTGATCTTCCGATCTTCGAGCGCCTTCTGCATGGTGCCGAACTCGTTGAAGTCACAACGGATAACAAGGATATCTTCGCCCTTCTCGCCGGTGCTCTCGCCCATTTCCTCGAGGCCGTGGTCGATGAGTTCGAGTTCGAGTTCGTCCTGGTCGACCCCATCAGGGCTGATCGTGAACACGCCCATCTTCTTGAATTGAAAGCTCACGCTTCCGCTGGTGCCCACGCTGCCGCCGCCCTTGTTGAAGTGGGCCCGAATGTTGGCGATGGTGCGGGTGGGATTGTCGGTGGCGGTTTCGGCGATGATGGCGATGCCGTGGGGACCGTAGCCTTCATACATGACCTCCTGGTAGTCGGCCATGTCCTTGCCGCTCGCGCGCTTGATGGCGCCCTCGATGCGGTCCTTGGGCATGTTTACGGCCTTGGCGTTCTGGATGACGCGACGCAGGGCGGGGTTCGAATCGGGGTCGGGGCCGCCCGCCTTGACGGCAATGGTAATGTCCTTGCCGATACGGGTGAACTGCTTCGCCATCCGGTCCCACCGGGCGAACATCGTATGCTTGCGTGCTTCGAAAATGCGTCCCATAAACTCGTCTGCTCGGAAAAAGAAACGACCTTACGCACCCATCGG
>JAWLBW010000421.1:0-2684 GCA_041687475.1 bacterium
TGTATGCATACCAGAACCCGTAAACGATGTTGGTCAGCATCCACGTATTGAATACCGCCAGCAGGGAAAGCCCGATGTGCGCGTTACGCTGACGTGTCGGTAACGATTGCAAGTCACTCAGCATGAGCCCGGTCGCAATCAGGCTGACCACCATGGCAAGCAACACGACCAGGAAGAACCGGGTCGACACGTGATGCAGGGTGGGTATGACCCACTCGGTAACGTCATGGCGCAGGGGCCGCCAGAGCGACAGGGCAAAGAGAACGCCGCCGATATCCCAGGCGGTCAGGATTCGAATGTAGCGATGCGTTCCCTCGGGCAGGAGAAAGCCCGCCACGACGCCGAGCGCAATGGACAGGAAAAACCTGGCCCGCAGGTGCAATGCCGGCGGCTCATGGGTACGGCGTTTCTGCTCGCGTCGGGAAGTCATCGAAACAGGTCACCGATACATCATTCGACAATGGCCCTCCGAAAGAATGATAAGCCCCTTTTCATTTTCGGGGTATTCAGTACCTGCACCCACCCGGCGCCGGCAGACAGCTCGTTTGCCTCGGGGCAGGAGAAACTACACGGAGGCTCATCAAGTTGAATTTCGCTGTGAGGGTCACAAGCCTCCGCCCCAGCGGCGCTGGAATGCAATGCCGACGAGGTCGAGGTCGTTTCCTGTACGAGCGGCCAGTCCAGTGCCGAGGTCGAGCTTGATGGAGTTACGCCTGTCGAGTGAAACCGCCAGCGTGCCTCCCAATCGCCAGTTCTGTTGCAGGTCGGCGTTCAAGGTGCCGTCGACGGTAGTACGGCCCCCGACAAAGTAGTTCAGACCTGTCGATGCCCAGACTCCCTTGCCGAAGCGATAGATGGCGTGGCCCTGTGCCGAGAATATGGGCGCTTGCGCACGGGTTCGCTCTCCGAAGAATTCGTCGTTGTCGGTGTAGAGATGCACGGCCGCCATGCCTTCGAGTGTCAGATTTCCCAACCTCTTTGAAATACCGATTTCCGGCCGGAACGCCCAGCGATTGGTCCCGATATTGACCAACCGGGAACTGTCATACCGACCGGTGGGCGCCGCTACCTGTAGACTGACCCCGACGATGAGGTCCTGTTCGTAAGCTGCAAACTCCTCGGTTGTGACGGCAGGCGCACCGAGCAGATTGACCGAAAGTCGGAAACGAGCATCGCCAAGTCCGTGAACCTCGCGTCGCAGGAGCCGGCCATCGAGTTCGGCCTTGCCCGACATGAACGTGTAGGGCAGAACGACGTCGAGCTTGCCCGAAAGCCCCCCGATATCGAGAATGCGAGCGTACGCAAGAAGCCCGCTCGACGTACTGAGAGCCGGGTTTTCGACAGGTAAATTGCGATCGACCGTAACGCCGCCCTCGGTGTGAACATAGCCGGCGATGAGAAAATTGACACCGACCGGGGCGTTGGCGTAAGCGCGGGGCTCGATCTCTTGTGCCGCGGCTCTTGATGCGCCGCACAACACAATTAGCGCCGCCGCCATGACCCACCCCCGCCTATGGAAACCCAGACGGCGCATGTTCATCACACGAACCCACTCTGCCTACGCAGCTCTCATACCTCTCGGAAATCAACGGCTGACAGCCGGCCTCACGCCCGCATCACCGTCAATCCCTCGCGAACATGGCCTCCGACTGCTTCACGACCGCATCGAACGACTCTTCGTCGACATGGGCGAAGGCAGGCTCCTTGACCATGTCGCGATAGCGCACGCCGCTCGTGTCGACCGTTACCTGTTTGATGCGGCCGCCGTGGAACTCGAAGGGCGTTTCGTATTCGTCGGATACCGGCTGACCGGTATCACGCCCCACGCACAGCCCCTCGCCGGTCAGCGCGAAATGACCCGGTTGTGTCCGTATGCGCTGCTCGGCGACATTATCGCCATCGACATACAGGGCTGCCGCACCGACGAACGACGAGCCTTCGCGTCCTTCAAGACGGAAGCGCAGACCGAGAACGTGCGAACCGGCCGAGATACGGTCGGGCGAGACGAGCTTCTGGCGTATTTCGCCCAGCCAGTTGTACTCGTAGTACAAACGGCCCCCTTTCAGAAACAGGGCGTGTCCGCCGAAGCGTCCGCCCTGGGCGAAGAGAGCCCCTTCGGCGGCCGTATCATCGAGGGTGACTTCGGCGGCAATGTTGAAGGAGCGGCCGCGAATGTTGGCGGCAACCGCCTCAGGAACCGGCAGCATGCCCGGATAGTAGGTATGGCGATCGCGCAGTTCACCCGCCCGAGGTCGATCGTTATCCAGAATCTCGACCGGTGTTCGATCGTCGAGGGGTAGTCCGTCGTACCGACCGGCCAGCATGAACCATACGTTCTTCAACTCCTCTAATTTCTCCGGGTGCTCGGCGGCCACATTGCGCATCTGATTGCGGTCTTCGTCGAGTCGATACAGTTCCCATTCATCCCGCGTAAAGTTGCTCCAGCCCACAAGGGTCGGATGCAGGGTATTCGCATGCCAGCCCTGGTACCAGATGCCGCGTGAGCCGAGCATGCTGTAGAACTGCGCCACCTTGGCGGTCGGGGCATCGGCGTCTTCGAATGTCTGGCGAAAACTCACGCCTTCGATGGGACTCTGCGTATAGCCCCGTACCGTCTCGGGCGGTTCGATACCGAGGCATTCGTACAGGGTGGGCACGACATCGACGGCGTGTCCGTACTGGTG
>JAWLBW010000422.1:0-2623 GCA_041687475.1 bacterium
GATCGCTTTGGGCAGCGGCGCAGATTCGGGAACGTACACCAGGCGGGAAGAGCGGCGAATGGCTTTTTCGTCGGGGTTGCCGCTGAAGACGTCCTGCCAGCTCAACAGACCGTGTACCTGGTCGGTGCGCGAGTCGTAGAGAATGGCGAAGGGCACCTGCGAGCCCATGATGAGATCGGTAAGCTCGCCCAGGGTAACCGTCGGTGCGGCCGTGGCCACCTCGTGCCGGGGTACGGTCATGTCGCGCACGATGCGATTGACCATTTCGATGGCACTCGCGAGAATGGCGCGCTCGGTGTTCGTGTAAATGCCCTGGTGATAGGCGTCGAAGAGCACGTTACGCAGTTCCTCGCGCGTTACCTTGTCGATGCTGGTCGCCTTTCCGCCGAAGGGTGCGAGCACCAGGCCGGTCGACAGGTCGAGCAGCTTGACCAGCGGCCAGGTCGCACGTTGCAGCATTGTCATGGGTCGGGCAAGCACGAGCGAGTACTGCTCGGCAAAGCGAAGAGCAATGTTTTTGGGGGCCAGCTCGCCGATGACCAGCGTGATGTAGGAGATGGTGCCTACGACGATGAGAATCGACAGGGCCTGTCCGGCGCGAGGGCCCACGTACGGTGCGAGGTTTTCACGCAACCCTTCGACGAGCGTCGCACCGCCGATGGTCGAGGCAATCGAGCCCACGATGGTAATACCGATCTGCACGGTGGGCAGAAACATCTCGGGCGAGCTCTTGAGCTTGAGAGCCAGCCGGGCGCTTCGGCTTCCCTTCTGTTCCTTCTCGGACAGGTAGTTACGGCGCGCCGAAAGAATCGCCAGCTCGGCGCCGGCGAAGAAGCCGTTCAGAAGTATGAAGAGGGGAATCAGAAGAATCTGAATGATGGTGGCGGTCACGTTAGAGAGTATACCCCTTTCGCAGGCCGTTTGTGCAGCCCTTTGTCGACTTGCAACTCGTACCGGCGAAGTGCCGGCACAGTCGGCTCCGGCAGTTCAATACAAGTGAGGCGCACTGCTTAATGGTAGCAGGAAGGGAGGCAAAATGAGCGAGTCTTTCTGGCTGCAGACGGTCGAGAAACATGAATCTTATCCACCGGTTCCGGGCGATCTTCATGTCGACGTCGCCGTGGTCGGCGGCGGCATCGCCGGGGTGTTGACGGCCTGGTATCTCAAGAAGGCCGGGTTGAAGGTTGCGCTTGTCGAGGCCGCCGAAATCGGCGGCGGGCAGACCGGACACACCACGGCCCATCTTACGGCGCTTACCGACGAACCCTATCACCAGCTACGCAAACGGTTCGGAACGCGGGGGGCGCGGCAGGTATGGGAGGCGCAGATGCAGGGCATCGCGCTCATCGAAAGATTCCTGACCGGCGAGGGCATGGACTTCGATTTCCGGCGCGTACCGGCCTACAAGTACGCCCCCGACGGCGATCACCTGCGTGAGCTGGAACACGAGATGGAAGCCCTTCACCACATGAAGGTCGACTTTACCGAAGACGCCGTTCGCTTTCCCCATGTCAAGGCCTACCGGGTCGACGAGCAGGCGAAATTCCATCCCCTGAAGTTCCTGTACCAGGTGGCGGCACGCATTCCCGGCGACGGGTCGCATGTGTTCGAACACTCACGGGTCACGGGTGTCGACCGACGTGGCATTCACACCCGCTCCGGACGCATCAGGGCCGAGCATTACTGTTTTCAGACGAACTATCCCTTCGAGGAAGTGCGAATTTCCATCAAGCTGCAGCCCTACCTGAGTTACGCACTGGCCCTCGAGGGCACTTACGACGTAGGCGACGGACTTTACTACGACAACCTCTCGCCCTACCATTACCTTCGTACGCACGGCGATCATCTCATCGTCGGTGGCGCCGACACGCATACGGGGGGCAAGGCCAGCGAAAGGGACCAGCTCGACCTGCTGCGCGCTTTCTGCCGGCGGGCCATTCATCCCCAACCGCGCGAAACCCACCATTGGTACGGGCAGGTTGTCGAGACGCTTGACGGCTTGCCGTACATCGGGCGTCGCCGCGGCAATCACTACCTGGCAGCGGGCTTTTCGGGCACCGGGCTGACCTTCGGCGCGCTCTCGGGCCGGATTCTGGCCGACCTCATCGTGGGCCGCGAGAACGAGTTCGCCGAGCTGTTCGATCCGAACCGCCGCAAGGGCCTGAAGACCATGGTCGAATACGGTCTGCACGTCGCCAGGGAGTTTGTGGCGCGGCCGGGCGAGGTGCACGAGGTCGGCGAAGTCGGCCGCCTCGAAGCCGGCGACGGCATGCTCGTGCACCACAAGGGACAACCCGTGGCCGTCTCGAAGGACGATGAAGGCAATGTACGGGCCGTGTCGGCCGTCTGCACGCACGTGGGCTGCCTGGTCAGGTGGAACACCGCGGGCAAGACCTGGGACTGCCCCTGCCACGGCTCGCGCTTCTCGACCGACGGCGAGGTCATCACGGGGCCGGCCGTGCGAAACCTCAAGCCGGTCGACCTGAGCGACGAGTGGACGGTGGGCGACACGGCGAAGACGCTGGGCGAAGCCGCGGCGCCTCCTCCGAATCCGTGAGGTAAGGGCGACCGGTCTTCTACCCTGGCTTCCTGCAACCGGTGGAGGGCACCGCAGGCCGGGCCC
>JAWLBW010000423.1:0-2603 GCA_041687475.1 bacterium
TCACTTGCCCCCTGAAAGGGGGCCTCTCGTTTGGAGTTGCAAGGAAGCCGAGAAGCTATGATTGACAAGGTCGTCAGCCTTGGGAAAGAGTCAACTGTGGCCCCCTTCCAGGGGGCACGATAATGACTTACGAACCGGTCGGGGGTATTTCGGTCCCCATTCAGGGGGCGCGTACACGACCTGCGAATCGGTCGGGGGTAGGTAAGGGGAACGATATGAAACTACTTTCCAAGAAGAAACCTGCCGGAACGGGAAGGGCGCCCGCCAAGCCGGTCTTTCGCCTGCCCGAGCTGGTGCGCGAAAGCGCCATGCTGGCGTCACTATCGCCAAGGTTGATGCGGGTGTACCTGAACGGCTCGATGGAAGGCGATTTCCGCGAACGGCTGTGGGTCGCCACGAGCGCCGTCAATCGTTGCCGTTACTGCAGCTATATGCACCAGAACTGGGCGCGCCTCGAAGGCGTATCCGATGAAGAAATCCGTAACCTCGAGCACCTCGACCTCGATCGGCTCGATCGGCGCATGCACATGGCTGCCGAATTTGCCGAAGACTGGGTACGAAAAAATTTCGGGAGCGTCGAGCCCGACATAGACCGCCGCTTTCGCGACACATTCCTGACCTGCGAGCGCGAAGACATACGGGCCGTCATTCGCCTGGCCAATTTCGCCAACCGCGCGAGCAACACGTTCGATGCCTTCCTTGGTCGGCTCGGGGGAAAGCCGATAGCCGGAAGCCGGTTCGTCGATGAAGTGGCTATTTCGGCATTGGTCGGCGGCGCCGTGGTGGGGGTGACGCCCGCGCTCATGGCGATGCGAAGGAAGGGGCCGGTGGGGCTGTTCAGGGAGTTCCGCGCCTTCTCGCGCCGCTTTTCTCCCCCAAGCTGACATTTTTCCCGCCCCGATTATGCGCTGAACAGCAGATCGTTATCGCCAGCGGGTTACGTCGTTGCAGGCTTCGCTGTTGACTCGCTGGTTCTTGCGCTGCTGCTCGAACAGGGTGCCGGCGCACTCGCCTACCTTCTGACCCCACTTCGTACCGTCGCGCGGCTGAACCAAGGTGGCCGGTATCTGCTTTTCGTACTGGCGCAGGCAAGAGGCGGTGGCGGTGGTAGCCGTATCGTGACACTGGGCGGCGCTGCTGGTGAAGCAGCTGCGGAACCACGAGCCATCCTGACAGAGAGCAGCGGGAAGCAGGTCGCTCATCTGGGAAACCCAGTCTTCACGCGGTACTTCATTGTCTGCGGCCATTACCGGAGTAACCATGTAGAGGGCGAAGGCGGTAAGGGCGAAAATAATCGTTTTCATGGCGATTACTCTGGAAGATTCGGCACGAAGAAAGGTATGCGCTCCCCCGAAAACGTATCGAGGGAGCGCCCCGGAATATTGCTTACAGAAAGAGATCGGGCATGAGGTCGTGCCCGGGCTCGTTGGCGTACTGGTCGAAATCGGTCACGCCGGCGGCCTTCAGCACGTCGTCATCCAGGTAGAAGTTACCCGTGTTCTTCGGGTCGCGGCTGTCGCTGATGAAGATTGCGTGCGCAGCGTCGGCCATGATTTCGGGCTTGCGCGACGACTTCATCATTTCGTCGCCTCCGAGCAGGTTCTGCACGGCGGCTGTGGCGATGGTGGTGCGCGGCCACAGGGCGTTCACGGCAATACCGTCGCCCTTGAACTCTTCGGACATGCCCAGTACGCACATGCTCATGCCGTACTTCGCCATCGTGTAGGCGACGTGAGGGGCGAACCAGCGCGGTTCAAGGTTGAGCGGGGGCGAGAGCGTGAGAATGTGGGGATTCGCGGCCTGCTTCAGGTGCGGAATGCAGAGTTTCGAGCACAGGAACGTGCCGCGTGCGTTCACACCGTTCATCAGGTCGTAACGCTTCATCGTGGTCGACTGCGTGTCGGTCAGACTGATGGCGCTGGCGTTATTGACGAGAATGTCGATGCCGCCGAATCGCTGTACGGCCTTGTCGACGGCTGCCTGCACCTGGTCTTCGAAGCGAATGTCGCAGACCACGGCCAGCGCGGTGCCGCCCGCGGCGTCGATTTCCTCGGCGGCGGTGTAAATGGTGCCCGGTAGGCGGGGATCGGGTTCGGCGGTCTTGGCGGCAATGACGACATTGGCGCCGTCGCGGGCGGCGCGCAGGGCGATTGCCTTACCGATACCACGGCTCGCGCCGGTGATGAACAGAGTCTTTCCTTTCAGATCAGCCAAAGCTTCCTCCAGTCATAAATGCGGGAACGTGCCGGGGCAACGCTCGTGTTTCGTTCAACATGGTAGCCGTACCGGAGCGCTTCCGAAAGGGCAGCGCTCGATTTCCGGAGTTGGCCGATGTTCACATCGAGGCGGTGAGGTCGGTGAGCCCGGCATGCCTTGAGACCTTCTGACCTTCAGACTGTCAGACCATCAGACGGTCAGACGGTCAGACCCTCGGACTTTCGGCGCTTTCAGGCCCGAACACCAAATCGTTTTGTCTCATAATATGAGACACGCGGCTTCTTCCCGGGAAAACTCGTTTCCGTGGTTTGTCTCATAATATGAGACACGGCTTCCTTCCCGGGGAAAACTCGTTTCCGTGGTTTGTCTCATAATATGAGACACGG
>JAWLBW010000424.1:0-2588 GCA_041687475.1 bacterium
CTTCACGGTAGAACCGGGCGAGACCATTCTACGGGCGGGCCTGCGCCAGGGAGTCGATCTGGACTTCGCCTGTGAAGTGGGCGAATGCGGAACCTGCCGGCTGCAATTGCTCGAAGGCGAGGTCGACATGCCCGACACCGAAGGCCTCACGCCCGCCGAGCGTGAGAGCGGCTACATTCTCGCCTGCGTGTCGCGCCCGCGGTGCCGGGTGGTTGTCGACAAGTAAACCGAACGAGGAACGCGGAACTCGAAACGCGGAACGCGGAACTCGGAACGCGGAAAGGAAAAGACATCTCGGACACTGCAGCCCTTCCCAGCTTTGCGATCTGGGATCTGCGATCTGGGCTCTCCGTTTCCGGTTTGCATTTTGCCCGCTCTCTGGACACCATATAGGTCACCAATTTTGGGCGGCAGGTGCTTACCCGGCGTATGGTAAATGGGCCGCCTCGAAACATTGCGGTAACCGTTCGCGACCATGCTGTGGAAAGCGAACAGCTGCGAGGAGCCTTATGTCGACCAAGTCCTTCTTCCAACGCCTGGCCCCGGCCTTCGGCCTGCTGGCTTTCGGCGTATCCTTTTCGGCCTGCGCGACCGAAACCCTCGACCTCGTCGAAACGGAAACGTCGTGCACGATTCCCTTCGACCCGACGAGCCTGACGCCGCTGCCCACCGGCCTGCCCACCTACACCCACGCAGGCGCCCAGGGCCCGGAAACGCTCTTCCAGCACGGCGTGGCCAGCGGCGACCCGACCGATTCGGACGTGATTATCTGGACCCGCGTAAGCCCTGCAAGCGAACAGCCGGTTACCATTCCGGTCTTCTTCGAAGTCGCCCTGGACGAGGCGTTCGCCCAGCGTGTCGCCGCCGCCGAAGTGACCACCGATGCCTCAGTCGACTACACCGTCAAGGTCGATATCAAGGAATTGCAGTGGGGCCGCGATTACTTCTACCGCTTCCATGCCCTCGGCCGCACATCGCCGGTGGGCAAGACCCGGTTGGCCCCCGGCGCCGAAGGCGCCCGCTGCGCCCGGTTCGCCGTTGTTTCGTGCTCGAGCTACGCACACGGTCACTTTTTCGCCTACGGCCACATTGCCGAGCGTAAAGACGTCGACGCCGTGCTGCACTTGGGCGACTACATCTATGAGTACGGCTCGGGTTCCTACGGCAGCGAGCGCGAGCACGAGCCCCCCCACGAAATCATCACGCTCGACGACTATCGTACCCGCTACGGTCAATATCGTCGCGACCCGAACCTGCAGGCGATACACCAGGCCCACCCGATGTACACCATCTGGGACGACCATGAAACCGCCAATGACGCCTACGCCGACGGCGCCCAGAATCACGACGACGGCGAAGGCGATTGGGCTGCACGTAAAGCGGCCGCCCATCAGGCCTACTTCGAGTGGATGCCCATTCGTGATACCGGAAACGGCCACATCTATCGCGCCGTTCAGTATGGTGAGCTGGCCGACCTGATCTTCCTCGACACCCGCATCGCCGGTCGTGACGAGCAGAACGGATTCGACGACAGCACCGGCCGTCAGCTTCTCGGCGTCGAGCAGGAAAACTGGCTTCGACAGGAGTTGCTGCAGGGAACGGCCCGCTGGGAAATCATTGCCCAGCAGGTCATGGTGGCGCCCCTTCTGCTCGGCGGCGGGCCCATCAACGCCGACCAGTGGGACGGTTACACAGCCGCACGCGAGCGTCTCTTCGGCATGATCGAAGAGAAGGACGAAAATGTCGTCGTCCTGACCGGCGACATTCACACCAGCTGGGCCTTCGACCTCACCCGCGATCCGCTCAACCCCGACTACGATCCCGACACCGACAACGTAGCCGTCGAGTTCGTGGTGCCCGGCGTGAGCTCGCCCGGCCTGCCCGGCATGTCGAGCGAAACCATCATGCAGGCACTTTACGACGAGAACCCTCATCTGCGGTTTGCCAACCTTGCGCAGCGGGGCTACATGATTTTGAATGTAAATCGTGACCGCGTACAAGGCGACTGGTACCTGCTGGACGGCGTCGAGAAGCCCACCCAGGGGAACCAGGAATGGGCCGCCGGGTGGATTGCCCGCTACGGTCATGCCCGCCTCATCGAAGCCTCAGCGCCCGTTCCGGGCGAGTGATTCCCGGATACCGACGCGTTTTATCAAGGGCCCGGCGCATGCCGGGCCTTTCTTGTATGTGCCGGTGCAAGGGCCGGCCCGGCTACGGCTCGACGATCCCCTGTGGGGGGCCATTGCGGTATGTTCAGAGTGAGGAGGCATATGACCAGCCTACGACGTATCGAGCTTGACGAACGGGCCCTGCCCTACATACGCGAGTCGCTTCGCGAAGGTGGGGGCATGCTGTCGCAACTGGCGCTGGAAGCCGTTCCCCTTGAAAAGGGCCGTTGCCAGAGTTGGATTGAAGAAGGCGTGCCCCCCGAGAACGCCTACGACTTCACCGGCATGGTCTTTCTGCATCCGGCGCAGAAGCACTTCGAGCCGTTGGAAAGAACGCCCTTCGAGAGTGCGGTCGATCTGGTATACGAGTACCTGCAGGGCGGCGGCGATCGGGTGTGCGTGGTCGACGACTATTTCAAC
>JAWLBW010000425.1:0-2564 GCA_041687475.1 bacterium
GAACTGTGGAAGAATGCTTCGACGATGCCGGCTTCGGTGGCGAGCACCTCGCCCGCCGTGTCTGCCACGGCAAGCCTGGTGCTGATGTGCTCGCCGGTCTGGCCCCGGTAAACCTGCGACATCACGGTCGCGTCGACGTCGTAGGCACGCTGCCTGCCTGCAGAAGCCCGCACGGCCACGTAGCTGCGGGCAACCACGGCCTGCGCCTTGAGTGCCTCGATGGGCCAGGTATGATTCATTTCATTGCCCAGCACCGACGACAGATAATCGTCGAGGTCGACGATGTTGACGGCCCGCACCTTTCCGCCAACCGACTCGAGGCTGATGTGTCCGCGATACTTGTTTCCCCGGTATTCGATGTTACCGGTGACGGCGTGCACGCCGACCGGCCCCCGGTCGGCGCTACCGTTCAGTTTGAGGCCCCGCCCCGATGTTTTGACCGACAGTGAGTCTGCCAGGCCGGCCCCGTCGACGCCTTCGAAGCGAAGCTTTCCCCGCAGGGTGATTTCGCCGGCCTCGGCAATACGCACGCGTACGACGGCCGCCGCCTCGGCCGCTCGGGGCAGTAGAAGCGAGAGTAAGACTACGAAAAGAAAGGCCGTCGACCAGCGACGGCCCCGTGACAAAAGCGAATGCACGCTTACGATTTTTTCAGAAACGGCGTAATCAGGTCGATGGGAACGGGAAAAATCGTGACCGAGTTGTTTCCGCTCGAAATTTCGTTGAGCGTCTGCAGATAGCGCAGCTGCAGCGTTTCGGGGTGCTTGCTCATGATTTCGGCGGCCTCGGCCAGCTTGGTCGAAGCCTGGTATTCGCCGTCGGCCGAAATGATTTTGGCGCGGCGGTCACGCTCGGCTTCGGCCTGCCGGGCCATGGCGCGCTGCATTTCCTGCGGAAGGTCGATGTGCTTCAGTTCGACGGCGCTGATCTTGATTCCCCACGGGTCGGTCTGTTTGTCGAGAATGCTCTGCAGGTCGGCGTTCAGCTTTTCGCGTTCACTCAGCAAATCGTCGAGGTCGGCCTGGCCGCACACGCTGCGCAACGTGGTCTGCGCCAGCTGGCTGGTGGCGTACAGGTAGTTCTCGACTTCGAGAATGGCGCGCTGCGGGTCGATGGCGCGGAAGTAAATGACGGCGTTGACCTTGACCGAAACGTTGTCGCGGGTAATGACGTCCTGGCCGGGCACGTCGAGGGTGACCGTACGCAGGCTGACCTTCACCATCTTATCGATGAAGGGAATGAGAATGATGAGGCCCGGTCCTTTGACCCCGGCAATGCGGCCGAGACGAAAGACCACGCCGCGTTCGTATTCGTTCAGAATGCGCAGGGCGCTGGCGACGATGCCGCCGATGATGACGGCAAAAACTATGAGTGGTAGCAAATCAGGCACGTTCTTCTCCCTCTGCAGATTCAACAATGAGCTTGAGTCCTTCGACGGCAACCACTCGCACCCGTTGCCCCTTTGACAAGGGTGTGCGAGCCGAGGCATTCCAGAGCTCTCCGAATACAAAAACGGTTCCGACCTCGCCGATGTCGGTGCGGGCTTCTCCGACACGGCCGATCATGCCCTCGCGACCGGTTTCGACCTTGGTACCGAAGGTACGGGCAATGAGATAGCCTGCCGTCAGCACACTCACGACGGCGGCGGCCGCAACACCGATGATGATGCCCAGGTCGACACGAAGGTTGGCTTCGGGCGTCTCGAACAGCAACAGGCTGCCGAGCACGAGACTGATGAGGCCGCCGATGGTCAACAGCCCGAAACTGGTTACGAACAACTCGGCCACGAACATGGCCAGGGCCACGACAATGAGGGCCAGCCCCCCGGCGTTGAAAGGAAGTACCTGCATGGCTACGAAGGCCAGCACGAGAGAGAGCCCCCCGATGACCCCCGGAAAAATGGCGCCCGGGTTCGAGAGTTCGAAGTAAATGCCGAGAAAGCCCAGGGTAAGCAACAGGTATGCGACATTCGGGTTGGCGAGAAAATCGACAAGCTTCTGACGCAACGTCATCTCGATGGGGCGCACTTCGGCCCCGGCGGTGCGCATGGCGTGCGGCTCGCCTTCGAGGGTGATTTCACGTCCGTCGACCGACTGGAGTAATTCGCCGCGACTCGCGGCGAGCAAGTCGATGACATTGAGTTCAAGGGCGCGATGCGCGGGCACCGATACCGATTCGGTTACCGCACGGGCAGCCCAGGCTTCGTTGCGGCCGCGTTCGCGGGCAATGCTCTCGACGAAGGCCCGGGTGTCTTCTTCAATCTTCGTGGCCAGGTCCTTGCCGCCCTGTTCCTCGATATCGCCGCCCTGCCCCGTGACCGGATGGGCGGCGCCGATGTTCGTACCGGGCGCCATGGCGGCAACGTGACCCGCCATCGTGATGAAAACACCGGCCGAGCCCGCATGGGACCCCGATGGCGCCACCCAGGTAATGATGGGCACCCGCGCGTTGAGCATGGCGCTCACGATCTCGCGGGTGCTCTGCAGCATGCCGCCGGGCGTGTTGATGCGAATGAGAAGCGCGTCGGCCCGGTCGGCTTCGGCCTGCTCGATGGCACGGCGCAG
>JAWLBW010000426.1:0-2563 GCA_041687475.1 bacterium
GTCGAAGGTGGTGCGCCTGCGCATCGAGTCGGGCGACATCGTCATTCAGGACATGGTGCGCGGCGAGGTGGTGTTCAAGGCCGATTCGCTGGGCGGCGACTTCGTGCTCTTCCGCAGCGACGGCGGCGTCATGTACAACTTCGCCGTGGTCGTCGACGACGTGACCATGAAGATCTCCCACGTGCTGCGCGGCGAAGACCACCTGACCAACACCGCCAAGCAGGTGCTCATATACCGCGCGCTGGGCTACGAACCCCCGCAGTTCGGCCACATGGCCATGATTCTCGGCCCCGACCGCGCCAAGCTCTCGAAGCGCCACGGCGCTGTTACCGTGCGCCAGTTCATGGACGAAGGCTACCTGCCCGAAGCCCTCTTCAATTACATGTCACTGCTCGGCTGGTCGCCGGGCGACGACCGCGAGAAGATGAGCCGTGACGAGATTGTGCGCGAATTCTCCATCGAGCGCCTGAACAAGGCCGCCGCCATCTTCGACTTCAAGAAGCTCAGGTGGATGAACGGGCTGTATCTGCGCGAGCTTCCCCAGGACAAGTTCATGGAAGCCGCGCGCCCCTACCTTCCCCGTTATGATGAGCTCGTCGAACGCTATGGTGAAGCCTGGGTGCGTGAAGTCGCCTGGATGTTCCACGACAACGTCGAAGTACTGGCCGATATCGCTTCGCGCGTCGACACCCTTGCCGACTTCAACCCGACCGAAGAGGCCGCCAAGGTGTTCGAAGAAGGGGCCGCCGTGCTGGCCGCCTTCCGCGAAGAGCTGGGCGCGCACAAGGGCGAGCTTGACGAGCCGGCCATCGAGAAGATGATTGCCGACCTGCAGGCCAAGACCGGCGCCAAGGGACGCAAGCTGTACATGCCGTTGCGGGCGGCCATGATCGGAAGTCCCCATGGCCCCGACGTGCGCAAGGTCGGTCCGATTCTCGGCGTCGAAGAGCTGATTCGCCGTTGTACCCTGGCCCTCGGTAGCTGAGTGCCGGGCCCGGTCGAGCAGCATCGCCACCGGCTGATGCAGTTGTGGGGCAGGTTTCTTACCGCCGCCCCCTTGCTCATTGCCGCGGGCATGCTCGGGTACGGTCGGCTGGCCGACCGTCTCGACTGGACAAAGGCCGCCCCCGTGATCATGTTGGTGGTCGTGGGGCTGATTTTCACCATGCGGCTCATGCACCAGGTGTGGATGACGCCGCTGCGTTCACGACGGGTAACCGCTCCGGATGCCGTGCTGGGTCGCCTGACGCGCTTTCACCTGCTTGCCTGGTCAAGCGCCGACGTCATGGCTGCCTCGGGCATGCTGCTGCTGCTCATCGGAGCCCCCCGACTGTACGGGTACAGCATGGGCGCCATCGGGCTGATGTATCTGATGATTTATACGCCGCGCCGCGCCCTGTACGACATGGTGGCGTCCGACGGCGAACCTGGTTCCTGAGTTTTATCTGCGAGAGTATTCATGTCGCTCAAGCTCTACAACACGCTGGCCGGCAACAAGGTCGAATTCAAACCCATGAACGACGGCGAAGTGGGCATGTACGTCTGCGGCCCCACCGTCTACGATTCGGCCCACCTCGGCCACGCCCGCGCGGCCGTGGTGTTCGACGTCATCGCCCGCTATCTGCGGCACCGCGGCTACCGCGTGAACTACGTGCGCAATTACACGGACGTCGACGACAAGATCATCGCCCGCGCCAACGAGCGCAACATTGCCCCCGGCGAGCTTGCCGAGCACTACATCGAAGAGTTCGAAGACGACATGCGCGATCTGGGCGTGGCCGAACCCGATGTGAAGCCCCGCGTGACCACGCACATGGACGACATCATCGCCCTCATCGAAAAGCTCATCGAGAAAGACGCCGCCTATGCGGTCGAGGGCGATGTCTATTACAGCATTCAATCCTTCGACGAGTACGGTAAGCTCAGCAACCGCGACCGCGAGAGCATGGAAGCGGGCAGCCGCGTCGAAATCGACCTGAAGAAGCGCGACCCGCTCGACTTCGCTTTGTGGAAGAAGGCCAAGTCCGGCGAACCCTCGTGGCCATCGCCCTGGGGCCCCGGTCGGCCCGGCTGGCATATCGAGTGCTCGGCCATGAGCATGAAATACCTCGGCGAGACGTTCGATATTCATGGTGGCGGACGCGATCTGGTCTTTCCCCACCACGAAAACGAAATTGCCCAGAGCGAAAAGGCCACCGGCAAACTCTTCTGCCACCACTGGCTGCACAACGGCTTCGTGAACGTCAACGCCGAGAAGATGAGCAAGAGCCTCGGCAACTTCATGACCGTGCGCGAGGTGCTCGAACGGTATCACCCCGAAACCGTGCGCATGTTTCTGCTGTCGGCCAATTACCGCACGCCCATCGACTTTACCTTGAAGAACCTGGCCGAGGCCGAAAAGCAGCTCGAACGCTACTATACGGCGCTGGCCGAGTGCGCGCGCATCGTGCCGGAAGAGGCGCCCCTCAATCTCAAGGACATTCCGGCCGCGCTGAAAGAGCTCTGGTACGCTGTCGACGACCTGCCCGGCAAGGTCGAAGACGCCATGGACGACGATTTCAAC
>JAWLBW010000427.1:0-2033 GCA_041687475.1 bacterium
GGCCGAGGAACTGGCAGCGAATCCGTCGCTGCGCAAGGTGCTGCTCGACCCCTATGCGTTCGGGCCGCGCGACGTCGAGCGGCCGCGCCAGCCCTTCGTGAACTTCGCCGCCCGGGACAAGGACTTCGACGCGTGGATGGGGCCCTTCGTCATGGCTTCCATCAACACCAAGGTGGTGCACCGCAGCAACGCGCTCGACGGCTATGCCTACGGCGCCGATTTCCGCTACGACGAAGCCGTGCTTACCGGAAAAGGGCTGAAGGGGCGCGTGGCGGCCACCACCATGGCCACGGGCATGGGCATCTTTCTCGGAGCTGCCGCCGTCGGCCCGACCCGCAAGCTGCTTGCGCGTTTCGCCGTGCCCAAGCCGGGCGAAGGTCCGAGTCCCGAACAGCAGGAAAAGGGTTTCTTCGACATTCGTCTGCTCGGTACCACCGCGAGCGGCGAGCGCCTGACCGTCAAGGTTACGGGCGATCGCGATCCGGGTTACGGCTCGACCGCCAAGATGCTCGGCGAAGCGGCTGTCTGCCTGGCGCTCGACGTTTCGAAGAAGGACAAGCCCGGCGGCTTCTGGACGCCCGCCACCGTGTTCGGCGTCAAGCTGATCGATCGTCTGACGCAGCACGCGGGCCTCACGTTCGGGCAGATTTGACCGGCTGACTCCAGCCGGTCAACACCTGGGCGATGTAGCGGCTCGGACGACCGACGACCGACCATTTTACCGGTCGGTCGCCGAATGCCGGGCGCGGCCGTCTACCGTGTCAGTCGAAGCGGCAGGGTGGCGAACCCGCTGCCGGGGTACGCGGCGTGGGTGGGTCCGTCGTCGCCGAGGGGCGCGATGTTCGACGTTCGCGCGAGCAGTTCTTCCATGACCACACGCAATTCCATGCGCGCCAGCGGTGCGCCGGGGCAGACGTGCACCCCCGCACCGTACAGCAGGTTCAGATCAGGGTCTCGGTCGAGACGAAACGTGTCGGGTTCGGGAAAAACCTCGGGGTCGCGGTTGGCCGCAATCCACATGAGTGAAAGCCGTTCGCCCGCGGCCAAGCTACGCCCGCCCAGTTCGACGGGGCAGGTGGTTACCCGCCGGCTGGCGACGAGGGGGCCGTATATGCGTAGAATTTCATCGTTTGCCGCCGGCAGCAGCGACGGGTCGTTGCGCAGCCGTGCCTGTATATCGGGGTGATGCGAGAGGAAGTGGGCGAGTATGCCCACCGACGCCGAGATGGTACCGATTTCGCCCACGGTCCAGTTACGTAGAATGCTGGCGATTTCTTCGTTGCTGAGGGGGCGGCCCCATACCTCTTCGTGCAAGAGCGAGGCGGTCACGTCGTCGTCGGGGCCCGCGTCGGCTTCGCGGTGGCGCTCGAGCATGTCGTCTATGAGCCGCTCGAATTCACGGGCCACCTCCGACATCGCCTGTCGATCCTGCGCCAGGGTGGCTTCGTAGTTCTTCCGCGTCCACCCGATGAGGGTTTCGTGCAGTTCGGCGGGCCAGCCGAGAAAAGCGCATTGCACGCGGGCGGCGAACGGCGCGGCCATTTCGGCCATGAGATCGGCTTCGCCCAGAGCCACCACGCGTTCGACCAGGTCGACGACGATGTTACGGCAGACCGGTTCGAAAGCCTGCATTTTCTCGGCGCTGAAATAGGGCTCGATGATTCTGCGGTAGGCCGTGTGTTCGGGCGCGTCCATGCCGTTGGGCACGGAAAGGTGCTGCGATACGGCATTGCTGAAAGTCTGCGGATCGGCCAGTACGCGACGCAGATCGGCGTGCCGGAAGACCGACCAGTGCATGAAATCGCTGTACGAAACCGGGCACCGTTGCCGCATGTTATCGTAGGCGGTACGTTGGTCGTGCTGCGCGTACTCGGTGTGCGGGTCCCAATCGGCCCGCGGTTCTTTCTTCATGAAGTGCTCCTTCGCGCGCGGCCTCTCCCGCCTCCCATTGTCGCACATGAAGCCGCGGCGCGGAATCCAAATCCTAAACTCGTAATCTACAAGTCGCACCGCACGGCTTCACCTCCGACCCC
>JAWLBW010000427.1:2043-2513 GCA_041687475.1 bacterium
ATCGAAGGCGATTCACGTAGCCCTGCCTCAGACTACGACCAGCCGTTCTCCCTTTCCAGGCATATGGGCAATGGGCCGAACTAGTACCGCGGAATGCGGGACTTTCAGTGAGTCCCCTTGCGGTCGCCGGACTGTCTCATAATATGAGACACGCGCCTGAACGACCGATCGACCTGGCAAATCATGCCCGCATCCCCTTTGAGGACACGGGGTGAAGTCCGTCTCGGTGTGGGGGAAGATAGGACTGTCTCATAATATGAGACACGCGCCTGAACGACCGATCGACCTGGCAAATCATGCCCGCATCCCCTTTGAGGACACGGGGTGAAGTCCGTCTCGGTGTGGGGGAAGCTAGGACTGTCTCATAATATGAGACACGCGCCTGAACGACCGACCGACTTGGCAAATCATGCCCGCATCCCCTTTGAGGACACGGGGTGAAGTCCGTCTCGGTTGGGGGAAGATAGGAC